>JBIIGJ010000062.1:0-21243 GCA_044236455.1 Pirellulales bacterium
CCCCCCTCCGCCGTGCAGTTGGCCGTTGGCCAGCCGTATGACACTGCCATCCCGCGTCACCGCGATACATTCCATGTGCTCGATACTCGCTCTTTCCTGCAGGGGGACCTCTGATGGGCCACTTTCTTTTCTTCGTGTTCGTCGTCGCATCCTGCCTGCTCTGGTCGGCCGCGTGGACGGCGGCCGCAGCACGGACGCAGGGCCAATGGCTGCGACGGCTTCTCGAGGGGGTGGCCTGGAGCGCGCCCGTCGCTGCACTTCTGCCGTTCGTAGCGTTCACGGCATTTCTCGCCTTCTGGAAGCCCATTCCAACCAACTGGTTCGGCCCCACGATCGCCACGTTTCTGTCGGCACTCATCGGCGGCATCTGGATCGTTTGGGCGGGGCTTGCCCGGGCAAACGCGAAGCCGCTGCGTGCTGAGGCAGACCCCGTGCCGCCGGCCGCCCGCTGGCCCGTCGTCGGCCTGGCGGCAGCCTTCGTGATCGCCAAGGCGGTGTCGTTTGGCACGCTGCTCATCCTCGACAACGCCGCGGCGGCGCAGGCACCCTACCTGCGGCTGGAAGCAGGGCAGCTGATGCAGGCCAACATCCCGCCAGTCGTGCCTGACTCGCAGAACGCCGCCCCGCTCTATCGGCAGGCCTTCGCGGCACTCGACGCCGATGCCGCGCTCAAATCGGATGAGTCGCCGCTCACGAAGGCGACGACGATCGACGTGGCCAATCCGGCCGTGACCGATCTGCTGGCCCGGCATGCCGCCACGCTCGACCTGATCCGCCACGCCGCCGATCGCGACACCTGCCGGTTTCAGCGGGACTGGACGCGACCGTCCATCGATATGCTGCTGCCGGAACTCCAGTCCCTGCGAGCCGTGGCCCGACTCCTCGCGCTGAAGACGCGCCGGGAGGTGGCCGACGGCAACGCCACCGACGCCCTTCACGATGTGGCACGTATCCAGCGGATCGGCCGGCATTCCGCCAGTGAGCCGCTCCTGATCTCGAGCCTCGTCGGTCTGGCCATCGATGCGTTGGCCCTTGAGACATTCGCGCAGGTGCTACCGACGCTCGGAAAAAGCGACCTCGCCGCACTCGACTCGTCCGACATCCGCGATCTCGTCACGACCCCGCCGGCCATGGCGAGCCATTACTACGGCGAGGAGGCCTTCGGGCTCTCGACGTTTGCAGGCATGGCGGACAGTCGGTTCGGCGTGATGAATGCCCTCGAGCTGCTCGCGAATCAGCCACAGCGGCCGTTTCTCTCCCGCATCCTGCCGCTGACCCTCCTCTACCGCGTCTTCTTCCTCGAGGCCGACCTGACGGGCTACCGGTCGATCATGCATAAGTACCAGCAACTGGCTGCCGGATCGGAGCCCTACCCGGAGGTGAAGAAGAAGACCGACGCCATGGAAAAGGAGCTTTGGGACCGCAGCCCGGGCATGATGTCGTCGCTGATCGTGCCGGCGCTGGGGGGCGTCTTCCGCACACAGGCCCAGAGCATCGCCCGGCAGCGGGCCGCCTCCGCCCTCGTCGCCGCCACGAGGCAGCGGCTGGAAACTGAGACGATGCCCACGACCTTCGAGGAACTCTCCACGAAGCTCGTGCCACCTGCATCCCGCGATCCCTTCACGGCCGACCGGCCGCTGGTCATGAAGCGGACCGACGGCTCGCTGCTCGTCTACTCGGTCGGCCCGGACGGCGAGGACGACGGTGGCCCGGTCGCCCCGGGCGCCGACAAGGTCGAGGGCAACGACGACGTCGGATTGCGGATGGCGCTCTGATCGAGCGACAGATTTTCGATGAAGCAGTCCCCGGGCTTCCGCCCGGGGCTTTTATTGGGGTGGCATCGCAGCCATCAGCCGTCGCGCTACGCCTCGATACAAGCCCTGATCGCAAGCGACGGGATCCGACGTGCGATCCTCAATCCCGCGCGGGCAGATCAAAATCGCCGGTGCGATCACGCCACACACAGTGGATATGGTTGGCCGGATTCCCCTCGGCATCGGGCTGCACGTTGCACAGTTCTATGACGAAGGTCGGCCCTTCGACGCGATACGAGTGTCCGATGCCCGGCGTCAGACTGCCGGCCCAGGAGAACTTCACCGCGGCCCAGCCTCCCTCGGCAGCTTCGATGACCTGCCGCCGTTCCGCCACGACCTCTTCCGGCATCGACTCGCAGTAGACGTCGACCAGCCGCCGCAGCACCGCCTGTTGCGACGCCGACAGGTCGCCAAACCCGACGCCGACGGCCGGCTCACCCGCTGGCTGTGGCTCTCCCGCGCCGCGGATTTCCCGTGGCGGCTCGGCCGCGATGACCGCCTTGGCCCGCTGGCCCCCGTCGAGCGAGTTCACCAGTTCGAAGGCGACTGACTCCTCCGCTTCGAGCACGCGGCGACCCACGCCCGGCAGATTCGACAGCGGCGTCTTCACCACGGCGGGGTTCGCGCCCATGAACTGCGGCGTCGAGTCGACGATCCGTCCATCACGGACCGTGACGTTGAGCGAGAGGTGATGCCCCTCGATGGAGACCGCCCATGGGCCGACATCCGCTGGCCTGCCGAAGATCGTGAAGAAATACCGCTTGGGATCACGGATGTTCTTGGCGCGCGATCCCTCGAGAATTCGCAGGATCTCGTCCAGCTCCATGATGGCGACCGACTTGTCGTAGCCGATCTGCGAGAGGACCGACCGCAAGAGTGCAAGGGCCGCCGCCTGCTGCGGCTCGGTCATGTCGCGGAGTTGCACGCCCTTCCGCGTGGGCTTGGGCACGAAATGCCAGTCGGTCCGCGCGGCATCGTCGAAGGGTTTGGAGGCCAGGGTTCGCTGGGCGGGGTCGAGCGAATCGAGCCAGGCAGTCGCCGCCCCGGCCATCGCGTCAGCGGATCCGGTGCGGCCCCACGCAACCGCGGCATGCCCCGCGATCAGGCCGGTCGTGACGACCAGAAGCGACCACGCCACTCGACGCGCGATCGCGGCACTCACTCCTCGCTCACAACGTGCTGGCGTCGCCTGTTTCATGGTGCCTGCTCGTGAAGGTGGCCGCGAGGATCCCGATCGTGATGCGCCTGGTCGATGTGCACATGCACCCGAGGGCAGGCTTGAAAATACTGTTCCCAGGCCTCATCCGATACCCCGGCTCCGTCGAGATAGAGATTCCAGAGGCCCGGCAGCTGCTCGAGCACCGCCAGACCCTCGTCGCCGATCGGCACGTCGATGAGATGCAGCGACCGCAGCTGCGGCAGGGAGGCGACCGCCTCACAGACCTCCACACCGGCAAGCCTCGGGCCGCCCAGACGGAGGCTCCGCAGCTGCGGGAGCGCCGCCAGTGCCCGCACACCCGTGGCGGTGCAGGCCGCCTGCGGCACATTCAGGTCGCGAAGCACACGGCACTCAGCGATCCTCTGGAAGCCTGCATCGCCGAGCGGTGACTCGCGGAGGACCAGCCGCTCGAGGCCCGTGAGCGTCGCCAGGATCTCAGCCCGGCCATCGTCCGCCCTGCCCTGCTCGAGCACGAGTTCGCTGAGGCCGGCCAAGCCCCGCAGCGATTCCCACTCGGCATCTGTCAGCGGCGCCGCGGCGACGATTGCATGGGCCTCGCCCGCGCGGACCGCGGCAATATGGTCGCCGACGTCGCGGTGAAGCTCCGCGATCGCGGCAGCACCGTCCGTGCCGCCCATGCCGCGGAGATCGCAGCCGATCAGCACGGCCGCCACCGCCACCAGGCAGCATGTCGCGCCGCCGAACCGTTGGTGATTGGACCTCATGGATCCAGCACCACCGCCACCGGCAGGGAGTTGCCGAACGTCTTGAAATCCTTGAACGTCCAGACCACCTGTTTCTCCGGCGTGACCTCGATGATCTGCGGCTGCTCGGGGCCGGCGTGGCAGTTGACCAGCAGCGTGTTGCCATTCTTGAGGCGGCTCACCTGCGTCACCCAGGAGAGCACGATCCCGGGCAGATCGTGCTGTTCGATCTTCCAGACGATCTCCTTCGCGGGCGTCACCTCGAGCACGCTGTGGCCGTTGCCGGTGCCGATGAGCGTGTTGCCGTTGGCGAGCCTGACGGCCGAATAGGCCTGGTCGCCGAAGGACTCGGGGCCATGCCCTCCCTTCTTCGGCTTGTCGAAGAGCGGCACGTCGAACTCCCAGACGACCTTTCCCGTGGCGTCATACTCCCGAACGACGCCATCCTTCTCGTGGGCCACGAGGTAGGTGCCGGCCTCGGTCTTCCGCGCGTTTCGCGTGTCGGAGTGGGGCGAACGATCGTTCACCGTCAGCTTGATCTCGTGCCGCAGGTTCCCGTCGCGATCGACCTCGATGATCCGGCCCGGCCCCGACTCGACGATCATCGTCGTGCCGTCGGGCAGCCGCTGGAACGCATGCACTTCGACCGTCCGGCCGGCGTTGCCATTCCGCTTCGCGTTGTAGTCCCAGATCGGCTTGCGGTGCTCGTCGAGTTCGACGATCCGCGTCCAGCCTTCTGAATAGAGGATATGGCCATTGGGCAGCAGGTGCAGATCGTGGATCGGCCCACAGGGCAGCTTCCATTCGACGCGGCCATCCGGCCCGATCGAGGCGAGCGTCTTGGTCGAGTCGTCAGCCGCGATCACCCGGCGAGGCGTGCCCGTCTGCACCGCAGTCGGAGGCGATTCCGCGAACGCCCGAAGAGAGAGGAGTGCGGCGCACGCGACGCAGAGCGACGAGGCGAGCCGTTTCATGTTCATGCGATCACCTCGTGGATGGGTTCGACGTGCTCGACACCGACGAGCTTCTGGTCGAGGCCGCCGAAGAAATACGAGAGCCGGTTGGGGTCGAAGCCGAGCTGGTGCAGCACGGTGGCGTGCAGACTCTTCACGTGGAAGCCTGGCTTGTCGCCATTGCCATGGCCCGGGCCCGGCGAGATCGCCGCCGAGCCCAGCTCGTCGGTCTCCCCCACGCTCACGCCCCCCTTGATGCCGCCGCCAGCCATCCACATCGTGAACCCGAACGAGTTGTGGTCGCGGCCGGTGCCCTCCGCGTATTCCGCCGTTGGCTGCCGGCCAAACTCGCCGCCCCAGATCACGAGCGTTGAGTCGAGCAGTCCCGACCGCTTCAAATCCGTAAGCAGCGCCGCCACCGGCTGGTCGGTATTCCCCGCATGAAAATTGTGGTTCTTTTCCATGTCGGTGTGGGCGTCCCAGTTGTCGTCGTTGTGGGCGCCGCCGGAGTAGAGCTGAACGAACCGCACGCCCCGTTCGACGAGCCGCCGTGCCAGCAGGCACCGCCGTCCGAAATCGGCCGTCCGCGGGTTCTCCAGTCCGTAGAGTTTCTTCGTCTCCTCGGTCTCGCTGGCCAGGTCGACCGCCTCAGGCGCGTGTTCCTGCATCTTCCAGGCCAGCTCGTAGGAGGCGATCCGTGCGGCGAGTTCCGTGTTGTCGCCGCGGGAGAGCATGTGGGCCGTGTTGGCCTCGCGCAGCGCGTCGAGCATCGTCCGCTGGGCCTCCAGCGGCATGTCATCGGGCGGCGCGAGATCGAGGATCGGCGAACCCTTGCTCCGCAGGAGCGTGCCCTGATAGGTCGCCGGCATGTAGCCGCTCGACCAGTTCTTCGCGCCCGAGATCGGGCCGCCGGTGGGATCGAGCATCACCACGAAGCCTGGCATGTTCTCATTGACGCTGCCGAGCCCATAGTTCACCCACGAGCCCAGGCAGGGGGCGCCCGACTGGATTTTCCCGGAGTTCATCTGCAGCATCGCCGAGCCGTGAATCGGCGAGTCGGCCGTCATCGAATGAATGAAAGCGATGTCGTCGACGTGGGTCGCGATGTGCGGAAAGAGGTCGCTCACCCACTTGCCGCACTGGCCATACTGCTTGAACTTCCACTTGGGGCCCACGACCCGCCCCTGGCTCTTCTCACCGCCGCGGCCCTTGGTCTTCACCTCGATCGTCTGGCCGTCGAGCCCGTAGAGCTTCGGCTTGTAGTCGAACGTGTCGACCTGGCTCGGCCCGCCATACATGAAGAGAAAGATCACGCTCTTCGCCTTGGGAGCGAAATGCGGGGGCTTGGCCGCGAGCGGATTGGTGAACGGCGTGCCGGTGGCCCCCACCGTCTGCCCGGCCGCATGGGCCTGCCGCGCGAAGAACCCCTGGTCGAGCAGGCCTGACAAGGCCAGGCCCGTGAACGACGCGCCCGCCTCCCAGAAGAATTCACGACGGGTCCTGTGACAAAACTGGCCGTGTCGATGGTCGTGGCTGGATGGCATGGCTGGGCTCCTTGTCGCGGCGAGGCGGCGAATCAATCCAGGTAAGCGAATTCGTTGAGGTTCAGCACCATCAGGCAGAACAGTTCCATGGCCCGGCTGGGGCTGACGCCGTCGGCGTCGTCGAGCCTGTCGATGAGGGCCACGCCCCGGCCGACCTCCGCGTCGGTGGCCGGCCGTACGAGCGCAATCTCCAATGCCCGGCGGACCTGCGCCGGCACGTCGGCCGCATCGGGCCCGCCCGCCTCCCGGCGGACACGAGCGGCAAATTCCCTCGCCTGCTGCTGCAGGAACTCGCCGTTCATCATGCCGAGCGCCTGCGTGGGCTGCGTCGTCGTGAACCGCACGGGGCAGCTCGTGTCGGTGTCGGCCAGGTCGAAGTCGGCGAGGATCGGCGTGATCAGCGCCCGCTTCACAAACGCGTAGATGCTCCGCCGCGCCTGCTCTTGCGGGCTCGACGATCCCCAGCCCTCGCCGGGCCGCGACTGCCCCGCCATCACCTCCTTGGGGATCGTGGGATAGACGCCCGGCCCGAACATCTTCGGATTGAAGGCCCCGGTGGTGATATGGATCGAGTCACGGAGTTCCTCGGCCGAGAGCCGCCGCATGTCGAACCGCCAGAGGGAATCATTGAGCGGATCGACCTTCAACGCCTCCGCGTTGCCTGTTGCCGATGCGCGATAGGCCTGCGACAAGAGGATCAGCTTGTGCAGGGGCTTGAGCCGCCAGTTGCCAGCGACGAGTTCCGTGGCCAGCCAGTCGAGCAGTTCCGGGTGGGTGGGCGGATCGCCCATCATGCCAAAGTTGCTCGAGCTTCTCACGATGCCCCGGCCGAAGTGATGCTGCCAGATCCGGTTGGCCATGACGCGGGCGGTCAGCGGGTTGTCGGGCGAGACGAGCCAGCGGGCCAGCGCCGTGCGGCGGCCGGAGGTCTTCGCATCCGCCGCCGGCGTGGGGATCACCGGCTCCTTCGCCTTGAGGATCGACGGAAACGCCGGGCCAACCCTGTTTTCTGGCTTTTTCTCCGCATGCGGGTTGCCGCGGTAGAAGACGAACGTGTCGGCCGGCGTGGGCCCGCGTTCGGTCACGACGAGTCCCTTGTCGACTGGCACCGCTTCCTTCTTGAGGGCCTCAAGCGCCTTCACTTTTTCTTCATAGTCCTTTTTGCCGTCAGCACCGAGCAGCCGCTCGCCATCGATTCGCATCACCTCCTTGAGGTTGAAGTCTTTCCCCCGGACCGAGAGCATCCGCGCCGCGAACCCGGGCCCCGACCACGACACGGTCAGACCCTTGCCGTGCTGCCCCTGGAAATAATCGAGGCGGATCGGCAGACGGCCCGCCTTCAGCGGCACGGTGGCAGTCTTCAGCTTCCCCTCGCCGTGGATGCCGTCATGTTCTGCGACGACATGGCCATCGATCGCAAGCCGCGAGCCATCATCGGAGTCGAGCGTGAACGTGTAGTCGCCATCCATCGGCACCTTGAGAAAGCCCGTGAACACGTAGCCGAAGAAATCAGGTCGCAGCGACGGCGCGACCGAAATGTCAAAGAGTTGGCTAGGCACGGCGCCCGTGTCCTCGGCCTTGAGTTCGTCGAAGGCGGGGAGCTGCTTCCACGAGTCGCGATAGAATCGAAATACAAGATCATCGAGATCGCCACCCGCCACCTGGCCCGCCGACTGCCGCTCCCATGCGGCGCGAAACCGGTCCTCAATTTCCTTGACGGCCACCTGCGCATCGTCGCGGCGGCGTTTCAGATCGGCGACCTTTTCCTCATAGGCCTTCCGATCGGCATCGTCCTTGAAGAGCGGCCGCTCAACCTGATCGCCGCCGGTGCCCATCGGCGTGATGTTGTCGAAGAATGAGAGCAGGCTGTAGTAATCGCGCTGCGGAATCGGGTCGATCTTGTGGTCGTGGCAGCGGGCGCAGTTGACCGTCAAGCCGAGGAACACCTGCCCCGTGGTCGCCACGATGTCGTCGAGCCAGTCGTAGCGAAACTGCTCCCGATCGGCAGGCTCGTCATCCCAGACGCCGAGCCGGTAATAACCCGTGGCGATCAGACTGTCGCTCGTGGGCTCAGGGAACTCGTCGCCAGCCAGTTGCTCGATCACGAACTGGTCGTACGGTTTGTCGTCGTTGAGCGACCGGATCACGTAATCACGATACCGCCAGGCATGCGGCTTGTTGCCGTCGCGCTCGAAGGAGTTCGTGTCGGCGTAGCGGACCAGATCGAGCCAGTGCCGCGCCCACTGCTCGCCGTAGTGCGGACTGGCGAGGAGTCGATCGACCACCTTCTCCCACGCCTGCGGCGAGTCGTCGGCGAGAAAGTCACGGACGTCCTGCTCGGTTGGCGGCAGGCCGGTGACGTCGTAAGTCGCCCGGCGGATCAGGGCTGTCTTGTCGGCCAACTGCGGCGCTGGGAGCCCGCGGCGTGCCAAGCCGTCGCGGATGAAGGCGTCGATCGGGTTGGCAAGCGGCTGGTCTGCCACGAGCGGATCCCCTTCAACGCTCACGGCCGGCACGGCGGGCCGCACGAGCGGCCGGAATGCCCAGTGCTCCTTCCATTCCGCTCCCTCGTCGATCCAGCGTTTGATCGCGTCCACCTGCGCCGCCGTGAGCCGCGGCCCTTCGGGGGGCATCTGGGCGTCGGAATCGAGATCGGTGGCGGTGATCCGCCGGAGGATTTCGCTCTCCGACGACTTGCCGGGCACGATCGCCCGGTCGCCACTGTCGAGTGCGGCGGTGGCACCGGCAGCCTGATCGAGTCGCAGGCCGCCTTCGTGCGTATCGGGACCGTGACAGGAGAAGCACCGCTTGGCGAGCAGCGGCTGAATGTCGCGCGAGAAATCGACCGGCTCGGCGGATGCATCTGTCGCAAGCAGGATGCCGCCGACCACCGCGAGCCACGTCAGCGTCCGCGAGCCACGGCAAAGGCAGGAACTTTCGCGGAACATGCGCTGCCCTATGGAAATGCCGAACGGACGCGATACGATTGATTCTAAGCGTCGCTTACAAAGTGTCAAACGCTTGTTTTTTCGGTTCGATTGCGTCTCCCGATGGCGTGCTCCCGTCACCGCCTTGCTCCAAGAAACATGCAACAAGCCAACCGCATCGAATCGACGCTCCTTCGCCGGATCAACGAACGACGGTTGCTCGAGGTGATCCAGGAGCAGGGGCCGTCATCCCGGGCAACGCTCACCCGTGTGTCGGGCCTCACGGCCCCCACCGTCTCCAAGGCGGTGGATTCGCTTCTCAGGCGCGGCTTTGTCGAGGAGCTTGATCCATTGGAGCCGGCGCTCGGACGGCCCGGCAGGCTCGTGCGGATGGCCGCCAACTCGGCTGCCGTGCTGGGCGTGGTGATCGACGCCCAGACATGCTGCGTGGTCGCGGCCGGCCTCGACGGAAGCGTGTCCGAGGAGCAGACGCGGCGGTTCGCCACGCCGACAAGCTACGCCGAACTGCTCGATGCCCTCGAGCAGCAGTGCCGGGAACTGCTCGATGGCATCGCGGGCCGCGTGCACGGCGTCGGCGTGAGCGTGCCCGGACTCGTGAACGAGAGGCTCGCGGAGATCGTCTTCTGTCCAAACCTCCACCTGCTCGACAAGCGAAATCCAGCCCGCGATCTCGCGGAACGACTCGGCGTGGAGTGCGTGCTCCTCCAAGAGACCGATGCCCTCTGCCTCAGCGAGCGCATCTATGGCGACGCCCGCGGCCTGCGCGACTTCGCGATGCTCGACGTCACCACCGGCCTGGGGCTGGGCGTGATGACCGGCGGACAGGTGCTCGCCGGCCACAGCGGCATGGCGGGCGAGGTGGGCCACATCACCGTTGTGCCCGACGGCCACCGCTGCGGCTGTGGCAACCGCGGCTGCCTGGAAACCCTCGCCACCGACTCGGCCCTGGTACGGACGCTGTCGGAGAAGCTGGGACGGCCCCTGTCGCTCGACGACGCAGCGGCGGTGATCGCCGCGAGGCCCGGCGACTTTCAGCACGAGATCCGCACGGCCACAGAATACCTGGCCATCGCGATCGCCGCCGTCATCAACATCTTCAACCCCACGACGCTCTTCGTGCATGGCACGCTCCTGGTGGGCTCCGAGGAGCGGTTCGCCCGCGTCCTCGAGCGTGTGAAGCAGCGGACGCTCACCGCCTCATTGGCGGATTGCACAATCCTGGCGACACGATCGAGCAAGCGCCAGGCCGCCATCGCCGGTATCATGCACCATCTGACCAACGCCTGGGCACCCTCGATCCGCTAGGCAAGGACACACTATGACCGTCGCCTCCGCTGCGAATCCCTTCTCCCTCGCCGGCCGCGTGGCCCTGGTGACCGGTTCGTCCACCGGCCTCGGCAAGGCGACGGCCAAATGCCTCGGCCTGGCCGGTGCGAAGGTGGCCGTCAACTACGCCAATTCCCCCAGTCGCGCGGATGAGACGCTCGCCGAACTCCGCGCCGCCGGCATCACGGCCGACCTGTTCCAGGCCGACGTCACGAGTGAATCCGAAGTCGATGCGATGTTTTCAGCGATTGAGACATCGCTGGGGCCAGTCGACATCGTCGTCGTCAACGCCACTCCCGCGCAGCCGCTCAAGCCCATCGAGGAATACGACTGGGCCTTCTACCAGCAGATGCTCGACTTCTTCGTGAAGAGCCCCTACCTGCTGGCCCGCCGGGCCCTGCCGGACATGAAGAAACGCCGCCACGGCCGGCTCATCAACATCACCAGCGAGGTCTTTCACTTGGGCGTGTCCCCCTTCTCTGCCTACGTGGCGGCCAAGGGGGGCCAGACCGGCTGGTCGCGGAGCATGGCCCATGAACTGGCGCCGCATGGGATCACGGTCAACATGATCGCACCTGGATGGATTCCGGTGGAGCGGCACAAAGACGACCCGCAGGCCGACAAAGATGCCTATCTCTCCACGATTCCCGCGGGTCGCTGGGGCAGGCCCGAGGAGGTCGGCTGGGCAGCCGCGTATCTCGCCAGCGACGAGGCCTCCTTCGTGACCGGCCAGACGATCGCCGTCAACGGTGGCAAGACGGTCTGGTAGACGGCCAGTCTTCATCCAAGCCCGCAGCGCAAGCCAGGGAATACTGGCTGACGCCATTCACGCGTCGTAATACAGGCAGAACTCGTACGGGTGCGGACGCAGCCGCATCGGCTGGATCTCCTGCTCGCGCTTGAACTTGAGCCACGTCGCGATCACGTCTTCCGTGAAGACATCGCCCCGCAGCAGGAAGTCGCTGTCGCGTTCAAGGGCGTCGAGCGCCTCGTCGAGCGAGCCTGGGGCCTTCGGCACGTTGGCCAGTTCCTCCGGCGGCATGTCGTAGATGTCGCGATCGAGCGGCTCGCCGGGGTTGATCTTGTTCTGGATGCCGTCGATCGCCGCTAGCAGGATCGCCGAGAACGAGAGGTAGGGATTGCAGGTCGGGTCGGGACAGCGGAACTCGATCCGCTTCGTCTTCGGACTCGTCGAATACATCGGAATCCGGCAGCTCGCGGAACGGTTTCGCTGCGAGTAGGCGAGGTTCACCGGAGCCTCGTAGCCCGGCACCAGCCGCTTGTAGCTGTTGGTGGTGGGGTTCGTCAGCGCGAGCAGCGCCGGGGCGTGGCGGAGAATCCCGCCCATCGCATGCAGCGCCATCTCCGACAGGCCCGCGTAGCCCGTGCCGGCGAAGAGCGGATGGCCCGCCTTCCAGAGCGAGATGTGCGTGTGCATGCCGGAGCCGTTGTCGCCGAAGATCGGCTTGGGCATGAACGTCACGGTCTTGCCCGCCCGGCGGGCGACGTTTCGCACGATGTATTTGTAGAGGCACATCTGGTCGGCCATCCGCACCAGTTCCTGAAACCGCATGTCGATCTCGCACTGCCCGGCCGTCGCCACCTCGTGGTGCTGCGCCTCGACGTCGATCCCGCACTGGATCATCGTCTGCATCATCTCGTTGCGGAGATCCATCAGTTGGTCCGCCGGCGGGCAGGGGAAGTAGCCCTCCTTGTGCCGCAGCTTGTAGCCGAGGTTCGGCCCCTCGGCCCGGCCCCGCGTCCACTCGGCCTCGACCGAGTCGAGGTGGAAGTAGCCTTCGTGGGCGTTCTGGTCGAACCGCACGTCGTCGAACACGAAGAACTCCGCCTCCGGCCCGATGAAGCACGTGTCGGCGATACCGGTGCTCTTCAGATAATTCACCGCCTTGCGGGCCACGTTCCGCGGGTCGCGTGAATAGTCCTCCCGCGTGATCGGGTCCTGCACGTTACAGACCATCACGAGCGTGGGGATCTGGGCGAACGGATCGACGAAGGCCGAATCGGGCACCGGCACGAGCAGCATGTCGCTTTCGTTGATCGCCTGCCAGCCGCGGATGCTCGAGCCGTCGAAGCCGAGGCCATCGTCGAACGTGTCTTCCTCGAGCTTGCCGACGGGAATCGTGAAGTGCTGCCAGGCGCCGAGGAAATCGGCAAACCGCAGGTCGACCGCCTTCACTTCCTTCTCGCGGCACATCGCGAGCACTTCACGGGGCTTCATCGAAAATCATTCCTGGAGGGCGTGGACTCGTGCCAACTCACCCCCCATCATACTCCCGCCCCGAGGATCCCATGGCACCGGGATTCGTCAGCCGAGCCGTACGGCCCAGCCCTCGCCCACCATCTCCAGCCGCAGGCGGCCGGAGAGCGTCGCACCGGCGAGTTCGAGCACGATCACCGTGGCCGTGGAAAGGTCGTCCGCATCGGAGGTGCGCAGGCCGTAGGCCCCCGCATCGACGCGCCGGGCAAAGCCCCGGCCGCCCGACACCTCCCCCTCCAGTCGGTCGAGCCAGACGAGCCGGTGCGGCGGCAATTCCATCGCGACCACCGCGTGTCCGTCTGCCGTCGGCAGCGACAGAAGCCGCCACGTTCGACAGGCGGCACCGTTCTCCAGCAACAGATCAAAATGACGCCCGGCGGGATCGTCGGGGGCGCCTGTGTGTTCCAGAACCGCGAAGCGTGGCATGAGGTGCGATCAATAATCCTCACTCGAGCCGGCGCTGCCCGAGGCGGCCACCGCGAGCGGCTTCGGCTTGTGGCGGACCGCACGGCGGGCGTTTTCATCGCGGAGCCGCTCGACCGCGGCCTCCAGGCTCATCGCGCCCACGTCGCCATCGATCCGGTCGCGGAGGCTCACTGTGCCGGCCGCCTCGTCCCGCGGGCCGCAGACGATCATCACCGGAATCATGTCGAGCTGGGCCGTCCGCACCTTCGCACCGAGCTTTTCGGCTGCCAGATCGATCCCCACGCGGAGCCCCGCAGCCTCGAATCGCGCCTGCACCTGCTTCGCGTAGGCCTCGCTCTTCTCGCTCACGGGCAGCACGCGAACCTGCTCGGGTGCCAGCCAAAGTGGAAACGCCCCCGCGAAGTGCTCGATGAGCACGCCTACGAACCGCTCCAGGCTGCCCAGCGGGGCCCGGTGGATCATCACCGGCTGGTGCTTGGCATTGTCGGCACCGATGTATTCGAGGTCGAACCGCTCGGCGCTCGGCAGGTTGTAGTCGAGCTGCACGGTGCCCAGCTGCCACTCACGGCCGAGCGAGTCGTGCACCACGAAGTCGATCTTCGGCCCGTAGAAGGCCGCCTCGCCCGGCTCGGGCTCGCAGCCCGGCAGGTTCATGCGACGGGCCACCCGTTGAATGGCGGCCTCCGCCTCATCCCACCGCGCCGGTGGGCCGACGTATTTATCGCTCTTGGGATCACGGAAGCCGAGCCGCACGCGGAAGTTTTCGAAGGCGAGGCTCTCCAGCACTTTCAGCGTGAAGTCGATGCAGCCCTCCACTTCCTGCTCCACCTGCTCGTGAGTGCAGAAGATGTGGGCATCGTCTTGAGTAAAGCCGCGGACCCGCGTCATGCCGCCCAGTTCACCCGACTGCTCGTAGCGGTAGACGGTGCCAAACTCGGCCAGACGGAGCGGCAGCTCCTTGTAGCTCCGCGGCCGGGCCTTGTAGATCATCGTGTGGTGCGGGCAGTTCATGGGCTTGAGCAGATACTGCTCGTCATCGCTCATCACGATCGGCTTGAACTGGCTGTCGGCGTAGTAGGGATAGTGGCCGGAGATCTTGTAGAGATCGACCTTGCCGATATGCGGCGTGTAGACGGGCTGATAGCCCCGCGCGGCCAGCTCGTCGCGGACGAACGATTCGAGCACGCCGCGGAGCGTCGCCCCCTTCGGCATCCAGAGCACGAGGCCCGAGCCGACCAGCGGGCTCGTCGTGAAGAGGTCGAGCTGCTTGCCGAGCACGCGGTGGTCGCGGCGGCGTGCCTCTTCCAGCGCCGCCAGATGGGCGTCGAGATCCGCCTGCGTGAACCACGCGGTGCCGTAGAGCCGCTGGAGCTGGGCGTTGTTGGCATCCCCCTTCCAGTAGGCACCGGCGATGTTGGTGAGCTTGAAGGCGCCGATGCAGCCGGGGCTCGTCACGTGCGGCCCGCGGCAGAGATCGACGAACTCTCCCTGCCGGTAGAACGACAAGGTCGGGTGGGCGGCCAGGCCCGTCTCGATGTGCTCGACCTTGAGGGGCTGCTTGAGATCCCGGACGATCTCCACGGCCTTCTCCCGCGGCACTTCCACCCGCTCGAACGCCTCGTCGGCCTCGATGATCTTCTTCATCTCGGCCTCGATCAGCGGCAGATCGTCGTCGGTGATCGGCCGGCCTGCCCGCATGTCGTAATAAAAGCCTTCGCCGACGGTGGGGCCGAAAGCCAACTCGACGTCCGGAAAGAGCCGCATCACGGCGCGGGCCATGATGTGGGCGGCGGAGTGCCGCATCACGGGCAGAGCCCGCGGATCACCGGCGGCGAGCCATTCGACTAGAGCCTCGCCCGTGGCGGGCAGCGGCGCGTCGAGCCCTACGGCCTGGCCGTCCAAGAGGGCGGCGATGGGCCGCTTCTTCCGGGGGCCTGTCTTGATGGTGTCGGGGATGACATCGCCCACGCGAGCGGCCTGGGGAAACTCGTTGACGACACCATCGGCAAAACGAACGGTGGGCATGATATGGAAGGACCACGAATGGGATGGAATCGGGGCAACCGGTTTCAGCCGGGGAAAACCAGAGTGCCGGGTAAACCACGGGGCTGGATGAACCAGAGTATCGACAGCGCGACGGCCATGAGGCAAGGCCGTTCCCAGCCTTCGCTCTGGGACCCGGCGATTGGAAAATCCGCCCCGGATCAGTGCGGCACGTCGACGACGAAGATCTGGTTGTGCACGGCGGCCGCTGATTCGCCACGCGGCGTGCTCCGGGCGGGCCAAGCGGCCGGCACGCTCCGCATGAAGGCGATCCGCCGGCCATTAGGCGAGATGACGCAGGCCTCCGGTCGGGGCGGAGCGGCGATCGTGCGGTCGGTGAGCCGCGTGCTCGCGCCGCTCGTCACGTCGACGACGAACACGCTCGAGTCGGCGACATACGCGATCCGCCGGCCGTCGGGGCTCCAACTGAAACTGCTCGCCACGTGCCACTCGTCGCACGTCACCTGCACCGGAGTGCCGCCGTTGGGGCTCACCGTGAAGAGCTGCACGATGCCGAGATCGTCACGCATCAGAAACGCGATCCGCGAGCCATCGGGACTCGACCGCAGCCAGTGCCGCGGACCGTTGATCCCCGGATGACTGCGATCCGCGGTGAACGTGAGCCGCCGCTGGGTCACGCCGCGGGGTGGCGCCGGCCGGAGAGTGGCCGTGCCCGCGAGGGGCTTTTCACCCGGCTCGGCAAGCGCCGCCGGATCATCCGGCAGGTCACAGACGAAGACCTCGCTGACTGTCCGCAGCCCGCCGAACGCGGCTTCATGCACGACGACATGCCCCTGAAATGCCAACGCATACCGCTGCCGCGTGCCATCGGGCCGAAGGTAGCCGTGCGTGCCGACCCATGCCTCCTCGAACGCCTTACAGATCTCGTCGCTGCCGGGAGTCGGCTCGTCGGTGAGCCGTGTCACGAGCACGGTGAATGCCGTGCCGTCGTGATTGCGCTTGTGCGTCCGCGGCACCTGCACCGGCTTGCCGCACACGCTCGCGCCGATACCACGGAGATTTTTCTCACGTGGTACGGCCTGGCCCGTCCCGTTCTCCGGGGAAACATCCAGCACCGCGTCTTCATAAGTAAAACTCACGAGCCGACCGTCGGGGCTAAAGACGTGCACATGGCTGCCGCCGCGGAGCGCACCGGCCGTGAAGGGCGGCACGAGGTCGCGGGCATCGAGCGGCTCGATGATGCCGGGCTGCGACGCTCGCACGACCACGCCCTGCCGATGGGCCGGGCCATACTGCCAGTCGGCCGTGGGATGTTCGGGGCCCACAATAAAAACCACGCGGTCGTCCACGGGGCTCGCCGTCACGACGCCGCAGCAGGCGCCGTTTCGCGATTCATAGAGCAGCTCGATCCGCCCGGACTCGACTTCCACCCGTTCGATTCGCGTGCCGTCGAAGACCGATCCGTCGGGAGTCGACCGCGTGTCGTAGACGATCCACCGCGAGTCGGGCGACCAGACGCCCGTGTTGGTGAGCATGTGGCCGTGGGCGGCACAGGTGACCTGTCGCTCGTGCATCAGTGCAACTTCCCGCAAACACAAGATCCCTACGGCCGGGCCGCCCACCCGCCCATGATGGCGTACGGCACCTGCAGCCGGTCGAACAGTTTGGCGAAAGTTGACCCTTGCTGCGGTCTTCAAGGCGAATGTCGGTCCATCCGCCACATCAGACATTCTACAAGGGCGACCAGCGGCCGTCTGCCCTTTCCGCGGGCAGGCTGATCGCAGCCGGCACACGCCAGCTTGCCGACAATGCGTAGACCCACCCAGTTCACCAGCCCAGGCTCTTTGGATCGACGCACGAGTCGGCCATCAATCGCGAGCGGAAGTCCTTCACGCGATGAAATGTGAGGTAGTTCGCATCGTGATAGTTGCGGGCACCGCCTTCGGCGTCGTCGAACGCCGTGCGGCTCACCGCGACCAGATCCTCACCGTCGAAGAGCCAGTCGACATATTGGAAGCCGTGCCGCTGCCGCTCGGAATGGTGCAGGACGACCGACCTCAGTTCCCACGTGCGAAGATCCTCGGACCTCAGGAGCGCGAGCGTGTTTCGCATCCGCGTCCAGTCCTTCGTCACCGCGACCGCGGGTGGCGCGGCGTTCGACAGCATCCACCACACCGGCTTCGCCCCGGCGGTTTCGGTCCGCGGGTCCCGTCGGATCGTGAACTTCGTCGCCGACCCGGGCAGGTCGATGAACCCGCTCGCCGGGTCGAACGAGGCCGTTGTGCCGTCGGCACTGATCGAGACGATCGCCGCCTTCTCGATCGACCCGGCCTCCACGCGAAGGATGTCGAGCACGCGGCCATCCGCGGTGGCCACGGCGTTGCCTTCGAGCCAGCCGGTGAATTTTCCGTCGAGCCAGGAGGCATTCCGGGGGACCGCGTTGGAAAAGGTCCAGTTGCCGCGGTCGAGCAGGTCGGCATCCACCGGCACCGACGCCATCATCGCCATGTATCGCTTTCCCCACTCCTCGCCGCCGCTGGCGTCCTCGACCGCCCGCCAGAGCCTGCCGCCATGGACGAGCACCGGCATGGGCGCCGTGTGAAACTGGCCGTCGGCGAGCAGGCCCGTCTTCGCGTCGGTGGGATCCGTCCATGAGCGACCACCGTCGCGACTCCTGCGGATGACGAGCGCGCCATGATGCTTGGTCGGCCCCATGAGATAGAGGACGCCGTCGTGCACGAACAGGTTCGACCAGAAGGCCCCCTCGACCCGCGAGATCTTCGTCCACGTCGTGCCACGGTCGACACTCGAAAAGATGTCGGTGACCGCAGCCGTCCACTCGGTGCTCCCAGGGCCGAAGAAATCATGCGCGGTGACATAGCTGCCGTCGGGCAGGATGGCGATCGTCGGACTGCCGACGAAGTGCTTCGTGTGTGCCGGCACATGGTCGATGACGACGCCCGGCACCGTAGCAACATCCGCGGCAACGTCGACAGTCTGCGGCACGGCCGTTTGCGCCGCCGCTGGATACGGCCGCGATCGAACAGCGGGCGATCGTCGGCGGCCGACAGAGCGTGCGCCGCTACTGGCTGCTCTTCGACTCGCCGCTCGCGCCCGGCCCGGGCTGCCTCGTGCGATCGAGCCGGATTCTCGACAGCTGGGGCATGAGGCCCAGGCTCGAGCAGGATCCGTCGTGGCGGCGAACACTCGAATGGTACAGCCTCGTCTATGTCTTTCGGGGCAGCGGCACCTACTACGATGGCAAGGGCAGCCGGCCCGTGATTGCTGGCGACGTCATCTGCCTCTTTCCGGGAGTGCCCCATGCCTATGGCCCCGCGGCCGATGCCCGCTGGGACGAGATCAACATCGATTTCGCCGGCCCCGTCTTCGACGCCTGGCGCGGCCCCGGCCTGCTCGACCCGGCGGAGCCCGTGCGGCGGCTCGAGCCGATCGGCTTCTGGCTGTCGCGGCTCCACGAACTGGTTGGCTCCGTCTCGCGGGCACACGGCATGCCGACCCTGCGTGACACCGGCCGGCTTGTCGATCTCGTCGCCCAGATGACGACCGACTGGCAGCCTGCCTCCGACAAGCAGGCTTCGCTGTGGCTGGAGGAGGTGGAGGCCAGACTGGATACGATCTCCGCCGCAAAGCAGCCGGATTTCGCGAAGATCGCCGCGGGCTTCTCGCTCGGCGAGCAGGCCTTCCGCAAGCGGTTTCGTCGGCTGACCGGCATCACGCCCGCGCAATACCGCAGCCGTCGGCTGATCGAGCAGGCCTGCCTGCTGCTCGAGACCACCGACCTCACCTGCCGCGCGATCGCCGCGAAGCTCGGCTTCGAGAGTGAGTTCTACTTCTCGCGTCGCTTCAAGCAGCTCGTCGGCGTGAGTCCCCGGGACTATCGCAGCCGGTCGTCGGTCATCGCGACGCAGGAGAGCCACCGATGAAGACCCCCGCGGTCACCGCCGCACTGCCAAAAGCCCCCGAGCAAACCGCTTCCTCCGTATGCCCCTCGCGGCGGTTCCATGGCATCGTGCCGCCGCTGATCACGCCGCTCGTGACGGCCGATGTGCTCGACATCGCCGGTCTCGAACGGCTCGTCGATCACGTGCTTGTCGGCGGCGTGCACGGTCTCTTCGTGCTCGGCACGACCGGGGAGGGACCGTCGCTCGCCCACGCGATCCAACGGGACCTCGTGCACCGCGTCGTGCGGCTGGTCGACGGCCGGGTGCCCGTGCTCGTCGGCATCACCGACGCATCGCTGGCCGAGAGCGTGGCGATGGCACATGCCGCCGCGGAGAGCGGCGCTGCCGCCGTCGTGGCCGCACCGCCCTATTACTTTCCAGCCGCGCCGGAGCAGATCGCCAGTTGGGCAGGCGAACTGGCCGACCGCGTGCCACTGCCCCTGCTCCTCTACAACATGCCCGAGATGACGAAGGTTTCGCTTACGGCCGACACCATCCGCCGGTTGACCGACTGCCCGAACATCGTGGGCGTCAAGGACAGCTCCGGCGACATGGCCTTCTTTGCCGAGGTATCGGCAATCGTCCGCGAACTCCGGCCCGACTGGTCGCTCTTCGTCGGCCCGGAGCTGCTCCTGCCGGAGGCCCACGCCCTCGGCGGGCACGGCGGCATTCCGGGCGGCGCCAACCTCTACCCGCGGCTGTTCGTCGATCTCCACGAAGCGCTCCTGGCAGGCGACCGCGATCGGGTCGCCGCAGTACTCGCGCAGGCCCGGCTGCTTGCACAGCTCTACGAGGTGGGCCGCATGCCGGGGCGGATCGTCGTCGGCATCAAGGCGGCCCTCGCCGCCCGCGGCATCTGCAGCCCCGCGGTGGCCAGTTCGTTCGAGCAGTTCGACGACGGTCAGCACCGCCGCGTCCGTGACATTCTCGCCGTCCTGCCGGCCTGGTGAGCGGCGGCCTGCTACGCGACGACCTGCGCCGCCGCCACGGGCGACGGGCTCACGGCGGCCATCAAGACATTCCTCGCCAAGCTCGAGCCGAGCCTCGCCGCCGCCGAGGCGGCCGGGGGCGTGATCGCGATCGAGAATCACTCCCATTCGCTCCTGCAGACCCCCGAGGGCATCCGCCGATTCGCGGAGATCGCGAAGCACGAGCGGGTGGGCATTGCGCTGGCCCCGCATCATCTGCCGCAGGACGCAGAACTGATCGCGTCGCTGGCCCACGACCTCGGTCCCAAGCTGAAGTTCGTCTACGCGCAGCAGCATGGCAAGGGAGCGAAGGAGAAGCTTCCCAAGGAGGAGGAACTCCTGCAGATGCCCGGCCGCGGACCGTTCGACTTCGGGCCGCTCATGCGTGCGCTGGCCGACATGCGGTTCGGCGGGCCAATCGAGATCTTCATGCGCCCGGTGCCCCGCGGCGTGCCGATCCTCGACTCGGTCCAGGCGATCACCGCCGAGGTCAACCGCGCGGGACTGCCTGAAGCGGACGATCGGCTGATGCCGCCCCGCGGTCGCGGAGTGGCGCCAACGCCTCCCGAATTCCGGGCCATTCGGCCCGGAATTCCTGCCGTGCCGCCGGCTCTGGAAGCCGATTACAATGAAGGAGGTTCGACGGTGCAGTTCCGCTGCGCCGTGTCCAATTCGCTCGACGCCGTCCTTCCGCTTGTCGGCCGCGCATCATGACAACCCTCCCGTCACTGCGACGCCGTTGCTCAGCTAAGGCTGTCGGCATGGCCGGCATCGCCGTGATGCTCTGCAGCTCGAGCGGCGTCGCGACGGCGGCCGATGCCACGTCGAAAGAGCTCGAAACCCTCTTCGAGTCGCGGGTACGTCCGCTGCTGGTGGCCAAGTGCCAAGGCTGCCACGGCGACAAGGTGGCGGAGGCGGGTCTCCGACTCGACAGCCGCCGCTCGCTGCTGGCCGGCGGCGACGACGGGCCGGTCGTCGTGCCGGGCGACGCCGCCAAGAGCAGGCTCGTGGCCGCCGTGCGGCATGTCGACGAACTCGCGATGCCGCCCGACGAAAAACTCTCGGCCGACGAGATCGCGACGCTTGAGAACTGGGTC
>JBIIGJ010000025.1:0-34728 GCA_044236455.1 Pirellulales bacterium
GGTGCCGCGAAGCGACCTGGCGGCACTCGGCTTCCTCACGGTGGGCCGCACGTTCCTGGGCAACAACCACGACATCATCGACGACCGGATCGACCTCGTCACCCGCGGCCTGATGGGGCTCACCGTCGCCTGCAGCCGCTGCCACGACCATAAATACGAGCCGGTGACCACGGCCGACTACTACGCCCTGCACGGCATCTTCTCAAGTTCCAAGATTCCGGAGCAGCTGCCCGTCATCGGCGATCCGCCGTCAGGGCCCGAGGCCGACGCCTTCGCCGCGAAGCTCAAGGAACTCGAGGCTGCCGTCACCGCCCATGAGTCGGCCGTGCATGCGCGGGCGGTCCGCGAGGCGGTGGCCCATACGACCGATTATTTTCACGAGATCGCCCGGCCGAGCCCGCGTGCCGCCGACAACCGTCCGCCAAAGCTGGCTGATGGCTACGAGCTCGAGCAGCTCTTGCTCGACCGACTCACGCGGCTGCTCGACAAGGCCGAGCCCGCGGATCCGATTCTCGGGGCCTGGGCCGTGGCCCGCGGCAAGTCCGACGCCGAGATCGGGCCAGCCGTGGATGTGCTGGTGGCCACCTGGTTGAAGGACCTCGGTCAGCAGGCCCCCGAGCCACGCGATCCGAAAGTGGTCAACCCGCTCGTGCTCCAGGAGCTCGTGTCGGCGAAGCCGAAGACGCTTCGCCAACTGGCGGAGATGTATGCGAGGCTCGTGGCCCGCGTGGCGCCCGAGGCCGCGGGCGGGCCGGCCGTCAAGCCAGAGGAGCCGGCCGAACTCTCAGCCCTTCGCACGCTCTTCGGGGTGGAGGGCGCGCCGCTGGTGGTGCTGCGGGCCGAGGCGATGCGGGTGGCCACCCGCTCCGAACAGACGGAACTCCGCAAGCGGAAGAAGGCCATCACCACGCACATGTCCGAATCGGCGGGCGGCCCGCCGCGGGCGATGGCGCTCCTCGACGCGGACCATCCCGTCGACAGCTCTATCCTGCTTCGCGGCAATCCCGCCAGGCCTGGAGAGGCGGTGGAGCGGCGGCTGCCAAAGCTGCTCGGCGGCGAGGCCGTGGCACGTGACTCGAGCGGCCGGCTCGACCTCGCGAGGGCCATCGTCTCGCCGACGAATCCACTCGCCGCGCGGATGATCGTCAACTGGGCATGGACCCACCACTTCGGCCGCGGACTGGTCGACACGCCCGGTGACCTCGGCCTCCGCGGCGAGCCGCCTTCGCATCCGCAGCTGCTCGACGATCTCGCGCGGCGGTTTATCGACGAAGGCCAGTGGAGCCTCCGCTGGCTGCACCGTGAGATCGTCACCAGCCGCACCTGGCGGCAGTCGAGCGCGAGCCGTGCCGATCTGGAAAGCCGTGATCCCGACAACACGCTGTTTAGCCGCGCCAACCGCCGCCGGCTCGAGTGGGAGGCGTGGCGGGACAGCCTGCTCGTCGCGGCTGGCACGCTCGACCGCGAGCGTCACGGCGGCCCGGGCGTCGATCCCTTGTCCGACACGGCGATGCACACGCGGTCGCTCTACAGCCGCCTGGACCGGCAGGATATGCCCGGCATCCTCCGCGTGTTCGACATTGCCAACCCCGACACGGCCGTGCATGTCCGCTCGAAGACGACCGTGCCGCAGCAATCGCTGGCCGTTCTCAACGCGCCGCTGGTGGTGGCCGCGGCGCGACAGGTCGCGGCCCGCGTTGACCGTGAACTGGGCGACACATCTAGCGACGATGTGCGGATCGTCGCCCTCTGGCGGGCCGTGCTCGGCCGCGATCCCACACCTGATGAACGGCAGCAGGTGCAGAGCTGGCTGGCAGCCGAGTCGGCGAGCGCGGAGAAGCCCTTGGACGTGTCGCAGCGGCTGGCCCACTCGCTATTGGCCACGGCAGAATTTCAGTTCGTCGATTAGGTGTCAGCATGACCCACGCGAATCACCACCCACTGCCGCTCACCCGTCGCGAAGCGCTCGCCCGCACCGGCATGGGCCTGGGCTGGCTGGGCGCAGCGAGCCTTTTTCATGAGGAGTCGGCATCGGCCGGCTCCGTGGCGGCCACGTCGATGGCGCCGCGGCCTCCGCACTTCCCGGCCCGCGCCCGCGCGGTGATCCACATCTTCGCCAACGGCGGCCCGAGCCATCTCGACACGTTCGACCGCAAGGTGGCGCTCGAGCAGTACGCCGGCCGCGAGATTCCCAACAAGCTGGCCACCGAGCGACGGACCGGGGCCGCCCTGCCCTCGCCGTTTGCCTTCTCGCGGCACGGCGAGAGCGGGCTGGAGGTGAGCGACCTCTTTCCGCACGTGGCCCGCCATGCCGATCGGCTGCTCGTCGTGCGGTCGATGCATGCCGACGTGCCCAACCACGAGCCGTCGCTGATGCTGATGAACTGCGGGGATGCGCGGCTCGTCCGCCCGTCGGCAGGCGCCTGGGTGACCTACGGCCTCGGCACCGAAAACCAGAATCTTCCCGGCTTCGTGGCGATGTGCCCCGGCGGGTATCCGATCAAGGACACAGAAAACTGGCGGAGCGCCTTCCTGCCAGGGGCCTTCCAGGGCACCTACGTCGATACGAAGAAGACCCGCGTCGAAGACCTCGTCGAGTACGTCCGGCATCCCTCGCTCGACCGCGACACGCAGCGGCGGCAGTTCGATCTCACCGCCGCCCTCGACCGCCGCCACCTCGAAGCACGCCAGCATGATCCGCAGCTGGAGGCGCGGCTGGCCTCGATGGAACTTGCCTGGCGGATGCAGTCGGAGGCGGCTGAGGCCTTCGATGTGTCGCGCGAGCCCACGCATGTCCGCGACCGCTATGGCGACGATATTCAGGGTCGGCAGATGCTCATCGCGCGGCGACTGGTCGAACGCGGCGTGCGGTACGTGCAGCTCTGGCACGGCCAGGGCCAGCCGTGGGACAGCCACGACCACATCGAGAAGAACCACCGCAGGCTCGCCGGCGAATGCGACCGAGCGATCGGCGCCCTGCTCGACGATCTCGTCGGCCTCGGCCTGTTGGACACGACCTTGGTCTTGTGGGGCGGTGAGTTTGGCAGGACGCCGACGGTCGAGCTACCCATGGACGGCACCGGCGTGAAGGAGCCCTCGGGCCGCGACCACAACCACCACGGCTTTACTGTCTGGATGGCCGGTGGCGGCGTAAAGGCGGGCACGGTGTATGGGGCCACCGACGAGCTTGGCTTCAAGGCGGTGGAGAAGCCGGTGCACGTGCACGACCTGCAGGCGACGATGCTCCACCTGCTCGGCCTCGACCACACGAAGCTCACCTACCGCCACAGCGGCCGGGATTTCCGGCTCACCGACGTGCACGGGCGGGTGATCACCGACTGGCTGGCGTGAGTGGCCGGCACGGGGCCAATAGGCCACGTCGCTTGACTGGCGAACAATCCGGCGCAACACTGTGGAGGTGATTTCGCGGGCGATTAGCTCAGTTGGTTAGAGCACTAGCTCGACAAGCTAGGGGTCATAGGTTCGAGTCCTATATCGCCCACTTTCTCTTCTTGGGACGGCTTGCGGTCGTCTCGCTCGTGCGCACGGCGTGAAGCCAGTCCCGTCGATGCCGCTCTGGGCTTTTATGATTCCATGCAAGCCCCTGGCGTGAGCCGGGGGATCGGCCGGCCAGACCGCTGCGCATGCTGATCATCCTTGTAATCGATCCTGAGTTACCTATTCTGTAACAAGAGTGTTGTCACACATGTGAATGTCTCACGCCGATTTCTTACGAGGAGTAATACCGCTCGATGGTCGACAAGAAGCCCGCACCCGAGAAGAAAGCCGCCAAGGATCTGAACAAGTCGGAAGAAATTCGCAAGCTCGCCACGCTCATGAAGGCGAAGGGAGAGAAGCCCCGTCCGGTCGTGATCGTCGCCACGCTCAAGAAGCAGGGCATCGTCGTCTCCTCACCGCAGGTCAGCATGGTGCTCAAGCGAATGGGCTTCCGACCGCGCAAGCGCCGCAAGAACGGCAGCGTGCCGGCGAGCGCCGCAGTGGCCGCCGCGCGGAAGCCGTCGACCGGCCGCACGGGCACCATCTCGATTGAAGACCTGATCACCGCCAAGAAGGTCGTGAGCCAACTGGGCGGCACCGACCGGGCCCTCGCGGCGATCGCGGCGCTCAAGCGGTTTGAATCCTGAGCGGCATGAGGCCACTCTCGTGCGACCGTTTCGCATCCCGCCGCCGCCTCCAGGTATGCCGCGGCGCATGCGCGTCTGGTATGTGCTGATCGCAACGGTTGTCTCTGCGATCGTCGCCGCGGTGCCGATGTGCCCGCTGGACGATCCGCAGGGGCGGCCACTGTGGCGGGTGGAGTTCGTGCACGACGGTGACACGGTCACCTGCATCGACGAGGCCAACCGTCCACAGAAGATCCGGCTCGTGGGCATCGACTGCCCGGAACTCAACCAGCCCTTCGGTCGGGAGGCCAGCAACGCCCTTCGGCAGAAGCTCGCCGGCGGTCGCGTGCGGGTCGAGGGGGATGCCCGCGACCAGCACGGACGGCTGCTGGGCACGCTCTGGGTGGACGAGCGAAATCTCAACCGCGAACTGGTGGCCGATGGCTGGGCCTGGGTGTTCGGCGGGTTCAGTCCTGATCCGGACCTGCTCGACGCCGAGACGGCGGCCCGAAAGGCCCACCGCGGCCTCTGGTCGGATCCCCAGGCAAAGTCGCCCTCCGACTGGCGGCGCGACCATCCAGCACACCGCTGATACCGGCCCTTCCCCGGACACAAGCCCTGGAATTCCACTCCCAGTGCCTTGACTTGGTCCGCAGACTTCCGGCGGATGCAACCTTGGTTTAGTGTGCAGGTCATGGCAAGCCCTCGGGATATCGTCATCACAGGCGTTGGCGTCGTGTCGCCCATCGGCATCGGCAGCGACGCGTTCTGGTCGTCGCTGGTCGCCGGCACCAGCGGCATCCGCCCAATCGACCGGTTCGATTCAAGCGGTCTGCGCACGCCCTACGGCGGGCAGATCTCCGACTTCGATCCCAAGGTCTATGTCCGACCGCGGAAGAGCCTGAAGGTGATGAGCCGCGACATCCAGATCGGCTTTGCCGCGGCGGACCTCGCCATGACAGACGCCGCCCTGGCCGCCGGGAGCGTCGAGCCGGAGCGGTTTGGCGTCGTCGTCGGTGGCGACATGATCTACGCCGACATCGAGGATCTGGAGGCGACCTACCGCCGGTCCGTCCACGATGGCCGGTTCGACTTCGGAATGTGGTCGGAAGCGATCCAGGAGGAAACGCATCCGCTCTGGCTCCTCAAGCATCTGCCCAACATGACCGCCTCCCACATCGCGATCGCCCACGATGCCCGTGGCCCCAACAACTCGATCGTGCTGGGCGATGTGTCAAGCCTGCTGGCCGTCGGCGAGGCGGCGAGCATCATCCGCCGGGGCTGGGCCGACGTGATGCTCACCGGCGGCACGGGCTGCCGCCTGCATCCGACGGCGCTGGTGGCTCGGGGCGAAGCCGTGCTGTCACGTCCTGTCGACGACTACCGTCACGTCTGCCGCCCCTTCGACCGCGACCGCACCGGCATGCTCGACGGCGAGGGCGCGGCCATCTTCGTGCTGGAGTCGCGGGAGCATGCCGAGCGCCGCGGTGCCCGGATCCGCGGCCGCATCCTGTCCGCGGCGGCCCGCTGCGAGCCACGCAATCCGCTCAGATCGCGCACCGGCTCATCTCTGCGACTCGCGATCCGCGCCACGCTTGCACAGGCCGGGCTTGGGGATGGCCAGTCTGGAGTCGGGCTCGGACACATGAACGCCCACGGCGGCGGCTCGGTCGACTCTGACCGGATCGAGGCGGCGAATATCGTCGCCGAACTCGGGAATACGCCAGTCACGGCACCCAAAAGCTTCTTCGGCCATCTCGGCGCCGGTGGCGGTGCCGTGGAACTGGCGGCCAGCGTATTGGGCCTGGAGGCGGGGCTCGTGCCGCCAACACTCAATTACGAGACGCCCGACCCGCTCTGCCCGGTGAACGTAGTGCACGGCGGGCCGCTTGCGGGCCGGCCCGCCACGGCGTTGGCCGTCAACCTCTGCACGATGGGGCAGGCGGCCGCTGTTCTCGTCGCGGCGGAGTAAAAACGCTCACCAGGAACCTTCGACGCCCATCGACAGGCCGTTGTACAAAATCTGCCCGCCGCCATCGATTGAATTGGGCCGCACGTTGTCGAGATTGAACTGGCGCGTGGCGGTGGCGATGCCGGCCACCCAGAGGAAGTCATAGCCCACCTGCACCGCGAAGTTGGGTGTCACCTGCCAACCACCGAGGATCGTGAGGTCGCCAATGAAGCCGGGACCTATCTGTTCCGCGGCCTGCCGCCAGCTGAAACTGCCGCGGGCAACCGGATCGACGGGCGGCGACGGCGGCAGCGTGTTGACGCCGGCCGCCTGCTGCTGGTTGGCTGCGAAGCTGATCGCCGGCGTCACACGGCCACGGAGCCCCCAGTAATACGACTCGTTCTGGCTGATGAGTTCGCCACCGAGGTTGAGGCCCCACAGCCAGTTCTGTGTCTGGATGTCGTAGTTGCCACTGAATTTGCTGGTTGACACGTTCGTGCGTCGGCTGTCAAAGGTGAAGGCTTCATTGACGTTGGCCACCCGCGTACCAATCAGGAACGCCGGCAGCCAGCCCCGCTCCGCATGCCGCGCCCAGCTGCCGTTGGGCGACATGATCAGCTGATCCCGGCCCAGTCGGCGGTCGAGTTTGTAGTTGATCTCCATGCTGTTGTAGATGGAGTTGATCGTAGCCTCGTAGGTCTGCGCATTGGTAAACCCGGGCAAGCCGGGCAGGATGGTGCCGGCCAGCGGGGTCACCAGGAAGGAATTCGGCATCGCGTTGTAGCTGTCGCGGACGAAGAAGCTCAGGCCGCCGTAATAGGTGAACTCAAGCGACTGGTCCCGGTCGAGATCGTCGCGGCCGAGATGTTCACCAAGCGTCAGCCGGGTACCAGGCACGAGATCCCACGGTACGCCCGTGGTGACGAACGTGCCCGCGAGGTTGGTCCGGTTGAGTGGATTAGGGCCAGCGACAGATGGGTCGTACCCTATCACGCGGCGGTAGTTTCTGCTGCGGTCCATCATCAGCACTTCCGCCGAGCCATACCACTGGCCGCTGGAGAACCATTTCCCCGAACTGAAATGGCGAGGCATCTCCTCGAGAGTGAAGTCCTCCACCCGCAGGCCATCGGCGGCGCGGGACGAGGCCTCTTCGATGATCTCGGGGCTGACCGTTTCTCTGGCGACTACCTCTTCCCACTCCGCCGACACCGCCGATCCCTCAGCAGTCGGCTCACCGAAGGTCATCTCGCTCGGAACCGCCGTCTCGAGGAACGGGCCTTCCGGGAGCAGCGTGACGACTTCCTGCTCCTGAGCGGCCGCCGTGCCGGCAGCCAGAAACAGGCCAAGGGCAAGCCGCATCACGGCTCTGCCTGACATGCGATAGACGGAACGATGTGTCGCGACGGTAATCACAGCAAGGGCAGGCTTGAGGAACGGGATCTTGGTCCGGAGAATCCTTACAGACCCTCCAATCCATCGTCATGCGCACAGTCGCCTCCACAGTCAATTTCTGCGTTTTCAGCACTGCCTTGCCCTCTCTTCCCATCTTTCCAGATCGCGGACCCTGTCCAGCCAACATCTTGCCCCTGATAGGGGTTCCTGGCATACCGAGCGCCATGTTCCGCACAACCGGCCGAGAATCCGGGCGGCTTGAGTCCGCCTCTGGCTTCGTTCGATGAACTCTGAGGCCGACTGTTGAGCCGGCGCTGGAGGAATCGATGCGGGTCAAGCGACATCACATACTGCTGGGAGGGCTGCTGCTGTTTTTTGCCGGCGTGCAGTTCCGCCTCGTGGAGTCGTTCACCCTCAGCGAACGCTCGAGCCATTTCATTTCCGCCCAGCTCGGCGGCAAGGGCGGACTCTCTGCGCAGACGCTCTGGCAGAACATTCCTTCCCGGAAGGTGGTGACGCCGCCCCGGTGGCTTGGGCTGGCGCTGATGTCGGTGGGCTCGGTGCTGACGCTCAAGAGCCTGTCGATGAAAAACGCCGGCTGACGGCCTACGCCACGACGTCACGGATGACGTGCCCGTAGACATCCGTCAGCCGCATGTCGCGGCCGCTGAAGCGATAGGTCAGCTTCGTGTGGTCGATGCCCAGCAGGTGCAGCATCGTGGCATGGAGGTCATGGATCATGAACTTCTTCTCGACCACCCGGTAGCCGAAGTCGTCGGTCGCCCCCGTGACCGTGCCCCCCTTCACGCCGCCGCCGGCCATCCACATTGAAAAGGCCTGCGGGTTGTGGTCGCGGCCGTCCGTGCCTTGGGCGAATGGTGTCCGCCCGAATTCACCGCTCCAGACCACGAGCGTGGAATCGAGCATCCCGCGATCCTTGAGATCGCGGATCAGGGCCGCGATCGGCTGGTCGACAGCCCGCGCGTTGTTGGCATGCCCCTCGCGGAGATGGTCATGCTGATCCCAGCGGTCGGCGTTGATCGCCGGGCAGGTCAACTCCACGAACCGCACTCCCCGTTCCACCATCCGGCGGGCCAGCAGACACTCGGTGCCGAAGATCTGCGTCGGCTTGTACTCGGCCTCGAGTCCATAGGCCCGTTTCGTATCCACCGATTCACCTGACAGATCGAGCAGGTCGGGCACCTGCGTCTGCATCCGGTAGGCGAGTTCTTGATTGGTGATGGCGCTGTCGAGCGCGTCGGGCGGGCTTCCGCCGGCCGCGAGTCTCTCCGCGAACCCCTCGTCGAGCCGTCGTGCGAGCTTGAGCTTGGCCAATTGATGGCTCGCCGACTTCTCCAGCGGCTTCACATTGGCAAGCCCAGTGGCATTCGGCTTGATAACCGACCCTTGAAACGTCGCCGGCAGGAAGCCGTTGGTGAAGTTGTCGAGGCCGCCCACCGGAATCAGACCGCCATTGATCACCATGTAGCCGGGGAGCTCGTCGTTTTCGCTGCCCAGGCCGTAGGTCGTCCACGCCCCCATGCTCGGCCGGCCCTGGAGGCCCGAGCCGGTGTGGAGAAAATAGTTGGCGTTGGTGTGCTCGGGGAACTCGCTCGTCATCGAGCGAATGATCGCCAGCTCATCGACGACCGATCCCACGTGCGGAAAGAGATCACTCACCGGGATGCCGCTCTTCCCATACGGCTGGAACTTCCACGGGCTCGGCAGCACCGTGCCCACGTTATTGAACTGCGTGGCGTCGACCTTGAAGAGCGTGTGCGGATCCTGGCCGGCATGCTGCTTGAGCGCCGGCTTCGGGTCGAAGCTGTCGACCTGCGACACGCCGCCGTCCATGTAGAGAAAGATCACGCTCGTGGCTTTGGCCGGGTGATGGAGCACCGGCAGCACGCCGGCCATGCCCGCCCGGGCGGCATCGCGGGCCAAAAGTGCCGCCGCCGCCACGGCCCCGAAGCCGCAGCCGCTTGCGCGGAGCATCTCCCGACGCGACAGGGCCGGAGGCCGGCAACGACCGCAGGAGTGTGAAAAGTCGCTCATGGCACGAAGATGAATTCTTTGGTGGTGATCAGGGCATGGGCCAGGTCGGCCCACGTGGCTTCGTGCCGCGGCTGGCCAGTAAAAGACACGCCGTACTCCGCCGCTTGGGTGGCAAGAAACTCAAACGCCGCCGACCGTTGCTCTGCGGTTGGCCCTCGCGCAAACGCCTCCCGATACATTCCTTCGATGCGGGCCTCGGTCGAGAGTGACTCCTCGGCGAGCGTCTGCTTCGCCCAGAGCACCGCCTGCTCCTTCACGAACGGATCGTTCATGAGCGTGAGTGCCTGCGCGGGAACGTTGGTGACGTTTCGCCGGCCCATGGCCTGAAACGGCACCGGCATGTCGAAGGCCAAGAGAAAGCTCGGCAGGAAGTTGCGACGGATCTTCGTGTAGATGCTGCGGCGGCCGGCGCCGTCGAGCGGCCCGCTCTTCGGCTTGCCGCGGCCGTCGTGAAACTCGGTGATGAACACCTCCACGCTCGGGCCCCCGACCCTGCGGTCGAGCCGGCCCGACACGGCGAGGATCTTGTCTCGGACCGCTTCCGCTTCGAGCCGCCGCAACGGATAGTGATGCAGCAGGAGGTTGAGCGGATCTTTTTCCGTGGCACGCTCATTCCGGCTGCTGTTCATCCGCCACGTGCTGCTCGTCACGATCTCCTTGACAAGCCGCTTCACGCTCCAGCCTTCCTCCCGAAACCGCACGGCGAGCGTGTCGAGCAGCGCCTGGGCCACCGGGTCGGCGGTCGCTTCACCAAGCTTCCCAAAATTGTCGGTGGTGGACACGAGGCCGCGGCCGAAGAGATGGTGCCAGATCCGGTTGACGATCACGCGGCTGGTGAGCGGGTTGGCCGGATCGAGAACGCGGTCGGCCAGTTCCCGGCGGCCCGACGACTGCTGCGGCCATGCGGGCTGCGTCGGTCCATCGATCGCCTCCAGAAACCGCCGTGGCGACAGCTCGCCGCGGCGGGCCGCGGAGCCCTTCAAGAGCACGTATTGATCGATGCCGTTGCCATCGAGAATGGCCGGTGCCGTGGCCGACTCGAGCTTCGCTTCGTTGAGGATCGCATCCCGGGCCGCGGCGAGCGTGACCGCCTCGTCCACGGCCCGCTTCGCGGCGGGCGCATGCCAGTCGAAGCCGGCTTCAGCGAAACGCCGATTGACGGCCGCGGGGAAGGGCGGATCGCTCCGCTTCGGCTGGTCGAGCGCGGCCACCGTCTCGGCGACCGACACGGCCCCCTCGATGGCCGCATATTCCACATGGACGACCCGGCCGCTCTCCCACGTGAGATCCTTCCGCAGATCCTGCCGGATCCATTTCCATGCGTTGCCCGTGTTGGCCGTTGTCAGATGCGACCCGTAGATCGGCCCGCCCTGCAGCAGCAGGTGGCCGTCGACCACGACGAAGATCTGCACGTGGCCGCGGACGCGGTGCCAGATCACGCCGTCCTTGATCAGCACCTTGGGCGTCCGCAACACGCGGCCGGCGCGGTCGACGTTGCCCAGCGGCGGCGTATCCCGCTCGCCGGTCGATTTCGTCGTGGCCCAGACAGCATCGCTCTTAGCATGGCCCACCGGTTCGACTCGCAGCTCGCGAGGACGGCCCTCGACGGCGGGCACGAGCACGGGCTCACCCGCCGGCACGGCCGACCGCCCCCAGGCAGCGGCATCGGCGATGATCGGCGTGGAGGCTTCCCCGCGGGTGTAGTCGGCGATCACGGTCTCACCGGGAGCCGCCTGGTCGTCCGAGGGCTCGGGCAGGCCCGTGGCCAGGCTTATGCCCTCGTGGCCCAGCGCAGGCCTCATCGCGGCACCCAGCGCGGCCGCGATCAGTGGCAGAAGCCTGCGGCGGTTGTCGGTGTCGGCGGCGTCGAGCCTGCGGGCCACGTCGCGATTGGCTTCGAGTGTCTCGAACGGCACCTGCCGGTAGCTGCTCGACATGAGCATGCCGGTGAGGGCGTAGTAGTCTTCGTTGGAGATGGCGTCGAACTTGTGGTCGTGGCAGCGGGCGCAGCCCAGTGCCAGCCCGAGGAACGCCTTGCCGAAGGTGTCGATGCAATTGTCCATCCGGTCGGCCTCGTCCTGCGCGATGTCGACCGGCCCGTGCACCGCCTCGCCCAGAAACCAGAACCCCGTGCCGACGACCGACTCGTTCGCCCCGGTCTTCGCATCGACCCGCGGCCGCTCGACGAGATCACCGGCAATCTGCTCACGGACGAACTGGTCGTAGGGCAGGTCTTCGTTGAACGCCTTCACGACCCAGTCGCGATACTGCCAGGCGTTGGGGATGATGTAATCAAACTCGTGGCCCCGCGCCTCGCCATAGCGAGCCACGTCGAGCCAGTGCCGCGCGAACCGCTCGCCATAGTGGGGCGAGGCGAGGAGCTGGTCGACGTAGCGGTCGAAGGCATGCACGTCTGGATCGGCGGTCACCCGCGCCACGTCGGCGGGAAGAGCCGGCAGGCCGGTTAAAATCTCGGCCGCCCGCCGCACGAGCGTCTCACGGGAGGCTTCGGCCGCCGGCTCGAGCCCCGCCGCCTCGAGCCGCGCGAGCACGAAGCGGTCGATGTCGCCTGTGCACCAGGCGGCGTTCGTGACCGCCGGCGGCGGTGAGATGCGGGGCGGGTGCCAGCACCAGTGTTCGGCCTTTCGCTTCGCGAGATCAAAGGCCTCGACGCCTCCCTTCGCGGTGCCGGCTGCCGTGCCATCGTCCGGCCATGGGAGCCCACGACGGACCCATTCCTCGATGGTCTGGATCGCCGCCGCCGGCAGTTTTCCATCGGGCGGCATCTGCAGATCGCCGTCGTAGCGGACCACCTTCACCAGCAGGCTCTCGTCGGGCTTGCCGGCAACGGCCACCCCTTCGGCGGCGGAAAAATCGGCGCGGGAATCAAACGACAGGCCGCCCTCCGGGTCGCCTGCTTTCGCCGAATGGCACTCGGCACAGTGCTGCACGAGCAGCGGCCGCACCTTCGCCTCAAAGAATTCGAGGTCCTCAGGTCGGTCCTGCGTGCCCTCGCGACTTCCCGTCACCGCCTCGGCCTGGACGACGTTGGCTGTGCCAAGCACCCCGAGCAGGGCCCCCAAAGAGACCGCTGCGTAGACCGCCGCCACGAGCCACGCCCGCAGGGCGGGAAAGCAACCACGCGTTGAAGGGCCGAGGTTCATCACTGCCTCATCTCCGTTCACCGCACGACGAACCACCGTATTGTAACTCCGTCACCCTAGCACGACCCGACCACCGCGGGTTACGCGTTGCTGCCGAAAACGTTGCTAAAAACACCCCTGCGAAAGGAACGGTAGACTGGGACCGCATGATCGCTCGACAGTCACTGCAGCCAGTCGTTCCTGCACCGCCGACACGCGACGTGCCACGCGCGGCCGGCCGCCGCGTGGCCTTGCTCGTGGAAACGTCGAAGGCGTTCGGACGCGGCGTGCTGCGGGGCGTGAGCCGCTGGCTGCGAGAACACGAGCCGTGGAGCCTCTACGCCGATGAACGCGGCTTCGAGGAGGGCGTGCCGCCAGGACTCGAGACCTGGCAGGTCGATGGCGTCATCTCCCGCGTGCCGCGGGACCGCCTGCCGGCGGCCTGGAGGAAGGGCAAGGTGCCGCTGGTGTCGCTGCGATGGGAGGAGGGCAGCGGCCCGTCGCCCGGCATCCATGCCGACGAGGCCGCCATCGCACGGGCTGCCGCCGACCATTTGCTCGACCAGAGATTCACCCAACTCGCCTTCTGCGGCCTCCGCACCCGCTGGTCAAAGCTCCGCGAGGAGGCCTTTGCCGCCCATGCCGCCGCCCGCGGGGCCACGGTGCATGTCTTCGACTCGCCGCACTCGAGCCAGATGGGCATGCGGGTCGACGCCGTGCCGGCCATCGCCCGCTGGATCGAATCGCTGCCGCGGCCGGTGGGCATCATGGCGGCCTACGACGTGAGGGCACTGGAGGTGCTCGACGCCGTGCGGTCGCTCGGGCTCGCATGCCCCGACGACGTGGCCGTGATCGGCGTGGATGATGACGAGGTGCTCTGCAATCTCGCGTCGCCAAACCTCACGAGCGTGAACCAGAACCTGGAATGCATCGGCTACGAAGCCGCACGGCTGCTCACGGCCCGGATGAACGGCGAGTCCGTCACCGAGAAAAGCGTGTTCGTGCCACCCCTGGGCGTGACCGTCCGCCGCAGCACCGACATTCTGTCGGTCGACGATCCCGACGTGCGGCTGGCCCTGCGGCTCATCCGCTCGAAGGCCTGCGACGGCCTCACCGCCGAGCAGGTGGCCGAGGTCACGAGCCTGTCGCGCCGGTCACTCGAGCGGCAGTTCACGCGGGCGATCGGCCGCTCGCTCCACGACGAGATCATCCGCACGAAACTGATCGCCGCTCGCCGCCTGCTCGCCGACACCGATTTCAAGCTGGCGGTGATCGCCGCCCGTTGCGGCTTCGCCCATTCGGCACAGTTGTGCAACGTGTTCAAGAAGACCTTTGGCCTCACCCCCACCGAGCACCGCCGCCAGTGCCAGCCGTGGACCACACCGCCGACGTGAAATGACAAACGTTTCCATGACGCACACGCCCGTGACCGACCCCACCGCGATCTACCGCTATCGCGAATCGCTCACTGCGATCGACGCGCTGACCGTGGCGATCGTGCATCTCGATCTCTTCACGGCGCTTGCCGACAAGCCCGCCGACCTGCCCACGATCTGCCGAAGATTTTCCATTCACCCTCGGCCGGCCGACACGCTCTGCACGCTCCTGGTCGCCAACGGCCTCGTGCGGCGGGACGATGACGGCATCCTGCACGTCACCGACACCGCGCGGGAGTTTCTTGTGGCAGGCGCACCGTTCGACGCGCGGCCCTACTACGCGAGCATCGCCGAGAAGCCGGGCGTCGCCGACTTCCTCACGGTGCTGCGGACCGATCGCCCCGCCAACTGGCCGGGCGAGGAAGGCGAGGCCGACTGGCATGCCGCCATGCGGACGGAGGCGTTCGCGGAATCGTTCACCGCCGCCATGGACTGCCGCGGCCGCGTGCTCGGGCCCGGGCTGGCCGCGGCCCTTGCCGGTAGCCCGCCCCGCAAGCTGCTCGACGTCGGCGGCGGATCTGGCGTGTATGCGATCGCGGTCACGCGGGCGTTTCCCCAGGCCCGGGCGACGATTCTCGAGGCGTCGCCCGTCGACACCATCGCACGGCGGACGATATTCGCCGCAGGGCTCGGTGGCCGCGTCGATGTCGTGACGGCGGACATGTTCGCCGACCCGTGGCCCGCCGACCACGACACGCATCTTTTTTCCAATGTCCTGCACGACTGGAACGAGGCCGACTGCCGGCGACTACTCACGAAGAGCGTCGCGGCACTGCCAGACGGAGGCCACCTGCTCGTCCACGACATGCTGCTCGACGACGACAAGTCGGGCCCGCTGTGGGCGGCCGAGTATTCCGTGCTGCTCACGACGGTGACGCAGGGGCGTCTCTACTCCGCCGCCGAGATCGGCGGCTGGCTGGCCGATCTCGGCCTGCGAATCGTGGCCCGGGCCCCGACGGCCCTCGGCCGCAGCGTGCTCATCGCCAGCCGCGACCAACCGTCTTCTCTTCGCTGATCGCCCGCACGGCCGGTGCAACATCTCCTGCCTTCCACAGGGTCCGCGAGGGGTTGCCCGTGCCCCGAGAGCCGGCGTTGCTGACAAGCGCAGGCAGGATGCCGGAGCGTAGTCAGCATCGAGTGAGCGAAGGCCAGGATGGCCGGAGCGAACGTCCGGCGACGGGGCGCGGGCAACCCCGACCCACAGGCAGCCGGTGCAAGCTCACGCCGCTTCCACGCCCGGGCTCTCGCCGAAGTAATACTTCTTGGCGTCGGGGTTCGTAAGCACTTCCTGCGCCGTGCCGTGGCAGAGCACCTTGCCGGCGCGAACCACATAACTGCGGTCGGTGATCGCGAGCGTCTCCCGTTCACGGTGGTCGGTGATCAGGATCGAGATGCCGCTGTCGCGGAGGCCCGTGATGATCTTCTGGATGGAGTGGATCGTGACCGGGTCGATGCCGGTAAACGGCTCGTCGAGCAGGATGATCCGCGGCTCCGTCACGAGGCAGCGGGCGATCTCGAGCCGCCGCTTCTCGCCACCCGAGATGTAGTGCGATTTCGACTTGCGGATCCGCGTGATGTCAAATTGCTCCATCAACTCTTCGCAGCGGCGGCGGCGTTCCTTTGGCGGCATGCCGACCAACTCCATGATCGCCAGCAGGTTCTGCTCGACGGTGAGCTTGCGGAACACGCTCTGTTCCTGCGCGAGGTAGCCCATGCCGCCATCGCGCGACCGTTTGAACATCGGCCAGTGGGTGATCTCCTCGTCGTCGAGGAGCACGCTGCCCGCATCGGGCATCACCAGTCCGCAGGTCATGCGGAAGCTCGTCGTCTTGCCGGCACCGTTGGGGCCCAGCAGGCCCACGATCTCCCCTGCCTCGACGTGGAAATCGACGCCGTCCACCACGCGGCGGCGGCCGTAGGTCTTCACGAGACCCGTGACGGACAACAGCGGCATCTGGTTCCTCCTTGAACGCGATCCTGGCCACTCGCCGGCCTCACCGCACGAACCGCATCCTCCCGAAGTTCGGCCACGAGGGCAATCGCAACTCGGCGCCCCCAATTTTCACCGGCACGGCCCAGCTGGGCGAAACGGCGTGGGGCCAGAAGATCGCCATTGCCTTGCCGATGAGCAGGTCCCGGTCGACGTGGTGCCCCTCCAGCCAGAGCCGGCTGTCCTTGCTGGCAGCCGAGTTGTCGCCCAGCACGAAAAACTGGTCGGCCTCGAGGTCGAATTCCAGCCGGTCCTCCTCCAGGAAATCTCCCGGCCGGGATCCCACGTCGATCGCGCCGATGTAGTAGGTGTCACGCAGCACCCGCAGGTGTTTCACGCGGACGTTGGCCCGGACCACGGTGATGCCCACCGGCGACAGATCGCTCGGCTCGTCTGAGCCCGGGTCGACCGCGACGGCCGCGGGCCTGTTGAGCGGCACCTCGTCGATCATGCGCGTCCATGCCGTGGGCTTGTCGAAGGCGATGCGGCGGCCATCGATGAAGAGCGACAGTTCGTCATCGACGTTGGCAAACAGGATCGTCCAGGAGCCCTTCCCACGCACCGGCGTGCGGCCGCGTGCGGCGGACTCGCCCTCCCGGCCACCTGACAGCATGAGCATGGCGTCGCCAGTGGCCAGATTGATCTCGCAGCGGTGCGCGGCACCCCCCTCCACCAGATCGATCGCCAGGCTGCCTCCCTCACCGCCCTCGGTTTCGCAGGCCATCTCCAGGGCCAGATCGCCCACCCAGTGTGACCGGGTGCCGATGGCGTTGTAGGGTTGGAAATCATCGATGAGCGTGGGACTCGCGCGGTCTGCAAGCGATTCGCCGGCCCGCACTTCCTCCCACTGATCGGCCGACGGGAAGTAATGCCGGTAGCGGAGGGTGGCGGGCTCATCCGTAGAACGGGCCGTCACGCCGAACGAGCGGCCCTCGTCAGCGCTCGTCCATCTGCCGGTCGGTCCCTGCCCACGCGGCGACCAGTCGCTCCAGCAGAGCGGCCACCCGGCCTTCTGCAGCGCGGCCGAGACATAACGGCTGTCGTGCACGCACTGCAGCATCGCCCGCATCGTGTCGGGCGGCTTGCGGGCGATCTCGGGCGAGGCTTCGTCACGGCTGATCCAGATGTCGCCTCCGGCGATGGACACCGCCTCTCCCGGCAGGCCGACGAGACGCTTGATGTAGTTCGTCTTCGCCTCCTCCGGATACTTGAAGACGACCACGTCCCATCGCTTGGGCTCGACGAAATCGTAGGCGAACTTGTCGACGAGGATCCGATCGCCGCTGAACGACGGATAGCGTGGGTCGTAGCGCACCTGTCCACCTGCGACCTGCACCAGCCGCGTCCCATAGCCGCAGTTGGGGCACTTCGCGGCCGGCACCAGTTTGCTCGCCAGCCGCGACCGCAATTGGGTGATCGGCCCGCGGTCGCTCTCCAGCAGTTCGATCCGGCGTCTCACATCCTCGCGTTGTTGCAACCCCATCCCGCCGCCGTTGCCATTCGCGTTGAGGGCGGCGAGTTCCCGTTCCAATCGCGCCAACTCGGCCCGCAGGCTCTGTGACTGATCGTCTTCTTCGGCACTGCATCCGACACGGAAATCGCGGCCGCACGACTCACAGACGAGGTCCTTATGGCGACCCATCAAGGTCGGGGCCATGGAGCCGGTCGGGATCACGAACGCCTCCGCCTCGAACGCCCGGAACAACAGCGCCAGCGTGAACGCGATCACGACCGACTCGACCGTCTCCCGCCCGAAGCCCAGCGGACTCCTGACGATGTCGCCCGGCCGCGGCGGAGAGGGCGTGTCGGGCCCGGCAGGAGCCGTCGCCTCCCGCGGCGCGGCCGCGGCATGGGATGGCTGGCTGGGAAGGTGATTCATGATGGCTCCTGTGGCAGAGGCCCGGCATGGATAGTGTAGAGGAAAATCGGGCAGAATGCCGTGATGCCACGCTTCGAACACCTCCGCCACAAACCCCCGGAACGGCCCGCGACGCCGCGTGAGCTGATCGTGGCCTGCCCGCCCATGCGGAGCCATGTCAACCTCTCGCATATCGTCCGCACCTGCGGCTGCTTCGGCGTTCCCCGCGTGATCGCCTGCGGCGCGGCACGGCTCCACGAGAAAATCGCACGGGATGGCGCCGACTCGGTCGTGCTGGAGATCCACCGCAGCCTGCCACCGGTGCTCGACCGGCTCCGCGGCGAGGGGTTCGAGATCGTGGGCCTGGAGCAGACGACGCATTCTGAAAGCCTGTTCGGATTTTCCTTCGCCGCCCGCACGGTGCTCGTGGTCGGCAACGAACGGACCGGTCTGGAGGACGACGTGCTCGCGCGGCTCGACCGCGTCGCGGAAATTCCGATGTATGGCCTGCCGCACAGCCTCAACGCCGCCACCTCCGCCTCGATCGCGGTCTATGAATACTGCCGCTGGGCGGAAGCAGCGAGCCGCCCGTCGCCGCAGGCGCCCGCATGACGCTGCTGATCGGCACCGACGAGGCGGGGTACGGTCCGAACCTTGGGCCGCTCGTGATGGCCGCGACCGCCTGGCGGGTGGCATCACCCGCGGAAGACGCTGAGGCAACACTCACCAGGGCGGTCGCCGAGGCTGACGCCATGGTGGCGGCACGAGGCGGTGGCAGACGCGGGCCGCTCTGGGCCGACTCCAAAGAGATCTATCGGGGGGGCACCGGCTTCGACGCGCTCGAACGGGGCGTCTTGATCGGACTTGTGCTGGCGTCGGGCGAGTTGCCCGGCACCTGGGCGGCGCTCGACGAGCGCATCGGAACGATCTCGCCTCACGGCGGCTGCCGCGGAGCGTGGCGGGAACTTCAACCGATCACCTTGCCCCGTGAGGCCGACGCCCCCACGTGCGCGGGTCTGGCGGCTGAACTTCGCGATCTGCTTGCCCGGCACGGCGTGGTACTGGAGCGGGTGGCCTGCCGCGGCATCTATCCAGGCGCGTTCAATGCGCTGCTCAACGACGGCCTCAACAAATCCGATATCCTCTCCGCCGCCACGCTCGATCTGGCGGCTGCGCTGCGGGCCGCCGCTCCCGACGAGCCGGCCATCGTGTGGTGCGACCGTCACGGCGGCCGCAAGCGGTATGGCGGGCTCGTGTCCCGGCACTTCGACGCCGCGCTTGTGCAGCCGCTGGAAGAGACGCCCTCGCGGTCGGCCTACCTGGTGCCGGCCGGCGACCGCCACCCGATGAAAGCCTGTCGGATCGAGTTCTGCGTGGGGGGAGAGTCGCGGGCCCCGGTGGCACTGGCGAGCATGACCGCGAAATACGTCCGCGAACTCTCGATGCATGCCTTCAACACGTTCTGGGCTTCCCGCCTGCCGGGCCTGCGGCCCACCGCCGGCTACCCGACCGACGCCCTCCGCTGGCGGCACGACGCTGCCGCAGCAATCGAGCGGGAAGGGATCGCCGAAGACGACCTCTGGCGGCGGGCCTAACTTGCCCCGGCCGGTGGCGGGACGCACAATTCCCCCATGCCCAAACTCACCACCCACCTCTACATCGTTCGCCATGCCTGGGCCGAGGATCTGGGCCCCGGTATCGACGACCATGCCCGCCGCTTGACGAAAAAGGGACGAAAGCGGTTCGCGACGATGATGCAGAGCCTCTGCAAGGCGGGCCTGCAGGTGGACATCGTGGCCACCAGTCCGCTGGTCCGCGCCCGCGAGACGGCGGAGATCCTGGCGGCGGCATGCGACAACGCCCCGCCGGTGGAGGTGGTCGACGCCCTCGCGCCCGCCTCCAACTGGCCGGCCCTGGTGGAATGGACGACCCAGCAGGACGCCGCCCGCGTGGCCTGGGTGGGCCATATGCCCTGCGTCGGCCGTCTGGTCGCCCTCATGATCGGCGACGGCTCTGCCTCCATCCGCATGCAAAAAGGTGCGGTGGCCTCGATCCGCCTCGACGACGGTCCGGGCCATCCGGGCGAACTGGAGTGGCTGGCCACCGAGGAAATCGTCTGAGCCGGGCTGCTACCCTTCCACGCGAAAAGTTCTACTATAAAGCGCCGCCGGATCGGCATGGGTCCGCCTTCGATCCTCGCGTCCTCTGATCCAGCGTCGTGATTGCCACAGGAGCTGCTGCCGTGCCACACCCACGTTCTCGCCTCGTCCCCCAGCGTGCCGCCCAAGCCGCACTGGTACTCGCCACTTCGGTGATCGGCCTCGGGGGCTGTGCCCCTTCCGGCCGCTCCGGTTCCCGGGGGGAAGTCGTCGAAATCGAGACGATCGAGACCCTCGATCCCGCCGCGGATCAGACGCAGAAGAACGCCCGCGCCGCAGCCATCGACGATGAGGCTGCCAAGGCGAAGCAGACGGTGGACGCGGCGACGGCCGCCGCCGATCTGGCGATCGCTGAGGCGGGCAAGACCATCGACAAGACGGCGGAGGCTGTGCCGACGGCGGGAGGTGCGGCCGCTGCGACCCGCGAACGCGTCATGCTCGGCGATCCGGCGCTGACGGCAGGCGTGCCCGGGACCGGACCGATCACGCTGGAGCAGATCGACCAGTGGCTTGCCAACCCGAAGACTGCCGTGGAACTGGAGCCGGTGCTGCCACTGGGGCTCTCGCAGGGCGCGGCCCAGATCAAGGGCCTCGACAAGAATCCTCTCACCCGCGCCAAGATCGAACTGGGCCGCCAGCTCTATTTTGACCCGCGGCTCTCGGTTGACTCGACTGTCAGCTGCGCCAGCTGCCACAACCCCGTCGAGGGCTATTCGGCTCACACGAAGACGGGCGTGGGCATCCGGGGTCAGCTCGGCGGCCGCAACTCGCCCGTGTCGTTCAACCGCATCCTGTCGGGCGCCCAGTTCTGGGACGGCCGCGCCGATTCGCTCGAGGCGCAGGCCGTGGGACCGATCCAGAATCCGATCGAGATGGGCTTCACGCACGAGGGGGTGGTGAAACGGCTCGGCGAGATGCCTGTCTATAAAAAGCAGTTCGACAAGATCTTCGGCGAACTCACGATCGACCGCGTCGGCCAGGCGATCGCCGCCTTCGAACGCGTGCTGGTCACCGCCCCGTCCCCCTACGACCACAACGAACAGCTTCAGTCGTTCGCCTCCCTCGATGCCGACGACATCGCCGAGGACGCGGAGCTGGCCGCGAAGTATGCTGCGGCGAAGGCCGCCGTCGAGGCCCAGCCGATGTCGGAGGAGGCCAAGCGCGGCCGCGAGATTTTCTTCACGGAGAAGGGCAACTGCACCGCCTGCCATGTCGGTGCGAATCTCGCCGACGAGAACTACCACAACATCGGCATCGGCATGGACAAGCCGGAGCCGGACGTGGGCCGCTTCGCCGTCACAAAGGATCCGGCAGATACCGGCGCCTTCAAGACACCCACCGTCCGCAACGTCGCCTTGAGCGGCCCCTACATGCACGACGGTTCGGTCGGGACGCTGGAGGAGGTGGTGGAATGGTATGACAAGGGCGGCCACCCCAACCCGAACTTGAGCGCGAAGATCCGACCGCTCAAGCTCTCCGCGGAGGAGAAAGCCGACCTTGTGGCCTTCATGAAGGCCTGTACCGGACCGACGCCCACGGTGGAAGTCAGCCGGTTGCCGGAGGGGAACTGAGCTGATGTCCGTGACGAAACGCTCCTTGCTCCCGCTCGCAGAAGCCCGGCTGCCGCTCTACGCCGGCATCGATCTCGGTGGCACCAACATCAAGTCCGCTCTCGTCGACACAGACGGCCGGATGGTGGCCTTCCACACCGAACCGACGCACGCCGAGAGGGGCCCGGAGGACACGGCTGCGCGGATGGGCCGCATGGTCCACACGCTCGCCGGCATGGTGGGCATCGCCGCGACCGACATCGCCGGCGTTGGCCTGGGTACTCCCGGTCCCCAGGATCTTCCCACCGGCATCATCATCCGCGCGGGCAACCTGCCTGGCTGGGACAACTTTCCGATCCGTGATCGCGTGGCGGCGCACTGCGGTCACGAGGTCGCCTACGCCAACGACGCCACCGCCGCGGCCTACGGAGAATTCTGGGTCGGATCGGGCCGCGAGTATGCGAGCCTCGTGCTGCTGACACTAGGCACAGGCGTGGGCGGCGGCATCATCATCGACGGCACCACGATCGACGGTGCCCACAGCCACGCCTCCGAGTGCGGACACATCATCGTCGACCCTGCCGACACGGCCCGCCTGTGCCCCTGCGGCCAGCGCGGCCATCTGGAAGCGTATGCGAGCGCGACGTCGCTCGTGGCCCGCGCTGGAGAGGCAATCCGGGGCGGTGGCACCGGCTCGCTTGCCTCAGCGATTCAGGGCGGCGAAACACTGACGCCGATCGTGATCTCCCGCGAGGCGGCAGCGGGCGACGCCTTGGCAACCGAACTCCTCATGGAGACGGCCCGTTGGTTGGGGATCGGCATCGTCACGCTCATGCACACGCTCGATCCCGCCGCGGTCATCATCGGAGGCGCCATGACGTTCGGGGGCGAGGAGGCGGCCGTTGGCAAGGCATTCATCGATCGCATCCGCTCCGAGGTCGCCCGCCGCGCGTTTCCCCTGCTCGCGGAGAAGACCGTCATCCGTTACGCGAGCCTCGGGGGCGACGCCGGCTCGTTCGGCGTTGCCGGCCTGGCGAGGCGAAACGCGGCTCGCTGAGGACGGGCCTCCGCCTGTCGTGGCGACACGATGCCGTGTTTCGCTTGAACCCAGATGCTGAGGAGCCGGTCGGAGGCACGCGCAGGAGTCCGGTGAATTCTGCGACTCACGAGCGATTCACGATTCGTCCAAGAGCCTCCCGTAGCAGAATCCGCCGGCGACGAGCATGCCGTAGCCGGCGAACCAATGCGTGCCGGCAGCACAGCCGCACGATCCCGGGTCGGCCTTTGGGAACCTACCGCCGCTGGGGCCCGCCAGATTCCCCATTCATCGGGCTGAAAACTCGTCTACAATCCCCGCATGAGCATCGACTGCAAACACATCCGCAACTTCTCCATCATCGCCCACATCGACCACGGCAAGAGCACGCTCGCCGACCGGCTCCTCGAAAGGACAGGCACCGTCGAAAAGCGGCAGCTCAAGGAGCAGATGCTCGACGACATGGAGCTGGAGCGGCAGCGCGGCATCACGATCAAGGCCCGGGCTGTCCGCATGGAATGCCATCACAAGGGGGAGCTCTACGAACTTAACCTCATCGACACGCCCGGCCACGTCGACTTCCACTACGAGGTCTCGCGGAGCCTGGCCTGCTGCGAGGGCGCGGTGCTCCTGGTCGATGCGTTTCAGGGGGTCGAGGCCCAGACCGTCGCCAATGCCTACGCGGCGATCAACCAGAATCTCACGATCGTGCCGGTGATCAACAAGGTCGACCTCGTGCACGCGCGGGTCGACGAGGTGCTCACCGAGATGGAGCAGAGCCTCTCGATCGACCCCACGGAGGTCATCAAGGCCAGTGCCAAGACGGGCATCGGCATCGATGATCTCCTCGCCGCGATCGTCGAGCGGATCCCGCCCCCCACGGGCGATCCCCAGGCGACCCTGCGGGCGTTGATCTTCGACAGCCACTACGACAGCTACCGCGGCGCGATCACCTATGTCCGTCTCATCGACGGCACGGTGAAGAAGGGGCAGAAGATACGGTTCCTCGAGACCGGCGTGACCCACGAGGTGCTGGAGCTCGGCCAGTTCGTGCCGCAACGGCGTGCCTGCGAGGAACTCGTGGCCGGCCAGGTGGGCTACTTGGTCTGCAACATCAAGGACGTGAAGCAGGTCCACATCGGCGACACGGTCACGATCCCCGGCGACCATGCGGCCGCCCCCATGCCCGGCTACAAGCCACCCCAGCGGATGGTCTACTGCGGCCTCTATCCCTCGGAGGGTGAAAACTTCGAGGAGCTCCGCGACTCACTGGAAAAACTGGCGATCAACGATCCGTCGTTCGAGTTTGCGCCAGAGTCGAGCGAGGCGCTCGGCTTCGGCTTCCGCTGCGGCTTCCTGGGCCTGTTGCACATGGAGATCATCCAGCAGCGGCTCGAGCAGGAGGCCGATCTCGATCTCGTGCAGACGGCGCCCAACGTCACCTACCAGATCCTGAAGACGGACGGCGAGACGATCAACATCCGCAATCCGCAGGACGTGCCCGACACTGGCGAGATCGAGGAGTTCCGCCAGCCGATCGTGCGGACAAACTTCCTCACGCCCGTCGAGCACATCGGCCCGATCATGCAGCTGTGCACCGACCGCCGCGGCGTCTATCTCAAGACCGAGTATCTCTCGCCCACGCGGGCCATGCTCACCTTTGACCTGCCGCTAGCCGAGGTGATCTACGACATGCACGACAAGCTCAAGAGCGTGACCCGCGGCTACGGCACGATGGACTACGAACTGGTGGGCTACTTTCCCGCCGACCTGGTCCGACTCGACATTCTCGTCGGCGGCAAAAAAGTCGACGCCCTGTCGATCATCTGCGACCGCCGTGATGCCGACCGTCGCGGCCGGGCGATCGTGAAGAAGCTGCGGGGCGAAATCGATCGCCACATGTTCGAGGTGGCGCTGCAGGCGGCGATCGGCACGAAGGTGATCGCGCGGGAGACGATCTCGGCGATGCGAAAGAATGTCACCGCCAAGTGCTACGGCGGCGACATCTCACGCAAGAAGAAGCTGTGGGCCAAGCAGAAGGAGGGCAAAAAGCGGATGAAGAGCGTTGGAAGCGTCGACATCCCGCAGAAGGCCTTCATGGCGGTGCTCGACACCGGCGCCGAGCGGCCGTGAACGACGAGGTCGAGCCGCGTGACTGACCAGCCTCGACCGTCCGTGGATTCCCTGCCCAGTACGATCCGGGCGCTCGGCTGGACGAGCTTCCTCACCGATCTCTCCAGCGAGGCGATCTATCCGCTCCTGCCGGCCTTCGTGAAGAGACTCGGCGGCACGAGCGTCGCAATCGGGCTCATCGACGGGGTCGCCAATGCCGTGGCCGCGATCGTCAGGCTGCCGAGTGGCGCCATCTCCGATTTCGTAGGACGCCGGCCGCTGGTGCTCTTTGGTTACGGAATCTCCGCGGTCATCCGGCCGCTCATGGGCCTGGTCGCCTCGCCCGTGGGGGTGATCCTCGTGCGGATGGCCGACCGGTTCGGCAAGGGCATCCGCAGCGCCCCCCGCGACGCGCTGGTGTCGGACCTCGTCGAGCCTCCCTTCCGCGGCAGGGCATTCGGCCACATCCGCGCGATGGACCATGCCGGCGCGGCACTCGGGCCGCTCGTCGCGATGCTGTTCCTGCTCGTCACGGTCCGAGAGTCACCGGCACGAGCCTGACCTGCCGGATATCGCAGGCGGCCTGCTTGGCAATCTGCTTGGGAACGATCCGCAGCGTGTGCTGACCGGCCGCGAGTGGTCCGACGCGGCCCACGATTCTGGCACGGAAATCCTGGAAGCCCCCGGTGGCCTCGACGACGAACTCGAGCGGCTTGTGCGTTCCTGGCTGGCCGTCATCGACGGCGACCGTCATCACACTGCCCCCCTGCTCAGGACCGCAGCCCTGCAGCACCTCCACGTCGAATTCCGCAGGCTTCGTGAGCGTGAACGTCCAGGTGGCGGCATCGGTGGGGCGAGTCCAGTAGCCGAGCGTCTGTTTCTTCTCAGCCGGCTCATACCGCAGCATCGTTCCCTGCACCGTGGCATCACGTCCGTGCAGCGTCACGACACCGTCATCAGCCTGGGTCGGCGGCTTCCCCTCGCACGCGGGCGAAAGCGTCACCGACTTCACTTGTATGCCGTCCACCTGCCGTGTGCATCGCACCGTGAGCGTGCTCGACTTCGTGTCTGCCACGTATAGCCGCCCGATCGCGAGCGTGGCATCGCGTTCCGGACTGCCCGTCGTGGCTGCTGTGCCCGCGACCTTCGCCTCGCCGAATGCGACCTCCACCTCGGAGCCGGCCGGCCCGGCATTGGCATAGGTCAGCGACACGTCGTACATGCCCCAGCGGGTGGGCTTGTAGTCCCAACTGCACTGGTTCGTCTCGTCGCCGACGATCCGTACGTCCGATGCGTCGAAGACGATCCGACCGTCGTCCTCCTGCCGGCCGCCTTCGGCGGCAGAGAGTCGCTGACAGCACAGAACGGGCAGAAGCAGTGAGAGCAGTGTGATGCGGAACATGGATCGGCCTCGGCAGAAGGGATCAACACCGGGCCCTATCGTAACGATCCGTGAACTAACCGCGGCCTGCGACATCCAGCGACCGCCAGCCGGCCCGCCGGGCGGCGGCGACGTCGAGTTCGGGATCGTCCCCTACGAGCAGCACCTCCGCCGGCCGGCAGCCGAGCCGCTGCTCGATCCACCGGAAGAATTCCGGCGCCGGCTTCCGCCAACCGATCTCCGACGACGCAAAGACATGCGGCACCCACGACAGCGGTTCTAGCCGCTCCGCGATCGCCAGCAACCGCTCGTCGAAGTTACTCGCCAACGCCACCGTCACTCCGGCATCAACTGCGAGCCGCACGAGATCGCGGCCGTGGGCCAGGGGCTGCCAGGCCTCGACCTGGCCGAAGTGCTCCCAGAGATCAGCGAAGATTGCGGCCGCGGGAGCCGCCCCCTCGAAGACGTCGTCGACGATGGCCTGCCACCGCTCGGCCTCGCGAGCACGGCTGGTGGCAAACGCCGGCACCGCCGCCGCATCGATCGCCTCCTGACGCCGCCACGCCGCCTTGAACCGCTGCTGGATGACCGTTGCGTCGACCGTCACACCGTGCCGCAGAGCCGCCTGCTGATAGGCCACGGCCACCGACGGGCTCGGCTCGACGAGCGTGCCCACCACGTCGAACACGATGACGCCCACACCCGCCGGCGGAAACACCGCGCTGCGGTTTGCTTCCACCAGCACGGCGTCGCCCGACGAAGTCATGTGCGTTCCAGTGCTCGAGGCCACGGTTCGGTTGGATACGGCGGCATGCCAAGCCGCCGGAGGAGCCGTGGGTCGGAGGAAGCCGAAGCGAGTCAGCGTATCCTCGCTTCGAGTCGGAGGCTTTCACCGCCCACGGCGGTTTGGGCCTATCGACCTTTCTCTGATGCGATGCTACCGCCGCGGAATCAGTCCCAGATCGAGTCCGAAGACAAACATCATCAGGCTCAGGATGAGGGCCAATCCCAGGTAGGAGAGCACCGCCACCACCTTTTCACTCGGCGGCTTGCCGCGGATCCATTCATACACCAAGAACACCATATGCCCGCCGTCCAAAACGGGGATGGGCAGGAAATTTACCACCGCGAGATTGGCGCTGAGCATCGTCAAAAACAGCAGGAAATGGCTGAACCCCTCCTCCGCCGACTTGCCCGCCTGCTTGGCGATCTCGATCGGTCCCCCGAGCAGGCGGGGGCTGATCTGGTTGCTCGAAAGCTTGTGCAGGAAGCGGTAGACGAGCGAGAGGTTTTCAAACGCTTTGCGGCCGCCCCGCGAGAGCGCGTCGGAGAACGATCCCGCCCGCACGATCTCATAGACCGGCTCAAACACGAGTCCGCGGTCGACCACGAACTGGTCGTCCGCATTCCTGGTGGCGACTTCCACCGTGCGTCGCGTGCCGCTGCCACCGGCATCGGCCGCCGACTCCACCTCGAGCGCGAGCTTCGTTCCCTCGCGGACCTGCTGGAGCACGGAGACGACGTAGGGCCAGCTCGGCGACTTCGCCGACAGCTCGAGCCCCGCATCGGCCGCCGGCTCCTTCTTGCCAGGCTCGACGAACGCCACGCGGACCACTCGCTCGCCCGGCTGGATGCCGGCCTCCGCCGCCGGGCTCCCCACCTCGACCGCCGCCACGGTCGCATCCACGCCGATCGCCGCGCCGATCGCGGAGAGCGAGACCGGGCTCGAAGGCCACCGCGGATCCTCAATCCACGACACGTCGCGGGGCTCCAGTTCCACGTCCACCGCCGTGCCGGCGCGGTCGAGCGTGAGCTTCACTTTCTTGCCGGCCATCCCACGCAGCCGCTGGTCGACCGCGAGGGGATCGCCCACCGGCTCGCCGTCGATCGCCACGATCAGGTCGCCAGGCTTGAGACCGGCTGCCGCCGCGGGAGAATCGTCCTGCACCGCCTTGATCGGCCCGGCCGTCATCACCAGTCCCGTGGTCCGCACCTCTTGCGGCGGCAATGTGACCATCAGCTTCTCGGCCGTCTGGCCCGCCTTTTCCGGCTGGCCCCGCCGCTCCACCGACAGCTGCGCCGCCTTGTAGGGCTGCCGCGACAGGGCCGTGATCAGTTCGGCGTAGGTCTTCACCGGCGTGCCGTCCACGCCACGGATCGTGTCGCCCGCCTCGAGTGGCGGCACGGCCTTCCCCGCGGCGCCCGGCAGCCCGTCGGTCAGATCGGCCGGCAGCGTGACGGAGAAGGGACTCGTGACCCCCACCGTGGGCACGCCCAAGTCGGTGTCGGGATGGAGCGTGAACGTCCGCGTCGAGTCGTCGACCGGCCGATGGATCGTGAACTCCACCCCCTTGGCCACGTCGCCAAGCGTCACGCCGTTGCGCAGGTCGGTGAAGATCGGGTTCTTGCGGCCGCCGATCGCCGTGATGTGATCACCCGTCCGCAGGCCGGCCCGCCAGGCCGCGCCGCCGGGCCGTACGCTCGAGAGTTCGCAGGTCATCTCGCGCACGCCCAGCCCCAGCGCCCACGACGCCATCAGCACCGCGAAGATCACGTTCATGATCACGCCGGCGGAGATGATCGCCATCCGCTCCGGCACGCTCTGGGCCGGATAGCTCCGCGGGTCCCAGGCGGGATGGGGGCCGGAGGTCGGTTCCGGGGGCAGGTCGCCCGATTCCATCGCGGCACGCGCGCGGTGGGCCTCCTGCGCAGCGGCTGCTGGATTGTCGTCCTGACCGAGCATCTTCACATAGCCGCCCAGCGGCAGCGCGCCGATGCCGTATTCCGTCTCGCCCCACTTGAAACTCGCCAGCTTCATCCCGCCCACGTCGAAGCCGAGGAAAAACTTCTCGCACTTCACGCCGCAGGCTTTCGCCACGAGGAAGTGGCCCAGCTCGTGTACGAAGATCACGAACCCCAGGCCGAGGGCCACCTGCAGGATCACAAACCAACTCGCAGGCTGGATGATCCACTCCAGCCATGTTCCTGCAGCCAAACACGCTGCCGCCATCAGACACACGCCCACTTCACGACCTCCTGCCTGGCCCATGCATCGAGTCGACGGACATCGTCGAGCGACGGATCGGGCTGAAAGGGATGCTCGTCGAGCACCCGCGCACACACATCTGCAATATCGGTGAACCGCAGCACGCCTTCCAGGAAACCTCGCACCGCCTCCTCGTTGGCGGCGTTGAGCACGGCCCCGGCGGTGCCGCCCCGAGACGCCGCCTCATGCCCAAGCCGCACCGCCGGAAAGCGGACGGGATCGGGAGGCTCGAAGGCGAGGGTCATGGCCTGTGCGAAATCGAACCGCCGCGTCGGGCTGTCGATTCGCTCTGGATAGGAGAGGGCGTATTGGATCGGCAGCCGCATGTCTGGCGGGCTGAGCTGGGCGATCACCGAGCCGTCCACGAACTCCACCATCGAATGCACGATCGACTGCGGATGGACGAGCACTGCCAGCTTCGTCGCGGGCACGCCGAAGAGCCAGCGGGCCTCGATCAGCTCCAAGGCCTTGTTCATCATCGTGGCGGAGTCGATCGTGATCTTCGGGCCCATCGACCAGGTCGGGTGCTTGAGCGCCTCCTCCGGCGTGACTGCGGCGAGCGTCTCCCGCGGCCGCGTGCGAAACGGCCCGCCGCTGGCGGTCAGCACGATCCGCGTCACCTCGTCGGTCGATCCCGTGCGGAGCGCCTGGTGGATGGCCGAATGCTCGCTGTCGACCGGCACGATCGTGCCTCCGGTCCGCTCCGCCAGCCGCATCACCAGCGGGCCGGCCATCACGAGCGTCTCCTTGTTGGCCAGCGCCACGGTCTTCCCGGCCTCCAGCGCCGCCCAGGTGCTCCGCAGGCCTGCCGCACCGACGATCGCCGACACGACGCGGTCGATCTCCGGGGACTGGACCAGGTCGTCGAGAGCCTCTGGGCCGACCGCCAGACTCGTGCCCGCGGGCAACGCTCCAGAACCGATCTGGGCCGCCGCGGCGGGGTCGACCACCACCACCCACCGGGGGCGGCAGGCCCACGCCTGTTCCACGAGCGGCTGGACGCTGCGATGTGCGGAGAGCAAAAAGGGGGAAAAACGGCCGGGCGATGCCGCGATCACGTCGAGCGTGCTCGTGCCGATGCTGCCCGTCGAGCCGAGGACGGCGACACGCAGCGGATCGGCAGTTTTTCCGCCGACCGTGGCACAAACGTCGGCAGCCGCGCTGCGGTGGGGTGAAGGCATGGCAACAGGGGGCACAACGCGATGGATGACGACGAAAGTGTAGAAGTTCAGCGCAGAAACTTCCACTTTTGCCTGCGTTTGTCGCCAGGTTTTTCCCCGCATAGGATGTCTGTCAGTTCGATCCGCTCATTCTGCGACAGCCTGTTTGAAAGGGATTTCCGATCTCATGGCCAAGAAACGCGACACGACCAAGCGCCCGGCAGAACGCCGACCGAACATGGGGGGCTCCAATCTGCTCTGGTCGCTGATTGCGGCGGGCGTTGCCGGCCTGTTTGCCATGAGCCTGATCGGGGCCACGCCGGAGATCGAACTCTCCTACAGCGACCTGGAAAAACTGATTCAAGCAGCGGGCCCGTCGGCGGTGGGGAAGCCAGCCACCGGCGAGCCGTTGGGCGAAGACGCCGTCCGCTGGGTCGAGGTCTCCCAGGTCGGCACCGACAGCCGGCAGTCCGCGCGGTACGGCGACCTCCGCGATGTCGTGATCGGAGCCTTCCAGGTGTCGGGCACGGTGCGGGAGTTGGCCGCCGAGGAGGCTGCCCGGCCTCGGACGGAACAACCTCCCGTCGGACAAGTGGGCAAGCGGCCCGGAGCCGACGGTCCCGGCACGCTGCGTCGCTTTCACACGGCGAAGCTGCCGAGCGAAAACTCTGAGAGCCAGCTGATGCGGCAGCTTTCCGAGCACGGGGTGCCCTTTCGCTACGAAGAAGCGCCCAGTCCCTGGCGGAACTGGCTGCCGATGCTCTTTCTCACGAGCCTGTTCGGCCTCGTCTTCTTCATGATGATGCGGCGGATCGGCGGCGCTGGGAGCCCGATGGCCTTCGGCCGCAGCCGCGGCAAGATGTATGCACAGGAGGATCTTGGCATCACCTTCGACGACATCGCGGGCATCGACGAGGCTGTCGACGAGCTGCGTGAGGTGGTGGAATTTCTGCGCAGCCCCGAAAAATACCAGGTGCTCGGCGGCCACATTCCGAAGGGCGTGCTGCTGGTCGGCCCGCCGGGCACCGGCAAGACGCTGCTCGCCAAGGCGATTGCCGGCGAGGCGGGCGTGCCCTTCTTCGGCCTCTCGGGTAGCGACTTCGTGGAGATGTTCGTGGGCGTGGGGGCGGCGCGGGTCCGCGACATGTTCCAGCAGGCCGCCGCGAAGGCGCCCTGCATCATCTTCATCGACGAGCTCGACGCGCTCGGCAAGACCCGCGGCTCGAGCGTGGTCGGCGGCCACGACGAGCGGGAACAGACGCTCAACGCCCTGCTCGTCGAGATGGACGGTTTCGGCAGCAACTCGGGCGTGATCGTGCTGGCGGCGACCAACCGGCCTGAAACGCTCGATCCGGCGCTGCTGCGGCCCGGCCGCTTCGACCGGCATGTGCTCGTCGACCGGCCCGACGTCCGCGGCCGCGAGGCGATCCTGCGGGTGCACGTCGCCAACGTCAAGCTCGATCCCGCGGTCAATCTCGAACAGATCGCCCGCATCACATCGGGCTTCGTGGGGGCCGATCTCGCCAACCTCGTCAATGAGGCGGCACTGCTCGCGGCCCGCAACAACAAGACCTCCGTCGGCATGCAGGAGTTCAACGAAGGGGTCGAGCGGGTGACGGCGGGACTCGAAAAGAAGAAGCGGGTCATCCACGAAGACGAGAAGAAACGCGTCGCCTACCACGAGGCGGCCCACTCGCTGGTCGCTTTTTCCCTGCCCAACACCGATCCGGTGCACAAGGTGTCGATCATCCCGCGCGGGCTGGCGGCGCTGGGCTATACGATGCAGCGACCGGAAGACGACCGCTATCTGCTCACGCAGTCGGAGCTGGAGAGCCGCATCGAGGTGCTCCTCGCCGGCACCATCGCCGAAGAGATGGTCTACGCCGACGTCTCGACCGGCGCCCAGAACGACCTCGAACGCGCCAGCGAGATCGCCCGCTCGATGGTGATGGACTACGGCATGAGCCGGCTGGGGAGGGTGGCCTACCGCGAGAGCCAGCGGTCGCCATTTCTGGCTGGCGGCGGCGCCGACCTCCCGCACGCGCGAAGCCACAGCGAACAGACGGCGCGGGAGATCGACGAGGAGGTTCGCCGGATCATCGATACCGCCATGGAGCGGGTGCGGCGGATCATGGAATCGCGGCGAGGGGCACTCGAAGCGATCACGCAGCGGCTGATCGAGTGCGAGGTGATCGACGGCGAGGAGCTGCGGACGATCATCGAAGCCTCGACGGGCACGCCGCAGCTCGTGCCGGGCACTGAAGCGGAACGCCGCGCGCCTCCCCCTCCGCCGCTTCCCCGTCCGGCAGCGGGCGAGGCCGCCGACACCGGGCTGGGACCGGCCGATATCTCGGGCTGAGCCGCCGGCATAATTGCTGCAACCGGTACGGTCGAGCGCGCGGGCCACAGCCTGCAGCGCTGGCAAGCAGTCTGCCGATACGTCTTGCGTATTCAACCATTCATGCAGGTCGAGCAGATACGGTTCCCGCCGGTGGCGGGCAGACACCCATGTGGAAGAGCGTGTTTCTGGCAGCGGGAATCTTCGCCTGTGTGGCGGGCGTGGAGTTGTTGCTCATCGACTCCGCCGTCGTGCTGCCGGTGGACGGCCGTGGCGAACCCAGTGTGTTCACGGCGCCCGACTGGGCGCCGTGGAGTTTGATCTCGGCGGGCGCCGTGACGATCCTCCACTTCTGCACGCTGCCGATGGTCGGCTCGAAGTCAGCGGTCAGCTCGCTCTCGCCGGAGCCGCGATTCCGCTAGAACCCTTCCGCGATTCCGCGAGGACCCTTCCGACAATAGGTCGAGCGGCCAAAACCGGGATATGGTCTAGCATGCATGGTGCGACCATGATCACCACCCGCCACCATCCGGCCCGCGACACCGTGCTCTACGACGGGCAGTGCCGCTTCTGTCGCAGCCAGATGGCGATCCTGCGGCGTCTCGACCTTTCCGGCCGGCTCGCCCTCACCTCGCTCCATGATCCAAGCGTGCCCCGCGACTTCCCGGAGATTCCGCGTGAGGATCTTCTCGAGCAAATGTACGTGATCGACTCCCGGGGCCAGGCCCGCGGCGGTGCTGATGCCGTCCGCTATCTCTCGCGGCGGCTCGTGCTGCTCTGGCCACTGGCCCTGTTGCTGCACATCCCAGGCACGATGCCGCTCTGGACGCGGCTCTACGCCTTCGTCGCCCGCCACCGGCTCAAGATTGCGGGCGCGTGCGAAGATGGCAACTGCCGGCTGCCGTAAGTGCTCATTGCCGACGCCAATAGCGGCGCCACCAAGCTTCCGGGGAGCCGGTGGGTCGGCGGAAGCTCGAGGAGCTTTGAGCTATCCTGCCCACGCGACGAGACTTCTGCCTCCCGCCGGCGGCTTGGGCGTCTTGAACAAAGCCTTCGCTGGCAGCTGAAGCCTACGGTTGGCGCACACCCAGGAAGAGCAGGTGCTGCCAGGGCAGCCGATCGTACTCGCGATCGATCTCGAATCCCGCCGGCTCCAGCTCAGCCCGCACCTGCGCCTTGGTCATCTTGTGGAGCGGCTTGATCGGCACCGCAGGATCCTCCCCGCGAAACTCCACCAACACCAGGTGGCCGTCGGGAGCGAGGCTCTCCTTGATCTTCGCCAGCATCGCCTCTGGGTGCGAGAACTCGTGGTAGACATCCACGCAGAGCATCATGTCGATCTCGCCCGCCGGCAGCCGGGGATCGATCGGCGTGCCGAGCACCGGGCGGATGTTGGCAAGTCGCGCCTCGGCCGCGTTGCGAACGAGCATCTGCAGCATCTCCGGCTGGATGTCGACGGCATAGACGAGACCCCGCGGGCCGACGAGCCGGGCGAGCTGGAGCGTGTAGAAGCCGTTGCCACACCCCATGTCGCAGACGGTCTGCCCGGGCTTGAGCCCCAGCGACTTGAGCATCATCCGGCAGTCTTCCTCTCGCTGACGGCTCTCGCGGACCAGCCAGGGGGCGCCCGTGAAATGCATCGTCTGTGCGATCTCACGGCCCATGTGATGCGTCTGGGCCGGAGGGATCGGCACCGACTGATCAACGGCGGCATCGATCTGGAGAGCGGGCGGCTGCGCCACCGCCGTGCCCGCCAACGGCAGGCTCTGGCCAATCAAGAACAGCGCGAGGAAGAAAACGGTTCGCATACCGCGAGTATACGGCAGCCGCGTTGGGAAAGATGGAGCCGGGATCGGCGGAAGCTCGAGGAGCTGTCTTCACGCGAAACACGGCATCCTGCCGTTTTCGCTTGGCAAACGCAGTTTGCTGGTGCTGCGCATCGCATCCTGCCACGCAATCGTGGAGAGGGAGCCGGGATCGGCGGAAGCTCGAGGAGC
>JBIIGJ010000013.1:0-53802 GCA_044236455.1 Pirellulales bacterium
GCTGTCTTCACGCGAAACACGGCATCCTGCCGTTTTCGCTTGGCAAACGCAGTTTGCTGGTGCTGCGCATCGCATCCTGCCACGCAATCGTGGAGAGGGAGCCGGGATCGGCGGAAGCTCGAGGAGCTGTCTTCACGCGAAACACGGCATCCTGCCGTTTTCGCTTGGCAAACGCAGTTTGCTGGTGCTGCGCATGGCATCCTGCCACGCAATCGTGGAGAGGGAGCCGGGATCGGCGGAAGCTCGAGGAGCATTTGGATTTTTCGACCTTCTGTGGCGTGCGCTGCCGTAGGTCGTGAAAGGAGAAAAATTCACCGCGACGAGACTTCTGCCGTCCCGGCGTGGAGCACCATTCTTGCCCCCACACGCCTGCTGGCGTCAGGCCGCGGTGCGCAGCTGCGGTGCGCCGGCCTCGTCGCAGACGCTCACGATCGTGATCCCGCTGCGGCGGGCGAATTCGGCAAGCTCGTCGGGATCGACCAGGATGGTGCGACCAGCCTCGATCGCGAGCACCGTGGCGCCGGCCGCCCGCAGCGATTCGAGCGTGCCGCGGCCGATCGTCGGCATGTCGAACCGCAGGTCCTGGCGGGGCTTGGCGACCTTCACCACCGCCATGCCACCGGAACTGCACAGCCGGCCCGCACGGCGGATGCATTCATCCGTGCCCTCGATCGCCTCGAGCGCCAAAGGCGCGCGGTTTTTCACCACCACCGTCTGGCCGATGTCGAGCCGGCCGAGTTCCTTGGCCAGCCGCCAGCCAAAGGCCACGTCGGCCTGCTCGGCAGCGGAGAGCGGCCGGCCGGCGATCACACCCTCGGTGGCCAGGAGCTCCGGCGCGAAGTCGGTGGCGGGGCAGATCTTCACCCCCGCGGTGTCGAAGGCCGACGCGATGGCCGCCAGCAGCGAATCGTCGCGATTGTCGCGGCGGCGGCTGATGAAGTGGGGCCAGAAGGTCACCAGCGCCCGCCAATCGGGCAGGTGATGGATCCAGGCATGGCGGCCAAAGAGTTTCGTCTTGTGAATCTTGCCCGCCATCGTCGCCCGCGTCACGCCGTGCCGCCGGAAGAAGTCGATTGCTCCACCCAGCTGCGCCACGCCCACGGTCTCATGGATGTCCGCCAGCGGCTCGAGCGCCGCATCGGCATGGTCACGGATGGAAAGAATGGCGGTGCGGCCGCCCCGCCGGCGGATCGCCTCGGCCACGGCCACGGGAAACCGACCCCAGCCGGCGATGATGCCGATGGTCTCCCCCTGAAGCTGGAACGGCGATGACTCTGGATCACGATACGTGGTCGGATTCATGACAGGATGCACACGAGGGAATGAGGGGGATGCGGCCGACAGACCCCGTGCCCGCGGCCGATGTGAGGCGTGTCAGGCGGCCTCGGTGCCGCGGCCACCCTGCGACTGCGTCCGTTCGATGGCGTCGATACGCGCGGTGAGCTGCTTGAGGTCCTTCCGCATCTCGGGCAGCTTGCTCATGGTCGCCAGCTGCAGCTTGCGGTCGCGGAGCTCGATGGCGGGCTCGCCCAGCACCGTGATGCCCGGCGGCACGTCGTTCGACACGCCCGACCTCGCGCCCAGCACCGCCTTGTCGCCGATGTGCACGTGGTCGCGGACGCCCACCTGCCCGGCCATCACCACCCAGTCGCCGGTGGTCGTGCTGCCCGCCACACCCACCTGCGAACAGATCATGTTGTGCCGGCCGAGCCGGCAGTTGTGGGCAATCATCACGAGGTTGTCGAGCTTCGTGCCGTTTCCGATCGAGGTGGGACCGTAGGTGCCACGGTCGATCGTGGTGCTGGCGCCGATCTCCACGTCGTCGCCGAGTTCCACCCAGCCCAGCTGCGCCGAGAGGGTGTAGCCGCCGCCCACCACCTTGTAGCCGAAGCCGTAGGCTCCGAGCACGGCACCGGCATGAATCACGCACCTTGCCCCCACCTGCGTGCTGTGGTAGAGCACCGCATTCGGGAAGATGACCGTGCCGGCGCCGATCCGGCAGCCGGCCATGATCTGGGCACCCGAATGGATCGTGGCACCCGGTCCGATCTCCACGTCGGCGCCGATCACGGCGAGGGGATGGATGTCGGCATCGGCACCGATGCGGGCAGTGGGGTCGACAACGGCCCGCGGGCTCACGCCGATACGGGTCGCGGCGCGGGGCGGCCGGAGCCTGGTGATCACCGCGGCGAACGCCCCATGCACGTCGGCCACTTCGACCGTGGGCCGGTCGAGCGGCCCGGAGCCCTGCGGCACGATCGCCGCACAGGCGCGGCTCTTCGGCAGCAGATGCAGCTTGTCAGGGGAATCGATGAGCGTGACGTCGGCCGGCCCGGCCGTCTCGAGCGTGGCTGCGCCACTGATCGCCAGCCCTGCGGCGGCGCCGACGACCGTTCCCTGGACATGGCCGGCAAGTTCTTCGAGCGAGATGGGCATGGCGTCCTCCATGGTGCCGGCCCGCTCCGGTCCCGATCCTGGGTCGGGGGGTGACGGCCGGGGCGGGAGGGTAGGAGGATTGAGGGCGTGGTGCAAGAGGGGTTGCAGCTGTGCCGCCCGGGCCCGCCAAGCCCACCAGGCGGGTCACCGCGCCAGTTCAGGCTCGGTCTCCAGATCGTCCTTGGTCTCGGCTGCCGAGGCCAGCGACTGGGGCGGCCAGAAGGCCACCAGCAGGAGCACAGCGGCGGCCAGCGACATCGCCGCGGGCACGAGAAAGAGCTGACGGTAATCGGTCGTGCCGTCCTGAGTGAGCCGTTCCTGGAGCGGAATGAAGAGCCACTTGGCTGCCAGATCACCCAACCCCAGGACGAGCAGGTTGAAGAGGCTCTGGGCGCTCGACCGCACGTCCTTCGGGAAGGCCGCGTCGATGAAGATATAGAGCGTGGCGAAGAAGAAGGCGTAGCAGACGCCATGTAGCACCTGCACGGCGATGATCATCGCCTGGTTCTGCGGCATGAAGGCGAACACGGCGAACCGGGCCGCATGACCGAGGATGCCGAGGATCATCGTCGTCTTCCAGCCGAGCCGGGCGAGGACACCGCCCAAAACGGCCATCGTGGCGATCTCCGCCACCTGCCCGATGCTCATCACCGGCATGATCCACTTCCCCGCGATGGCGGCAGCGTTCTTGTCGCCGAGAAAATTTCCGGCCAGCAGAAAATAACCGTTGTGGATCACCGAATCGATGAACGTCACCACGAAGAGCACGAGCAGGAACGGCTTGGAGAGATATTTCGCGGCCTTGAGCCACGCGAATCCTCCCTCACCGGCGGCCGCCCGCTTCGGCGGCGTGTGCGGCAACGTGAGGCTGTAGGCGGCCAGGATCAGTGAGGCGATGCCCGCAACGAGAAAGATATTGGCCTTGGCCGTCGTCGCCGCGGCGCCAGTCTTCCCTTCCAGCAGGAAGAACAGCGGCCAGGCGGCGAGGATCCAGCCGATTGTCCCACCCATCCGCACCAGTCCGAACTCCTTCTCGGCGTTCTTCATGTGCGCAAACGCGATCGAATTGGAGACGGAGATCGTCGGCACATAAAGCAGCGAGTGGACGAGCATGAGGCCGAAGAACGTGGGGAAGTCCTTGGCCCAGTACATGCCGAGGATCGCCAAGCCGCCGATCAAGTGGCTGGCAGCCATGAATTTCTCAGCCGCGAAGGTGCGGTCGGCGAACTGGCTGGAGAAGAAGATGCCCACGATCGACGCGATGGCGAACGCGCTGCCGACCCAGGCGATCTGTGGACCGGTGAAACCGAGCCCGCCATCGGCGACGCCGGCACCCATATAGCCCCAGATCAAGGGCAGCCAGGCGCCCCAGATCACGAACTCGAGCACCATCATCAGCCAGAGACGAAACGTCGGAGCAGCGGTGTTAGTGGTATTCATCCCGCAGAGGATAGCAGGTCGGATAGCCAGCAACGACCCCGGACGCCCCCTTCCGCAGGCTCAGAGCCAGTCGCCCACGGTCTGCTCCAGCCGCACCTCCGCGGCCATGTCGCGGAGTTTGTCGATGGCCCGCGTCTGGATCTGCCGGATCCGCTCCTTGCAGACACCCATCGAGGTGCCGAGTTCGCGGAACGTCCGCGGCGGCAGCCCGTCAAAACCAAAGCGGGCCACGACGATCTGCTGCTCCCGTGGCTCCAAGTCGTTCAGGAACTTTGCGAACAGGTCCTTGAGCACGGCGATCTGTTCGGAGGAGCACTGCTCCGCGTTTGGCTCTGCAGCCGCACGGCCCTTGAATGCGTCTTCGTCCATCACGAACCGGCTGCGGAGCTGCCGCCCCTTGTGCGACAGCCTGAAAAAATGCCGCTGGATCGCGTAGGTGGCATACGTGCTGAACCGGTTGCCCATCGCGAAGTTGAACTTTTCCACCGCCCGCATCAGGGCAACGTTGCCCTCGCCGACCAACTCGTCGAACGAATAGGTCGTGTCGACGAACTTCTTGGCGATCGAGACGACGAGCCGAAGATTCGACGTGATGATGATGGCCTTCACCGTCTCGGCCTCGGCGAGCCAGCCCTCGATCCTGTCGATCTGCCGCAGCGTGGCCCGCCGCCGGTCGAGGCGGCCGCGGACCGTGGCCGCCCGGAACTTCAGCCAGTTCATCCGCCGGAAGTAAAACTGCTCCTCATCCTTGGAGAGCAGCCTCGTCTGATAGAGACTGGCAAGATAGGGCGTGAGGCCCGCACCGGCGGGCGACTCCGAGCGGGCGTGCTGGAGCGGCACCGCGGCGTCGACCGGCGGGTCGGATGCCAGCCGCTCGGCATCTTCCCGCAGAAAAGCCCGGCAGGGGATGTAGTCGATCGTGCGATCGAAGAGTTGCGTCCGGCGGGCGGCCAGCACCGATTGTCGGCGGACGGGCGGACGGGTGGAGGCGTGTCCGACCGCCGGCTGACGGCGGGACTTCGGCTTCTTCCTGCCGGCCTTGGTGGTGCGTCGCGAAGACTTCGAAACAGGTTTGGCGAGTGCGATCATGGACGGCCTCCTGACCAGTGGGCGGCTGACGTGCCTGCTCCGGAGAGGAAAACCGCACGGGCCGTGGTTCCGTAACAGCCCCTGGAAATTGTCCGGACCCGTTTTTGCCCGATACCGACCGTGGTACGCTGCAGAAAACGTCGGCTGGACCCCGGGGAGATCTCGAGTGCGTGACACGGAGTCAGAGCTGGAAGCGGCCCCGGAATCGCAACCGCGTTCCGCTCCGCCCGCTCGGCTCGACCACCCGGACCGGATGACGGTCTGGGCCGTGTTTCTGGCCTCAGTCGCCTTGGCCCTGGCGTTTCCGGCCGCAGAGGCGGCGACGTTTTTTTTCACCCCGAAGCGGCCGTTCCACGCGGAAGGCTCGTGGCTCGAAACGCTCCCCATGGTGGCGGCCGGCGGGCTCATCGCGATCTGGATTTTCATCTTCTGGTCGTTGATCGGCAGTTTTTTGAACGTCGTGGTGTACCGGCTGCCGCTGGGGCAATCGGTCGTGCTCGGCGGCTCCCGCTGCCCGCGGTGCGCAAGCCCGATCAAGTGGCATGACAACCTGCCGGTGATCGGCTGGCTGAATCTGAACGGCCGCTGCCGATCCTGCGACCTGCCGATTGCGGCCCGGTATCCGATTGTCGAATCGATCTGCGCCGGCCTTGGTACGGCGGTCTATTCCCGTGAACTCCTGTCCGGCGGCGCGAACCTGCCGGGCCGGATACCAGACTCCCTGCCCAGCGGCGTGCTCCGGCTCTTCCCCAGCCCAGCGCCCGATCTTGTCGGGCTCTCGCTCTATCACTGCGTGATGCTCTGCGTGCTCTTGGTCTGGGGCCTGATCGCCTGGGACGGTCGCCGCGTTCCGGGCCGGAGCATCCTCTGGGTGCTGGGTGTGGCCGTCGCCTTGCCGGTGGTGTTTCCGTCGCTGCATCCCCTGGGGCTTTGGGGCGGGCCAGGCACCGTTGTGGATGACTGGCTCGGACAGGGCCTGGCCGTGTCGGTGGCCGGCGGTGTGGCGGGGCTGCTCTGCGGACTGTCCCTACAAGGCCTTCTCGGCCGACTGCTGCGGGGTGATGCGTCGGGCCGCACGGGCCAGCCGCTCACTCCACCGCATACGCTCGGCATCGGCCTGGCGCTGGTGGGCATCGTGTGTGGATGGCAGGGAATGCTGGGCACGACGGTGCTCCTGCTTGCGGCCTGCCTCGTCCACGTGCTGATCTGGTCGGCCCTGATGGACTGGCCTGCCGTACCAGCCGAACTGCTGCTCGTGCTGGCGACCTTCGTCCATCTCTGTGCGTGGCGGCAATTGGCAGGGGCCTTGGGGCCCTGGTGGCCCGAGTCTCCGACACCGGCCTGCCTGGCAGTGCCGATGGCGATGGTGCTCGCGCTGTCATGGGCACTCGTCGCCATCACGCCGGTGTCGGGCCGCCGGCAGTCGCAGACCGAACCCACCCCCGGCCACCCCGGCGATCAGGCCGCATAACCCCTTCGCACTCCGCCCATGCACCGCCGTCTCGTACTTGTGCTCGGCGACCAGCTCGACCCAAAGAGCGCCGCCTTCGACGGGTTTGACCGCGACCGCGACTCCGTCTGGATGGCCGAGGTGGCCGAGGAATCGACCCACGTCTGGACGCACAAGGCCCGGATCGCCGTCTTCCTCTCGGCCATGCGGCACTTTCGTGCCACCCTCACCGCCGCTGGCATCGATGTCGATTACACCGAACTGACCGCGGACGAGCGCGGGAGGGAGCCTGGACACAGTCCCACCACGCTCTCCGACGCGCTCCTGCAGAGCCTCGCCAAGGCGCGGGCCGCCGGCCGCTCTCCCGACGCCCTGATCGTCGTCGAGCCGGGCGAATGGCGGGTGCGTGTGGCCATCGAGGCCGCGGCCCGGCAGGCCGACATTCCCCTGGAGGTTCGTCCGGACCGGCATTTCTTCTCGTCGCGGGAGGAGTTCGCGGAGCATGCCCGGGGCCGCAAGCAGCTGCGGCTGGAATATTTCTACCGCCCCCTTCGCGAGCGGCATGCCGTGCTCATGGATGACGGCGAGCCTGCCGGTGGCCAGTGGAACTTCGATGCGGAGAACCGCGGCGCGTTTCCCAAGAGCGGCCCCTCCCGCGGCCCGGGCCGTCTGCCCGCGCCGATCCGATTTTCACCCGACGCGATCACCCGCGACGTGATCACCCTGGTCAACGCCCGATTCGCCAGCCATCCAGGCAGCCTCGACACCTTCGACTGGCCGGTGACGCCGGCCGACGCGCAGGCCGCACTGGATGATTTCCTCGTCCATCGGCTCGCCGCCTTCGGGAAGTATCAAGACGCGATCTGGACCGGCGAGCCGTGGCTCTACCACTCCCGCCTCTCGCAGGCGATGAACATGAAGCTGCTCGATCCCCGCGACGTGGTCGCCGGCGCCGAGCGGATCTGGCGGGCAGGTAAAGCTCCGCTCGAGGCCACCGAGGGTTTCATCAGGCAGGTGCTCGGCTGGCGGGAATATGTCCGCGGCATCTATTGGCACTTCATGCCGGAGTACGAGCAGCGGAATGCGCTCGGCGCCGACCGGCCGCTGCCGCACCTGTATTGGACAGCCGACACCGAGATGAACTGCCTCAAAGACGCGCTCACGCAGACGCTCCGCCACGGCTACGCGCACCACATCCAGCGACTGATGGTGACGGGCCTGTTCGCGATGCTCCTGGGGGTGAAGCCGCAGGAGGTGCACCGCTGGTATCTCGCCGTCTACGTCGACGCCGTCGAGTGGGTGGAGCTGCCCAACACGCTCGGCATGAGCCAGTTTGCCGACGGCGGCGTCATGGCCTCCAAGCCCTACTGTGCCTCGGGTGCCTACCTCGACCGGATGAGCAACGCCTGCGGGGCATGCCGGTTCAACCCGAAGATCGCCACCGGGCCCGACGCCTGCCCGTTCACGACGCTCTACTGGGACTTCCTCGCCCGGCACGAGAAGCTGCTGAAGAAAAACCCACGGATGGCGATGCAGCTGAAGAACCTCGCCCGCAAGGACGCCGCCGATCTCCGCAGCATCCGCCGCCAGGCAGATGGATTGCGGGAGGCCAGTCCGTAGCATCAGGCGACCCGGGGAATCGCGGGATGTATTGGGGCTGAATTCACGCGCATTGGTTCGCCGGCTGCGGCATGCTCGTCGCCGGCGGATTCTGCTACGGGAGGCTCTTGGACGAATCGCGCATCGCTCGTGAGTCGCAGAATTCACCGGACTCCTGCGCGTGCCTCCGTCCGGCTCCTCAGCATCCGTGTTCACGAAAAACATCGCATCGTGCGATTTTTTCTTGGCAAACGCAGTTTGCTGGTGCTGCGCATGGCATCCTGCCATGCCATCCGGGGAGGGCGGGCTCCCCGGACACCGAAGCGAGCATCAGGCGCCTCGGCGGAGCAGTCGCACCATCATCCCCGACGCGGTCGCCGAGCCGCCGAGCGAGCGGAGCGTGTTCGGGGAGTCCGCCCGGGGGGCTCGATCACCAGACAAGCCTGCAATTGCCGCGGGCCCACGGGTTTCCTACAGTAACACGCAGCATCCGACGTTTGTCCCCCCCGGCCGCCATGACATCCTACAACCTCACCCACCTCCGCCAGCTCGAAGCCGAGAGCATCCACATCATCCGCGAGGTGATGGCCGAGTTCGAAAACCCGGTGATGCTCTATTCCATCGGCAAGGATTCGGCGGTGATGGTCCGCCTCGCCGAGAAGGCCTTCTATCCGGCCAAGCCGCCCTTTCCGCTGCTCCACGTCGACACGACCTGGAAGTTCCGAGAGATGTACAAGCTCCGCGACGAATATGTCGCCCAGGAGCTCGGCTTCAAGCTGATCGTGCACGTCAACGAGGAGGGCCGCGCCCAGGGCATCAACCCGATCACGCACGGCAGCAAGGTGCACACCGACGTCATGAAGACGCAGGCCCTCAGGCAGGCGCTCGACGCATACCGGTTCGACGCGGCGTTCGGCGGGGCCCGCCGGGACGAGGAGAAATCCCGCGCCAAGGAGCGGGTGTTTTCCTTCCGCGACGAGTTCCACCGCTGGGATCCCAAGAATCAGCGGCCCGAACTCTGGAACCTCTACAACACGAAGGTTCGCAAGGGGGAGAGCATTCGCGTCTTTCCGCTGTCCAACTGGACCGAACTCGATGTCTGGCAATACATCCACCTGGAAAACATCCCGATCGTGCCGCTCTACTTCGCGGCCGAACGGCCGATCGTCTGGCGCGACGGCGTGATGATCATGGTCGACGATGCCCGGCTCCCCATGCAGCCGGGCGAACAGCCCGAGATGCGGCGGGTGCGGTTCCGCACGCTCGGCTGCTATCCCCTGAGCGGTGCGGTCGACTCCCAGGCCACCACGCTCCCCGAGATCATCCAGGAGATGCTGCTCACCACGTTCTCAGAACGGCAGGGGCGGCTGATCGACTCCGACGAGGCCGGCAGCATGGAGAAGAAGAAAAAGGAAGGATATTTTTAGGCCGTGTCACACCAGTCCTCCCTCATCGCTTCCGATATCGACGCCTATCTCGCGCAGCACGAGCGCAAGGAACTGCTGCGGTTCATCACCTGCGGCAGCGTCGACGATGGCAAGAGCACGCTCATCGGCCGGCTGTTTTACGAGTCGAAGATGATCTACGAGGATCAGCTCGCCGCCATCCGCAAAGACACCTCGCGGTACGGCACCACCGGCGAGGACGTGGATCTGGCGCTCTTCACCGACGGTCTGGAGGACGAGCGGCAGCAGGGGATCACGATCGACGTCGCTTACCGCTATTTCTCGACCGACCGGCGGAAGTTCATCATCGCCGACACGCCGGGCCACGAGCAGTACACCCGGAACATGGCGACGGGTGCATCGACCGCCGACTTGGCCATCATCCTGGTCGACGCCCGCCATGGCGTGCTCCCGCAGACGAAGCGGCACAGCTTCATCGTGTCGCTCCTGGGCATCAAGCACATCGTCGTCGCCATCAACAAGATGGACATCGTGGGCTACGACCAGGCGGTCTTCGAGAGGATCAAGGCCGACTACATCGATTTTGCCTCGCGGCTGGAACTTCCCGATGTCCACTTCATGCCGATCTCGGCACTGAAGGGCGACAACGTCGTGACCAACAGCCCGAACCTGCCGTGGTACAGCGGCAGCCCGCTGATGACGCTCCTGGAGACGGTTTACATCGGCTCCGACCGCAACATGGAGGACTTCCGGTTTCCGGTGCAGGTGGTGCTCCGGCCCAACCTCAACTACCGCGGCTTCGCTGGCACGATCGCGTCGGGCATCATCCGCCGGGGGGATGAGATCATGTCGCTTCCCTCTCGGAAGAAGAGCCGCGTGAAGTCGATCGTGACGTTCGACGGCGAGCTCGACGAGGCCTTCGCCCCGCAGTCGGTCACGCTCACCCTCGAGGACGAGATCGATTCCAGCCGGGGCGACATGTTCGTGCGGCCGGGCAACGTGCCAAAGGTCGACCAGCGATTCGAGGCGATGGTCGTCTGGATGGCCGAGGAGCCGCTGGTGCCGGGCCGGCAATACCTCTTCAAGCAGACGAGCAAGGTCGTGCCAGGCGCAGTGAGCACGCTCCGGTATCGCGTCGACATCAACACGCTGCACCGTCAGCCCGCGCCGACGCTCGCCTTGAACGAGATTGGCCGCTGCGCGGTGACGCTCACCAGCCCCATCGCCTACGACGCCTACCGCCGCAACCGCACCACCGGCGGCTTCATCATGATCGACCGGCTCACGAACGCCACGGTCGCGGCAGGCATGATCCTCGACCGCGAGGCGGAAGAGACGGCGGGCGACCACTGGGGCGACTCCGCCACGGCCGACCACCTGCACGCGGCCGAGAGCGGCGTAACAGCGGCGGAACGGGAGGCGCGTTTCGGCCAGAAGCCCGTGACGGTCCTCCTCACCGGCCTCACCGGCGCCGGCAAGTCGACGCTCGCCAAGGCGCTCGAACGAAAGCTCTTCGACATGGGCCGCGGCGTGGTCGTGCTCGACGGTCAGAACATGCGACTGGGCATCAGCAAGGACCTGGGCTTTACCGCAGCCGATCGGAGCGAGAATTTGCGCCGCAGCGCCGAAGTGGCCAGGCTCTTCAACGACGCCGGCTTGCTCTGCATCGCGGCCTTCGTCGCACCCGACGAGTCTGTCCGTCAAAAGGCAGCCGAGCGTGTCGGCGCGGACCGGTTCCTCGTGGTGCATCTCGCGGCCCCGATCGAGGTCTGCCGTCAACGCGACACCGACGGGCATTACGTCCTCGCCGACCAGGGCGAACTGGCCAATTTTCCAGGTGTGTCGGCCCCGTACGAGCCACCCGCCGGCCCCGACCTCGTCGTGCCGACGCATGAATGGCCGGTGGGCCGCTGCGTGGATGCGGTCGTGAAGCTCCTCGAATCCCGCGGCGTGATCTGATGTCCGCCTTGATCGGGATTCTCACCGTCTCCGACCGGGCCAGCCGGGGAGAGTACGCGGACGAAGGCGGCCCCGCGATCCGCGGCTACCTCGCCGAGGTGCTGGCGTCGCCGTGGGAGCCCCATGAGCGGATCGTGCCCGACGACGTCGATGCGATCGCCGCGGCGATCCGCGAACTGTCGTCGGCGGGCTGCTGCCTCGTCGTGACCACCGGCGGCACCGGCCCCGCACCGCGTGACGTGACTCCCGAGGCCACCGAGCAGGTCTGCACGAAGATGCTGCCTGGGTTCGGTGAACGGATGCGGCAGGTATCGCTGCAATACGTGCCGACGGCGATCCTCTCGCGGCAGACAGCGGGCATCTGCGGAGGGGCGTTGGTCGTCAACCTGCCGGGCCGGCCCAAGAGCATCCGCGAGTGCCTCGACGCGGTGTTTCCGGCAATTCCCTACTGCATCGATCTCATCCACACCGGCCAGCCGGTGCCGCCCCGGCTGGAGACAAAGCCGGAGCGGCTCGTGGCCTTCCGACCGAAGGCGTAGGCGTCACGCCAGCCGCCGGGCGATCTCGGGTGCGAAGTAGGTGAGGATGCAATCCGCTCCCGCCCGCTTGATCACCAGCAGGCTCTCGAGCGCCGCCTTCTCCCCATCGATCCAGCCATTGGCGGCCGCCGCGTGGATCATCGCGTATTCACCACTCACCTGATAGGCCAAGGTCGGCACTCCAAACGCCTGCTTCACGCGGTGGATGATGTCGAGTGAGACCAGCGCCGGCTTCACCATCACCATGTCGGCGCCCTCGGCCAGGTCGAGGGCGACTTCGCGGATCGCCTCGTCGCTGTTGGCGGGATCCATCTGGTAGGTCTTCTTGTCGGCCGTGCCGAGCGAGGCCGCGCTGCCCACCGCATCACGGAAGGGCCCGTAGAAGGCGGAGGCGTATTTTGCCGCATAGGACAGGATGCAGACGTCCTGGCGGCCAGCGCCGTCGAGCGCTCGGCGGATCGCCCCCACGCGGCCGTCCATCATGTCGGAAGGGGCCACGATCTGGCAGCCCGCCTCGGCGAGCACGACCGCCTGACGGCAGAGCACCTCGACCGTCTCGTCGTTGAGAATCCGACCGTCGCGAAGCAGGCCATCGTGGCCGTGACTGGTGTAGGGATCGAGCGCCACGTCGCAGATGATGCCGACGGCGTCACCCAGTTGCCGCCGGATCGTCCGCACCGTGCGGCAGACGAGATTCTCGGGATCGGTCGCATGGGCGGCGTCTTCCGACTTGAGCCTGGGCTCTACCACGGGAAAGAGCGCTACCGCCGGAATGCCCAATTGCCGGGCCTCGTCGGCCGCCTTCACGACGCCATCGATCGAGAGCCGTTCCACGCCCGGCAGACTCGGCACGGGAAGGCTCGCCTCGTGGTCGTGCACGAAGAGCGGCCAGACCAGATCGGCCGGCGCAAGCGTCGTTTCGGCGACCATCCGCCGAAGCCAGGCGTGCTGCCGATTCCGGCGGAGACGCGTCGCGGGGAACGATTCGGATGGGGTCATGGAGTTGTCCTCACCTGCCGTCGATCAGCACGGCCGACTCAAGCGCCATACCGAGCCCGCCGGAATCTCCCGTCAGCGTCGCCACAGCGCACGACTCGTCGGTCTCCCACACCGCCACCTTCCGCGTCACCACGCCCAGATCACCGAGTACACCAGGCGCGACGACCTCGAGCAGATACCGCGCCATGTTCTCGGCGGTGGGGTTGTAGGGCATCACAAAATACTTCGTCGGCTCGACCATGCGGATCGCCGCCAGGGCGTTGGCATCCTCCTCGAAGATCAGGAAGGCGTGATCCCAGTGGGCGTCGAGCCAGGCGAGCATCCGCTGCTTGATCAGGGAAAAGTCGACGATGCGGCCGACGCTATCGACCTCGATGCCGCCCGCAGCGGCCACCACCTCGAGATCGACCCGGTAGTTGTGTCCGTGGAAGAAGGCACACTTGCTCTCGTGACGATAGAGCCGGTGGCCCGCGCAGAACTTAAGCTGCCGGACGAGCGCGAGTTGTGTGCTGGAGGGATCGTGCATGGCTCGACTCCTGGGACACTCCGTCAGGCGGACACCGGTTCACCGGAGAGCGTCTCCACCCGGATCGGCTGGATGTCGAACTTGGGATTCTGCCCGAGAAACCGGCAGGGATTGTTGTGGAAGACTTCGATCGCCTCCTGCAGCGAGTGGCCACGGCGGCGGTATTCGAGGATGCATTCCTGCAGCGTGAAGGGATCGCTCGGGCCCCAGTCGGCCGAGGAATTCACGAGGATGCGGTCGGTGCCGTATTGCTCCAGCATGTCGACAGCCCGCTTTGGCGAGCACTTTGTGATGGGGTAGAGCGTGAAGCCCACCCAGTAGCCGGCATCGAGACAGGGGCGGATTGTCTGCTCTTCCACGTGGTCGATCCAGATCCGCTCCGGGTCGACGTTCATTCCGGCCAGCACCTCCAGCACCCGCTTCGTGCCGTGGGCCTTGTCGGCCAGATGCGGTGTGTGGATGAGCACGAGCTGCCCGTGCTTCATCGCGAGTTCGACGTGGGCCTCGAGCGACTCGCACTCGTTCTTCGTCGACTTGTGCAGGCCGGTCTCGCCGACACCGAGCACGGTGGGCTTCGCGAAGAACTCCGGGAAGGACTTGAGCACTTCGCGGGTGAGCGTGGGATTCTCAGCTTCCTTCGGATTCACGGCCACCCAACAGAAGTGACGGATGCCATACTGCGCCGCGCGGGTCGGCTCGAACTCGCTGATCTGCCGGAAGTAGTCGATGAACGTCTCCGGATAGAGCCGGTCGAACCCGGCCCAGAAGGCGGGCTCCGCCACGGCCACGACACCGCTCATCGCCATCCGCTCGTAATCCTGCGCCGTGCGGGCGATGGCGTGGTAGTGGGGCTGGATGATCTGCATGGTCGTCGTGGCTCCTTGGATGCTTTGGCGTGGTCGTGCGGGTGGTTCTCGTCCTGCTTCAATCCTGGGCGAACAGTTCGAGCAGCGCCACGGTCCGCTCGCGGTCGGTGCGCGGCGAGGCCAGAAGCGCCACTGCCTCGCGGAGGCGAGCCATCCTGGCGGCGCCGCCCGCGCCACCGGCCTCCCGTGCCACGGCGGCGTCGTACCGGTCGAAGTGGGCGGCGATCTCGAGGAGCATGTGGCGGCTCTCGAGAAAGTAGTTCTCCGCGACGTGGGCTGCTGGAAGCATGGTCGGAAACACCAGGGAGGATGAGGGCACAATACCGCGAGGGGGCGGTTCTGCCATCATAGCTTCCGTCCGGGGGGCCGACAGAGCGACGGCCCTCCGGATCAACGCTCGACGGCACCGTCCATGCCACCGGCTTCTTCTTGCACGGCCGTTGACGCATCCAGTAGCGTAGGGGGGATCCGTGGGCGGCCGTGCCCGCTTCGCATGAATCGAAAGGTAAGACGCTTCATGAAGATCGCCCTGTTCGGCAGGAGTGGTCAGGTTGGCCGTGAACTCGAGCAGGTATTGCCGGCGCTTGGCCGGCTCGTAACCTTCGACCGCAGCGCGGCCGATCTGGAACGCCCCAACTCCTTGCGCGACATCATCCGCCGCGAGTCCCCCGACGTCGTCATCAACGCCGCCGCCTACACGGCCGTGGACAAGGCCGAGTCGGAGCCCAACCGTGCCACGCTGATCAACGCCGACGCGGTGGGAGTCATGGCGGAGGAGGTGGCCCGGCTGGGAGGATGGCTCGTTCACTACTCGACCGATTACGTGTTCGACGGTGCGAAGCCGGGCAGCTACGTCGAAACCGACCCCACCGGGCCGCTGAGCGTCTACGGCGTCACGAAGCTCGCTGGCGAGCAGTTCGTCGCGGCGAGCGGCTGCCGGCATCTGATCTTCCGCACCAGCTGGGTTTACGCCGCCCACGGCTCGAACTTCCTCCGGACCATCCTGCGGCTCGTGCAGGAACGGGACGAACTCTCCGTGGTGGACGATCAGGTCGGGGCTCCGACCAGCGCCGCCCGGATCGCTGCCGTGACGGCCGCCGCACTCGGCCGACTGGGAAGCGGTGAGCATGGGCTGCCCGCGAGCGGGATCTATCATCTCGCTGCCGGCGGTGCGACCTCCTGGCACGGCTATGCGGAGTTCATCGCCGCCACGGCCCGGGCCGACGGCTTCCCGGTGCGGGTCGCACCGGACCGCATCCGCCCCATTCCGTCGTCGGCCTGGCCACAGGCGGCGCGGCGGCCCGCCAACTCCCGGCTCGACACCTCCAAGCTGCAAACCACTTTTGACCTGAAGATGACCCCCTGGCAAAACGACGTGCAACAGGCCGTCGCCACGCTCCTCTCCCGAGTACAAACCGCATGAACCGCAGAGGCATTATTCTCGCCGGTGGCTCCGGCACCCGGCTCCACCCGGTGACACGGACCGTCTCGAAGCAGATGCTGCCGGTCTACGACAAGCCGATGATCTACTACCCGCTCAGCGCGCTCATGCTCGCGGGCGTGCGGGAGGTGCTGATCATCTCCACGCCCGATGACACGCCGCGATTCCGGGACTTGCTCGGCGATGGTAGCGGCTGGGGCATGCAGATCGAGTATGCCGTGCAGCCACGGCCTGAGGGGCTGGCGCAGGCATTTCTCATCGGCGCCGACTTCGTGGGCGATGGCCCGTCAGTGCTCGTGCTCGGCGACAACATCTTCTACGGGCATGGCCTCGGGGAACGGCTCAAGTCCGCCGACGCACGGCCGGACGGCGCGACCGTTTTCGCCTACCCCGTGGCCGATCCGCAGCGCTACGGCGTGGTCGAGTTCGACCAGGCCGGCCGGGCCAAGACGCTTGAAGAGAAGCCAGAGCAGCCACGGAGCCGGTACGCCGTCACAGGGCTGTATTTCTACGACCGGCAGGTCGTGGATATCGCCAGACAGATCAAGCCTTCGGCGCGGGGCGAGCTCGAGATCACCGACGTCAACCGGGTCTACCTTGAGCGCGGACAACTCCACGTCGAGATTCTGGGCCGGGGCGACGCCTGGCTCGACACCGGCACGCACGACAGCCTGCTGGAGGCGGGGCAGTTCATCCAGTCGCTCGAGAAGCGGCAGGGCCTAAAGATCTGCTGTCCCGAGGAGATCGCCTGGCGGAATGGCTGGATCGATGACGCCCGGCTGCAATCCCTGGCCGCGGCGTGTCGCAAGAGCGGCTACGGCGAGTATCTGCTGGACATCCTGCAGGATCGGGTCTACTGAGTACACGCCGGGCTTCCTGCCCGGTGGTCAACCGGCACTGCCACTGGGTTTGCACTAGACTTTCCCAAAAATGAACGTCACGCCCACCGCCATTCCTGACGTGCTGCTGCTGGAGCCAAAGATGTTTGGCGACAGCCGCGGCTTCTTCTACGAGAGCTTCAATCAGCGGGCCTTCGAGGCTGCGATCGGGGCACCGGCAGGGTTTGTTCAGGACAACCACAGCCGCAGCGGGCGCGACGTGCTCCGCGGCCTGCATTACCAGGTCGAGCAGCCCCAGGGAAAGCTCGTCCGCGTGGTGGCGGGCGCCGTGTTCGACGTGGCCGTCGACATCCGGCCGGCTTCGCCCACCTTTGGTCGCTGGGTTGGCGTGGATCTGACTGCGGACAACAGGCGGCAGCTCTGGATTCCGCCGGGTCTGGCCCACGGGTTTCTCGTGCTCTCAGACACGGCGGAATTCCTCTATAAGACCACTGATTACTACGCGCCCAAGCACGAACGCTGCATCCTCTGGAACGACTCCGTGCTCGACATTCGCTGGCCGCTCAGCGGATCGCCCATCCTCTCCGACAAGGATGCCGCCGGGCTGACGTTTGCCATCGCCACGGCCGTGGCATGATTCCCATGATCCCACGGAAGCCGGGTGCATGAGCGACCGCACCGCCGACTCTGTTGCCGTCATCATCGTCAACTGGAACGGCGGCGATTGTCTGTCGCGTTGCCTCGCGTGTCTGGCCGCCCAGCAGGTCCTACCCACAAGGATCGTGGTGATCGACAACGGCAGCGTGGACGGCTCGGCCGAGGCTGCACAGCACCTGGCCCAGCAGGACGACCGCCTCGCTCCACGGATCATGTTTTCCATGGCCGGCGAGAATCTCGGCTTCGCTGCGGCCAACAACCGCGCCGTCGCCCTGTGCGACACCGAGTTCGTGGCGCTGCTCAATCCCGATGCGTTTCCCGAACCGGGCTGGCTCGGGGCGTTGCTCGCCGCCGCCCGCCAGCACCCGGATACCGCGGCTTTCGGTTCCCGGCAGATGCTTGCCGGCACGCCCGATCGGCTCGACGGCGTGGGCGACGTCTACCACATCAGCGGCCTGTCGTGGCGGGCAGGGCATGGCTGCCGGATGACGGCGGCCGACGCACAGGATGGCGAAATCTTCTCGGCCTGCGCCGCGGCTGCCCTGTACCGCAGGGCGGCGTTCGACGAGGTGGGCGGCTTCGACGAGGACTTCTTCTGCTACTTCGAGGATGTCGATCTGGGGTTCCGCCTGCGGCTGGCCGGATACGGGGCACGCTATGTGTCCAATGCGGTTGTCTCCCATGTCGGCGGGGGGTCGCAGGGGGGCGATCGCAACGATTTTGCCGGCTTTCACGGTCACAGGAACCTGGTCTGGTGCTTTGTCAAAAATATGCCTCCCCCACTCCTTTGGGCCTGTTTGCCCGCACATCTTCTCCAATCTATCGTCATATTGGCTGTTTCCGTGACCCGCGGTGAGTTCCGCGGCATAGTGAAAGCCAAGTGGCACGCGCTCATCGGGCTTCCAAAATGCTGGCGAAAGCGACAGTTCGTGCAGGCCAAAAACCGGGTGTCGGCGACGGCGGTCTGGCGGTCTCTCGACAAGAGCCTGTGCCGGCGGCGCTGCCTGGCCTGCCAGACGGGCTCTCACCGGTCACGGTCGTGATCGTCAATCACAATGCAGACCACGTGCTGGTCGATTGCCTCGACTCCGTGCTCAGTCAGGCCCGTGAGGTCGTGCTCGTCGACAACGCCTCGCTGCCGGAGCAGTTCGAACCGTTGATCGCCGGCTTTGCGTCGCACCCACGGCTGCACGTGATCCGCTCCCCCGAGAATCTCGGTTTCGCGGCCGGCTGCAACCTGGGAGCGGAACGCTCCGCCCAGCCGCTCGTGCTGTTTCTCAACCCCGACTGCATGGTCAAGCCCGGATCGCTGGCCCGCATGTGCGCGGTGCTGCAGGAACACCCCGGTGCCGCGATGGCGGGCGGTCTGCTCACCTTCCCCAATGGCCTCGAGCAGGGCGGTGGCCGCCGTGCCGTGCCGACGCCGTGGCGGTCATTCGTGCGGGCCTTCGGGCTGGCACGCCTGTCGCGCCGTTGGCCCAATCTATTCAATGATTTTCATCTTCACCGTCAACCGCTCCCGCAGGCGCCGATCGAGGTCGAGGCCATTTCGGGAGCCTGCACCCTCGTCACGCGGAAAGCCATCGACGATTTCGGTCTGATGGACGAAGGCTACTTCCTCCACTGCGAGGATCTCGACTTCTGCATGCGGGCACGCAAACGCGGCTGGCAGATCCTCTTCGTGCCCGATGCGCCGGTCGTCCATCACAAGGGTGGCTGCAGCCAGGATCGGCCCTTGTTCGTGGAATGGCACAAACACAAGGGCATGGTCCGCTTCTACCGGAAACATTTTCGCCACCAGTATCCAATCGTGCTGATGGAACTCGTCGTCGTCAGCGTGTGGCTGCGGTTTGCCGTCGTTGCAGCGCGGATCGGAGCGGTTCGCTTCCGGGACCATCGGCGGCAGCCGACACAACCTGCACGGACCAGACCGACGGCCAGCCGCCGACGGCTCCCCAGGAATGCCCTCAGGCCGATCGTCGTCACGCCACGTCCGCTCCCGTCCTGACCCCTTCTCGCGTCCTTCCGCCGTTGGCGATGCCCCGCGACACCCACACGGCATGGAGCAGAGTCACCATGGAGGCCGTGGGGGTGCTTGGCGCCACCAGCTTTGTCGGGCAGTCGCTGCTCGCCCGGCTGCATGCTGCCGACGTACAGGGAAGCGAACGCCGGGTCTTTGCCTTTTCCCGCTCCGCTCGGCTCGCTGCCGCCACGAACAGCCCTGACGGTGTCCACTGGCGCACGCTGTCCACCGACCACGGCGGCTGGCACGAATCGATCCCGCACTGGATCACCGCTTGTCCGCTGTGGGCGGTCCCCGAGCACTTCCCCCTCCTCGAGGCGTCGGGGGCCCGGCGGGTCGTCGCCCTCTCATCGACGAGCCGCTTCACCAAGCGCGATTCGGCCGCAGCGTCGGAGCAGTCGCTTGCCGCCCGGCTCGCTGCCGCGGAGGACGAGTTGATCCGTCTGGCCCGAGCCCGCGGCATCCTCGCCACCATCTTCCGTCCCACGATGATCTACGACGGAATCCACGACCGGAATGTCACCGCGATCGCCGGCTTCATTCGCCGCTTTGGGTTTTTTCCCGTGGCAGGAGCCGCCGAGGGCCTGCGGCAGCCCGTCCATGCCGACGACGTCGCCGCGGCCTGCCTGGCAGCACTTTCATGCACGGGGCTGCGTGACGCCTATGAACTCTCGGGCGGCGAGACGCTCACCTACCGCGCGATGGTGCGTCGGATCTTTTCCTGGCTCGACCGGCCGCTCCGGCTGCCCTCCGTTCCGCTGCGGCTGATTCAGGCCGCCGCGCCGCTGGTGGGCCGCCTGCCCGGGGTCGCGTCCCTGCCCGCGATGGCAGCCCGCATGAACGAGGATCTCGTCTTTGATCACTCGGCCGCCATGCGTGATTTCGGCTTTCACCCGCGTTCGTTCGCGCTTCCCTTGCGGCGTGATCCGGATCATGCTGCAGGCGGATCCTGACCCATCCGCCCACCCTGAATGCCCTGCCTGAACACTCTGTCTGCCATGCATTCCCTTTCAGACACCGGTCCGTCCGCGCAGATGGCTTCGCCCACGGCGACAGTGCCCCGCCACGCGGTATTCCTGGTGTTCTTCGGCTTCATGCTGGTCGTCCTCAACTGCCTCGTCGACAATGCCGCCATCGACGTCACGCTGATTCCCCGCCTGCTAGCGGTGCTGGTCTTCCTGCTGGTGTCGGTCGTCGTCGTGAGCCTGCCGCGGGTCAGCCGCCTTCTCGACTTCTCTGTGCTGGGAGAACCGGTCATCCCGCTTTTCGCCGGCTACCTTCTGGTCACCTGCGGTTCGCTCCTGGTTGCGGTCAACGTCTCCGCCGGCTTCACCGATGTTTTCCGGACGCTGGCGACATGGCTCACGCTCTGCCTGTCCTGCCTGCTTCTGCCGATCGTACCGCGATGGCAGGAACAACTGCTCAGAGTGGTCGTCGTAGCCGGACTCGTCGGCGCCGCGGTGGGCTTCTCCGAGATCATCCGCGAGCTGGGTCTGGGTCTTCACGCCCGCGGGGCGATGGAGCAGATCACGGGACTGATGTCGAGCGTGAATCTCTACGCCGGCATCCTCACCCTCATCCTGCCGTGGTGCCTGTGTGGCGTGGTGCTCCTCCGGGGATCCTGGCGCGGGCTGGCGGTCGTCGCATCGAGTGGCATCCTCCTCTTGATCATCCTCTTGCAGTCGCGGGCCGCCTGGCTGGCGGTCCTCGCCGGCGCCGCGGCGGCTGCCGCCGTGCTGCTGCTGCACCCTGCGCGCTATAACCTCTCACGATGGGGCCGCGCACTCCTGGCCGCCGCCTGTCTGGGCGGACTGGTCGCACTCGCGGGAGGCATCGCCACGGCTCCGGCCGACAACGTTCTCGCCCAGCGGTTCCGCAGCATCTTCGTGGCCCCCACCGACCCGGCCGCCCTGCCGCGGGAAGGCGGCCGGCTGATGATCTGGGGTCTCACCACGCAGATGATCGCCGACCACCCGCTCACCGGCGTAGGGGCGGGCAATTTCACGATCCGGCTCCACGAATACTTCGACGACGACGACCTCGACTTCTCCAACGTGCATACCAACTGGGTGCAGCCCCACAACGACTTTCTCTGGGTGTTCGCGGAGAAGGGCGTGCTCGGCATCGTGTGCTTCGCGGGCTGCTTCGTCGCCGGCTTCGCCGCCATCCGCGCGGTCATGCGGCGCGACGTGCCGCCGGGCGAGCAGTGGCTGGCGATGGCGGCCCTGATGGGTCTGATCTCCTACGCCACCTTGTCGTGCTTCGATTTTCCGCTGGATCGCATCAACCATCAGGTTTATTTCGCCCTGCTCCTGGCGGTCGTCACCGTGATGAAACACGCCGTCGGTCCCACGGCCGCCGGCTTCTCGGCCCACGGCGCGGCCCGTTTGGCACGGCTGGTGGTCATGCCTCTGGCGGTGGTGGCCATCGGCATGGGCATCACCTATTCCCTGGCGGCGATCCAGCAGGAGAAGGACGTGATCGTGGCGCGGCGGGCCTGGCGGCTGGGACGGTGGGAGGAGATGCTCGCGGCCGCCAAGCGGGCGAGAACCTCTTGGAAGACCCTCGATCCACTGGTGAGCCCCGTGGCATTTCTCGAAGGCATGGCGCAGGTGCGCCTGGGCCATGTGCCGGAGGGGATCGAGTGCCTGGAGCGGGCGCGGATCGACAACCCCAACCGCATGTACATCATCAACAACCTGGGCATCCTCTACGCCAGCACCGGCCGGTTCGACGAGGCGATCGAGTGCTTCAGCCTGGCAGCTGACCGTTATCCACACCGGATCGAGCCGTTCAACAATCTGGCCAACTGCCTGCTCGAAACGGGCCATCCGGCCGAGGCGCTGGAACTTCTGGAACAGATTCCGGAGGAGCTCCTCACCGATGGCATCCGCCGCAATCTTGAACTGGCCCGTGGGCAGGCCGCGGCGGCGGCACCAGAACCGACCGAACCCGCGGTTGAATAACGCCCGGGCTTACGCCGGGGGCTTGTATGCGGGCATATGAGCCCGGAGCGGAAGCGACGGGACTCAAAGTCTTGGGCGATTGGATGGCAGGATGCCATCCGCAGCACCAGAAACCGGAGGTTTCCAAGCGAAAACGACACGATGTCGTGTTTCGCGTGAAGCAAGCCGCCCGGAGCGTAAGCGATGGGATCACAGCTGCGTTGGGTTCGGGGCGTCGCCGTAGACCGCCTTGGGGTCGAACGCTTTTTCGTGCTCGGTGAAGGCGAGCTGCGTGCCCTGCGTGCGTTCCGCGCCGACCGGCACCCGGCGGTAGAAACAGGAACGGTAGCCGACGTGGCAGCTGGCGCCTCCGGCGATCTCGACCCGCAGCCACACGCAGTCCTGGTCGTCATCGATCCGCATTTCAACCACCTTCTGCACCAGCCCGCTGGTAGCGCCCTTGTGCCAAAGCTGCTGGCGGCTGCGGCTCCAGTAGTGCGCCTCGCCCGTCTCGATCGTCCTGGCGAGCGCCTCGCGGTTCATCACCGCCACCATCAGCACCTCGCCAGAAGCATGGTCGGTGGTCACACAGGGGATGAGCCCCTGCGGATCGAACTTCGGGGCCAGCTCATGGCCTTCCTCCACCTGCTCCACGGAGGTTCTCTGGCCGAACGGTGATGCTGGGGCAGGCGAAGCGGATGCGGACACGGTACGAAGGCTCCTCGGATGCGGTCTGGCCGGATCTGCGATCTGGCCCAATCTCTCTCCCCTATTCAATCGGTTGACCGGTCGGTTATCCAGCCCCTACGCTTTCGAATAGTCCAGCCCCTCTCCGGAGCCTTCTTCCATGGTCACGGCTGACAGACCCTCTGCGTTCGTGTTTCGTCGTCCCCGCAGCGGTTTCGCGGGCGGATGGTGCGGTGCGATGGCAGCCCTGGCGTTGTCGGCCGCCTCTGCCACAGCCGCCGACTGGCCGACGTTTCGCGGAGCAGAGCGGACCGGGGTCGCCCCGGATGCCGGGCTCCTGAAAGCGTGGCCCGCCGCGGGGCCCAGGCTCGTCTGGGAGACCGCGGGCGCGGGCCGGGGCTACGCCAGCCTGGCGATCGCCGGCAGCCGGATCTACACGCTCGGTGACGGGCTTTCCACCGCCAGCGATACCGACGAATACCTCTCCTGCTTCGACCGCAACACGGGCAAACAGCTCTGGAGAACGAAGACCGGCCGGCCCTGGGCCGAGGGCCCGGAGTCGTGGCAGAGTTCGCGGAGCACGCCCACGGTCGACGGCGGCATGGTCTATGTGCTCACGCCCCACGGCCAGCTCGTGGCCTGCTCGACGGCCGACGGACGCGACGTGTTTCGGATCGACCTGAAGGCCCAGTTTGGAGGAAAAAAGGGGGACGGCTGGGGCTACAGCGAATCGGTCCTCATCGACGGCGACCGGCTCGTCTGCACGCCCGGGGGCGAGCAGGCCACGCTCGTGGCGGTCGACAAGACCACCGGAAAAACCCTCTGGTCGTGTCCGGTGAAGGGTGACCGCGGGGCCGGCCACTCGTCGATCGTGATCGCCAGCCTCGCGGGGCGGAAGATCTACGTTCAGACCACGGCCGCCGGCGCCTTCGCGGTCGACGCTTCCACCGGGAAATTCCTCTGGGCCTACCCGATCGACCAGACGACGGCCGTGATCCCGACGCCGATCGTCCGCGGCGATCTGGTCTTCTTTTCCGCGGGCTACAAGCGGGGCGGCGCCCTTTTGCGGCAGGTCGCGGGCGCCGATGGCGGCGTGGCGATCGAGGAGGTCTACGGCCTGAAGCAGGAGCTGGCCAACAAACACGGGGGAATCGTGCTGGTGGGCGACCATCTCTACGGCGATTCCGACGATCAGGGCATCCCGTTCTGCGCGGAACTGATGACCGGCAAAATCGTCTGGAAGAAGCGGGGCAGCGGCAAGGGCTCGGCCACGGTGACGGCGGCCGACGGCCACCTCTACGTGCGGTTCGCCGACGGCACGCTGGCGTTGGTAAAAGCCGATCCGGGGGCCTACGAGGAGGTGGCGACGTTCAAGATTCCCGGCAGCGATGGCCGGCCGAGCTGGTCCCACTCGGTGATCCTCGACGGCCGGCTCTACCTCCGCGAGCAGGACAAGATCCTCTGCTACGACCTACGGTAGTAGGTTTCCCGCGAGCGATGCGATCCCCCGGCTGACGCCGGGGGCTTTTATGAAATCCATAAAAGCCCGGAGCGGAAGCGATGGGACATGCCTCATACAAGCCCGAAGCGGAAGCGATGGGACAAGCCCCGAGAAAGTCCGGAGCTAGTCGTGGCAGTCGGCGACGGCCTTGTAGATGACCCCGCCGAGGATGCCCCCCACGATCGGCGCCACCCAGAAGAGCCAGAGCTGCTGCAGTGCCCAGCCGCCGGCGAAGATGGCCGTCGCAGTGCTGCGGGCCGGGTTCACCGACGTGTTGGTGACGGGAATGCTGATCAGGTGGATCAGCGTGAGACACAGGCCGATGGCGATCGGCGCGATCGCGCTGCCGGCCTTCTTGTCGGTCGCCCCATGGATCACGAAGAGAAACACGGCCGTGAGCACGGTCTCGATGATGAAACAGCTCTGCCAGGGATAGCCGCCGGGCGAGTGCTCGCCGTAGCCGTTGGAGGCGAAGCCGCCGCCGGCGGCGTCGAAGCCGGGCAGCCCGCTGGCGACGAGATACAGCACGCCGGCACCCACGATGCCACCGGCCACCTGGGCGAGGATGTATTTGGGCAGATCGGCCACGGGAAACCGCCCACTGGCGGCCAGACCGGCGGTGACCGCTGGATTCAGGTGACAGCCGGAGATGTGTCCAATGGCCGTCGCCATCGAGAGCACGGTGAGGCCGAAGGCCAGCGAAACTCCCAGAAAACCGATGCCGAGGTCGGGAAACGCGGCCGCCAGGACAGCGCTCCCGCAGCCCCCCAAAACCAGCCAGAATGTGCCAATTGCCTCAGCCAGCAGTCTGCCCATCGCGTTGATCTCCTTAAAAACAGTCCCCGCTCTCGAGAAGTCCGTAGGGGCTTGGGTCGCGACACTAGGGGATCCTCCGAAAAACCGTCAAGAGCACGCCGGCTGGCCGGCATCAGAAAAGCGGTTTTTCGTCGAGAAAAAGCGTTTTATCGGGCGTTTTTGGGGGGCCTGGCGCCGGCCCGCCGCGCCGCCTCGCCGTTGATTCGTCCTCGGATTTGCCCGATTCGTCAATTTTTGATGTCCGGGGATGCAAATTCCTTGCGTGTGCCCTCCCCACGCGATACATTCGTCCCAATCGATCTTTTCGCTACGACCCTATCGTCTCGGTGAGATCGCGGTTTCTTGCATCAAGCAACGCCCTTCGTGTTCCTCAGACGTCAGAATCAAAAGCCATGAGCGTGCTCACCAAAATGTTTCCTGCCTGCCTTCGAAGTCTGTCTGTGATGCTGCTCCTCGCGAGTTGCGTCATGTCTGGGAGTGGATCTGCTGCGGTCTACACTTGGGACGGTGGTGGTGGGAACAACAATTGGAGCACCGCCGGCAACTGGGTTGGCGACACCGCTCCTGTTGCATCAACGACAAACGACCTGACCTTCTCGGGTAACACGAGGCTGAGTCCGACCGTCAATTCAGGATCCACCTACGTTTTGTCCAGTCTTACGTTCAGTGCCGACGCAGGATTGTTCACGATCGCTGGCGGTAACGGGTCGTCAAAGATTCAGCTGGGCTCCATTACCAACTCGTCATCGAATCGCCAGACCATCGGCAATGCATCCAGCTCGCCGATTCTGGAGTTCACGACCGGCGGCTCTATCAATACGGGTACGTCCGGCCTGCTCATTCGTTCCGTCATGCAGGGGTCGGGCAACATCTCGAAGACGGGCAGCGGCACGCTCGAGATCACCAACAGTTCGGCGAGCAACACGTATTCCGGGACGATCACCACGTCGAATGGCACGCTTCTTCTTGGCGCCTCGCTGCCGAACGGCAATGTCGTCGTCGATGGCGGAGCAACCTTGAACACGGGCAATGCGGCCTCGGTGTCGATCAACGACCTCAGTGTGACCGGCACACTTCAGCCTGGCAGTGCCGTCAATTTCGGCAGCATTGAGGTTGGTGGGAACCTCACGTTGAATTCCAGCGCGACGTCGTCAATGGCCATTGGTGAGTCGAATTTCGATAGCGTGTCGGTCTTAGGGAACACCATCTTTGGTGGTGCCTTGGTGATCGACATGGAGTTTGAGCCGACCTCCTTCAATGCCAACCTCAATGGGGATTTCTGGAACCTGTTCTCCGTGGATACCAATGCGTTGACCGGAGACTTTACGTCCGTGACGATGACCGGCACATATGGAACCGTGAGTTTCAGCAAGATCTCTGCGGACAGCTGGCAGTCCACCTATCTTGGCAACGGTCGGCAGTTCGAGTTCTTTACGAGCGGTCCCCGAGCGGGCGTCCTCTATGCGGTGCCCGAGCCCTCGACGATCGTCTTCGCCGGAATCGGCATTGCGATGTTCGGCTGGAGCAGCTGGACCCGCCGCCGGGCTCAGGCCCGCCGGAAGATGATCGAGGCTTCGATCGCCTGAGCTTCGACTGAACCTCGAGCGAGCGCCACGCACACCAGAGCCGCGACAGCGTCAACCGCTGTCGCGGCTTCTTTTTGCGCCACCTTGTTACAGCAAGGCCACGAGCCTCGGGCCAAACACGATCACGCCGATCAAGGCGGCCGTGATCGCCGCGAGCAGCACCGCGGCACTGGCCATGTCGAGCGCGTCGCGGAGCCGTGGATGCCGTCGGCTGCCCGGCCCCCGGGCCAGCGACTCAAGTGCCGTGTTGAAGATCTCCGCCATCAGCACCAGGCCGATGGCCAGTGTCAGCAGGCACCATTCCCCGGCCGAGACGCGGAATAGGGCCCCCGCGGCCACGACCGCCCCGGCCGCCAGCAGATGCACACCGAAGCTCGTCTGGGTCCGCACGGCCCGGGCAAGGCCTCGGCAGGCGTCGGCGAATTTCCGCGACCAGGTCCGGGATGGGGTCCGGGCGGCAATCCGCCGTTGCAGGGCCATGCGGGCTACCCGACCTTCACGTAAGGATCGCCCTTCTTCCAGTTGCAGGGGCAGAGTTCATCGCTCTGCAGGGCGTCGAGCACCCGCAGCACCTCGGCCACGTTTCGCCCCACCCGGCCCTGATTCACGTCGACCCACTGGATCACGCCATTGGGGTCCACGATGAAGGTCGCCCGCAGGCAGTAGCCCTCGGTCTTTTCCAGGATCCCCAGCTCGGCCGAGAGCTTCTGGGCGGCAATCAGCGGGAATTTGAGGTCCGTCAGGTCGGCATGGGCCCGCCGCCAGGCGAGATGGGAATACTCATTGTCGGTGCTGCCCCCCACGATGCTCGTGTCGCGGTCGCCGAAGGCCTTCACCTGCTTGTTGAATTCAGCGATCTCCGTCGGGCAGACGAACGTGAAATCCTTCGGGTAGAAGAAATAGACGACCCACCGGCCGGCGTAGTCGGCGTTGGTGAGCAGTTTGACGTCGTCCTTGCCTGTGCCAACGCAGGCCTGGGCGGAATAGTGGGGAAACGCATCGCCGACGGTGAGCATGGTAAGGTTCTCCGGGGAAGAACCAGAGAGTCTACGGGCCCTTGTCTGCTCGTTCAACAGTTCCGGGCGTTTGACAGTTCCATGCGTTCAACCGACCAAGCGCCCCGTCTCCACCACGATCCGCTCACGGGCCGGACAGTCGTGGTGGCCCCGCAGCGGGCCGACCGGCCCAACGAACTGGAGGGGGCCGCGGTCCACTGCCCCTTCTGCGCCGGCAACGAGTCGCTCACCCCCCCCGCCCTGCTGCGGGTGCCCCGCTCCCCTGCCGAGCCCTGGCGGGCCCGGATCGTGCCCAACCGGTTTCCAATCGCGACTGTAGCGCCCTCCGCAGCCACCAGCGCCGCGGCGGCTGACGGCCGCCGGGCACCGGCCCCGCGACCCGCTCACGGGGTGCACGAGGTCGTGATCGAGTCGCCGGCACACGTGCGGAGCATCTTGGCCATCGCTCCCGCCAGCTGGCGGGATGTCTGGGAGATGTGCCGGGAGCGGCTGGCAACGCTCTCCCACCGCGGCGACTTGGCATGGGCCACGGTCTTCAAAAATTCCGGGGCCAAGGCAGGCGCATCGCTCGAGCACGTGCACAGCCAGCTCGTCGGCCTCGACTTCGTGCCACCGGTGATCCAGTCCGAACGCATCGCCGCGGGCCGGGCCGCGGATCCCTTCGGCGACCTCCTGCGACAGGCTCTGGCCGAGGAACGCATCGTGGAGGAGGTGGGGGACCTGGTGGCAGTGGTGCCTCCCGCACCGCGGCAGCCGTTTGAGACCTGGATCCTGCCGCGTGTGGCCGAGACCTATTTCCATGCGACGAGCCCTGAACGGGTCGCAGCGCTGGCGGCCCTGACGCAGTCGCTCATCGGCCGGCTCGACAGACTCGTGCCAGGGGCCGACTACAACTGGTGGCTCCACCAGCCTCCCTATGCCGAGCATGGCACACGGCCTGCCACCAGTCAGCCGGGGGTCCCCGTGCCAGCCCGCTGGCACTGGCATCTGGAGATCATGCCGCGGATCAACGGCCTGGCCGGCTTTGAACTGGGCACCGGTTGCCACATCACCACCGCCACGCCGCACGATTCGGCCCGGCTGCTCCGCGAGGCGTGACCCGTCTCGCAAGCGTTCCCATCCAAGTTTCCCAGCCGGCATCAGCCCTACAGGCCGCTGTGCAGCGGGCCAGCGGCCGGCGAAAAATGGCAAAAACCCGTTTGGCGCGGGTATGGGCAGACCTGACAATCACGCTGCACCTTCTCCAGCGTCACCCCCGGTTGCCACCATGTCACCAGCCGTCCGGCTCGTCTTCGTTCTCCACGACCACCAGCCCGTCGGCAACTTCGACGGCGTCATCGAGCAGGCATACCGGGACAGCTACCTGCCGTTTCTGGAACTCCTCGAACGCCATCCCGGGATCCGGCTGGCGCTCCACACAAGCGGCCCGTTGGCCGAGTGGTTCGACCGCCACCACCCCGACTACCTCGACCGCATCGCCCGCCTCGTGGCCGAGCGGCAGATCGAGATCGTAGGAGGCGCGTTCTACGAGCCGGTGCTGGCGATGCTGCCGTCGCGGGACCGTATCGGTCAGATCCGCATGTCGACGGAGTGGCTCGAGCGCCGGTTCCGGACGAAGGTGAACGGCATGTGGGTGGCCGAGCGGGTCTGGGACCCAGGCATGACCCGCGACATCGCCGCCGCCGGCATCGAATGGACGATTCTCGACGACTCGCACTTCAAAGCTGCCGGTCTCTCCGACGAGCAGCTCGACCGCCACTGGCTCACCGAGGGCGACGGCGCCACGCTCGCCGTCTTTCCCGTCAGCGAGCACCTCCGCTACGTGATCCCCTTCGCGGCGCCAGAGGCCACGATCGATCATCTGCGGTTCCTCGCGGCGCGGCGGCACGGGGCGCTGGCGGTCTTCGGCGACGACGGCGAGAAGTTTGGCGTCTGGCCCGACACGCGGAAGACATGCTTCGACGACGGCTGGCTGGAGACTTTTTTCGGATTGCTCGAGGCCAACGCCGACTGGATTCAGATGTGCCTGCCGTCGGAGGTGGTCCGCGACGTGCCGCCGGCCGGCACGGTCTGGCTGCCGGAATGCAGCTACCGCGAAATGATGGAATGGGTGCTGCCGCCGGAATCACAGTTGGCCTGCATCGACGCGCGCAAGACCTGTGGAGCGGATCAACGGCTGGGCGTCGTGACCCGGTTTCTGCGGGGCGGCTCCTGGCGGAACTTCCGGATGCGGTATCCGGAGGCCAACGAGATGTATGCCCGGATGATGGCCGTGAGCCGGCGGCTGGAACGACTCGCGGCAACGCAGCCCGCCCTGACCGGGCCCGCTGCCGCGGCGCTGGCGGAGGCCACGCAGGCCCTCTACCGTGGGCAGTGCAACTGCGCTTACTGGCACGGCGCCTTTGGCGGCATCTACCTGCCGCACCTCCGCAACGCCATCTACCGCGAACTGATCGCCGCCGACACCGCCGCCGACCGGGCGGAGGGCCGGCGGGCGCCGTGGGTCGAGGCCACGACCGACGACTACGACTTCGACGGTCGGACAGAGGTCCGCCTTTCCAGCGACGGCCTCGATGTCTGGATCGCGCCGGCCCGCAGCGGCATGCTCTACGAACTCGACCTTCGCGACCAGGAGCACAACCTCCTCGCCACGCTCGACCGGCGGCCCGAGGCCTACCATGCGCAGGTGCTGGCCGGCCCCGGCAACGCCCGCAGCGTGGTCGACGCCTCACAGGTGGCCAGGTTCAAACAGGAGGGTCTCGAGCGGCTGGTCTGCTACGACGCATCGCGGCGGAAGAGCCTGATCGATCACTTCTGGGATTGCGATGCCGATGCCGAACACATCGCCGCGGGCACGGCCATGGAACGCGGCGATTTCGCGGCGGGCAGCTACGAGGCGAGCATCCGCCGCAATCCGGGGCGGATCCAGGTGCTGCTCTCGCGGGCAGGCAATGCCTGGGGCATTCCGTTCACGCTCTCGAAGGCGGTGACCTTGGAGGCAGGCTCGCGGACACTCGAGATCGCCTACAAGCTCGAGGGGCTGCCCCGCGACTTCCGCCAGCATCTCGCCGTCGAGTTCAACTTCGCCGGCATGCCGGACCGGGCTGAGGGCCGGTTCTTCTACGACGACCAGAAGCGGGATCTCGGTGAGCTCGGCAGCCGGCTCGATCTGGCCGACGTGCGAGCGTTCGGGCTGGTCGACGACTGGCTCGGGATCGATGCCCGGCTGACCTTCGCCGAGCCGAGCAACGGTCTGGCCGCGGGCATGTGGACCTTTCCCATCCAGTCGGTGAGCCAGTCCGAGGGTGGCTTTGAACTGGTGCACCAGTCGGTGGTGGTGATGCCCCACTGGATCGTCACGCCCGATGCCGATGGCGTCTGGAAGGTGGCGATGCGGCTCTCGATCAGCAACCTGAAGGCGGAGCAGGCCGCCCGGCCGCCCGTCGGCCAGGGCACCGTCGCATCAACAGCGCGGTGAGCAGCGGTTGTGCTTCTAGTTTCACGTGGGACGTGGCCTGCCGGCTGACTGGAATCCCGCCGCGGAAGCCGGCGGACTCCGGCCGCATGACGCCAGCGCCAGCCAATCGAGGTCCGGCTCGATCGCAGCGGCGTCGTGCCCAAGCACCGCCACCGCCACCGGCCTGATCAGCTCGGCCACGTCGCTGGCACTGTCGCGGGCGATCGCACGCGGGCTGGATGGGTCATCGGCGCCGCCGGCCAACGGCTCTGCATGGGACAGCACGACGGCCGCCAGCCGCAACCCGCGAGCGGCCGCGGCCTCCACGACCGCCAGCGTGCGGCCGATCGCACCCAGCCGCGCCGTATCGACCACCACCAGCGGCAGGTCGAGGTCGCGGGCCAGGTCGGCGTTGTTGGTCGCATCCCCCAATGGCGAGAACAGCGCTCCCGCCCCCTCGACGATCACGATGTCGCTTGCGTCCCGCCACACCGTGAAGCCGTCCCGCAGCAGCCGTTCATCCACCCGGTGGCCTGCCGCGCGGGCACTCCTGGGAGGCGAGATCGGTGCCGCGAACCGTTGCGGACAGACGGCCTCGAGCGATAGCGGCCGGCCAGCCGCCTCCCAGAGCCGCGTCGCGTCACTCTCGGGAAACGAGCCCGGCATCACGCCGCTGGCCACGGGCTTGTAGACGCCCACCCGCAGCCCCGGGTGCCGCCGCTGCTGCAACAGGCTCCGCACGATCGCCACCGCCACCGCCGTCTTGCCAACGTCGGTATCGGTGCCCGTCACAAACAGACCACATCCAGCCATTTTTGAGCCCGCTCAAGCCAACCAGTTGCCGCGGCTGCTGCCAGGTTCTACACTATACGGATGGATTGAGACTCAGTCTCAACTTTGTCTGCCGGTAAGAGTGTTTGTTTTGCCCCTGCTAGGTGTTGCCTTTTCGAGGAGTTTGCCCGTGTCGCTCGAACAAGTCGCCATCGGTTCCACCGCCCGTGTCGCCGACGTTTTCGGGAGCGATTCCACCTCGCTGCGACTGCTGGAGATGGGGCTCACTCCCGGCGTGAACGTCCGCGTGGTGGGCACGGCGCCATTGGGCGGCCCCCTGGAACTGGAACTCCGCGGCTACCGACTCTCGATCCGCCGCCACGAGGCGGCCCGCGTGGCCATTGCGAAGTGACCCGCAGCGAACACCATGAGCCTTACGCCTGACGGCCCTGCTCTGCCCGATGGCACCCGTTCGCCTGCCGGAAGGGACGGCCTTGCCATCGTCGTCGCCCTCTTGGGCAATCCCAATACCGGGAAAAGCACCCTCTTCTCGGCGCTGGCCGGCATTCCGACCAGAATCGGCAATTATCCCGGCGTGACCGTGGAGGAGAAGCTTGGTCGCTTCAGCCATCGCGGCCGGGCGATTGAACTCATCGACCTGCCGGGCACCTACAGCCTCGTGCCCAAGAGCCCCGACGAGCAGGTGGCCGTCGACGTGCTCCACGGTCGGCTCCCCGGCGTGCCCACGCCCGACTGCGTGGTCGTGGTCGCCGATGCGACCAATCTCGAGCGCAACTGCTACCTCGCCACGCAGGCGATTGCCCTCGGCCTGCCGACCGTGATCGCTTTGACCCTCTCCGATGTAGCTGACGAGAAGGGCATCACGATCGACCATGCGGAACTGGGCCGCCGGCTCTCCTGTCCGGTGGTCCGCGTGGTGGCGCCCACGCGAACTGGCATCGCAGCCCTCGGCGATGCCGTCCTGGCCGTGCTGGAATCGCACCCACAGCCGCCGCGGGGACTCGACGCCCATCTGGCGGCGGTGGACAACCGTCACGAACCTGCCGCCCGTGAGGCGATCGCCCGCTACGCCTGGATCGAGGAGCTGCTGTCGGGCATCGTGCATCGGCGGCCGCCCGCCCACCGTCCGCTCGGCGACCGGATTGACGACGTGCTCACCCACCGCCTCTGGGGCACGCTCGTGTTCGTGGTCACGATGCTGGCAATGTTTTCGTCGATCTTCTGGCTGGCCACGCCGCTCATGGATGGCATCTCCAGCGCGATGGATTCGATCAGCGGACTGGCCGAGAGCCTCCTGCCCGAGGGCGCGATCCGTTCGCTCGTGGTCAACGGTGTGCTTGCTGGCGTGGGTGGCGTGGTGGTCTTCGTGCCACAGATCGCGATGCTCTTCCTGTTCGTGGCGATCCTGGAAGGCTGCGGCTATCTCTCCCGCGCGGCTTTTCTCATGGATCGGCTGCTGTGCGGCGTGGGCCTGGGCGGCAAATCGTTCATTCCGCTGCTGTCGAGCTTCGCCTGTGCGATTCCCGGCATCATGGCCGCGCGAACGATCGAGAATCCCCGCGACCGGTTGCTCACGATTCTGGTCGCGCCGCTGATGAGCTGCTCGGCCCGACTGCCGGTCTATCTTCTCCTCTGCGGCGCTTTCGTGCCCAACATCGCGGTCGGTGTTTCCTGGCTACGGCTGCCGGCGCTGGTGCTCGCCGGCATGTACGCCGTGGGCGTGGTGACGGCCGCACTGGTGGCGTTTGTCCTGTCCCGGACCGTATTTCGCGGGCCCCCGCAGCCCTTCGTGCTGGAGTTGCCCGGCTGGCGTTGGCCGCAGTGGCAGGTCGTGCTGGAGCGGGTCCGCGAGGCGGTGGGGTCGTTCCTGCAGAACGCCGGCACCCTGATCGTGGCCGTGAGCATCGTGATCTGGGCGCTGGCAAGCTATCCGCACAGTGACACCGCCATCGACGCCGAGGTGGCTGCCACCCGCACGGCCCTTGCCACGCGGCTCTCCGGCCTGCCCGAGAGCCACCCCGACCATGCCGAGGTGGCCGAGGAACTTGCCTCGCTCGACACCGAGACCGGGCTCGCCGCGGCCCGTCGCGGCGCCGCCCAGCGGCAGAGCGTGCTGGGCCGGCTGGGCCGGCTGGTAGAACCGCTCGTCAGGCCGCTGGGCTGGGACTGGCGGCTGGGATGCGCCGCGATCGCGAGCTTTCCGGCCCGCGAGGTGGTGCTCGGCACGCTCGCGGTGATCTACAACCTCGGCGACATCGACCCCGGCGAGGAGGAGGGGGGCACGGCGCTGGTGCGACGGCTCCGCGCCGCCACCTGGGACGGCACGAACCGCAAGGTCTTCACGCTGCCGGTGGCCCTATCGATCATGGTGTTCTTCGCGCTGTGTGCGCAGTGCGCCAGTACGCTGGTCGTAATCGGCCGGGAGACCAACAGCTGGGTCTGGCCCGTCGTCACGTTCACCTATATGACCGTCTTGGCCTGGCTGGCGGCCTTCGCCACCTACCAGATCGGCACCTGGCTGGGCGGCTAGACGCCTCCATGCGCTGGGCGGCTCAACGCCTCCATTCCATGCAGGACTTCATCGCCATCGCTGTCGCGGCCGTAGCCACTCTCTGGCTGGCCTGGTCGCTCAAGAAGCGGTTCTTCGCCCCACCGTGCCAGCCGCCAGCCGTGCCCGGCGGCGGCGATGGCTTCGTGCCGCTCGAGAGCCTCACGAAGCCCAATCGCTGATGGCGCAACCGCGCGGGTTCCCCGCAAGCACCATGAAAAAACCGGGGCGTCCAAGCGGACGCCCCGGCCTCGAATCTGCAGTGCTCGGGGCATGCCGTCGGCATGCCCACGGGCTCAATACATGTCGTAATCGCCGCCGTGGCCGGCACCGCCGGCCTTCGGCTTGGAATCCTTCGGCTTCTCGGCGATCAGGGCGTCGCTGGTGAGCAGCAGCGTCGACACGCTGGTGGCGTTTTGCAGCGCCGTCCGCGTCACCTTCGCCGGATCGATCACGCCCGCCTTCACGAGGTCTTCATACTCGTTCGTGGCGGCGTTGTAGCCGAAGTTGCCGCTGCCCGAGAGCACCTTCTCGCAGACGATCGAGCCATCTTGTCCGGCATTCGACGAGATCATCGTCACCGGAGCCCGGCAGGCGCGAACCACGATGTTGAAGCCGACCGTTTCGTCGTCGGACAGCCCCTTCGGCTTCACCTGCGAGCTGGCCCGCAGCAGGGCCACGCCGCCACCCGGCAGGATGCCCTCTTCCACGGCCGCCCGCGTCGCGTGCAGTGCGTCTTCGACCCGGGCCTTCTTCTCCTTCATCTCGCTCTCGGTCGCGGCACCGACGTTGATCTTCGCCACGCCGCCGGCGAGCTTCGCCAGCCGCTCTTCCAGCTTCTCGCGATCGTAGTCGCTGGTGGCGGCGGCGATCTCGTGCCGGATCTGCTCGATCCGCGACTTGATCGCCGCGGTCTTGCCGGCGCCCTCGATGATCGTGGTGTTGTCCTTGTCGACGATCACCTTCTTGGCGCGGCCCAGTTCGGCCAGGCCGAGACTTTCGAGCTTCATGCCGAGGTTCTCGAACACGGCCGTGGCACCAGTGATGATCGCGATATCTTCCATCATCGCCTTGCGGCGGTCGCCGTAGCCCGGGGCCTTCACGGCGCAGACCTGGAAGGTGCCGCGGAGCCGGTTGATGACGAGCGTGGCCAACGCCTCGCCGTCCACTTCCTCCGACACGATCAGCAGCGGCTTGCCCGCGTTCACGACGGCCTCGAGCAGCGGCACGATGTCCTTGACGCTCGAGATTTTCTTCTCGAAGACGAGCACGTAGCAGTCGTCGAGCACGCACTGCATCTGCTGCGGGTTGGTGACGAAGTAGGGGGAGAGGTAGCCGCGGTCGAACTGCATGCCCTCGACCCACTCGACCTCGGTCTTGAGGCTCTTGCCCTCGTCGACCGTGATCACGCCGTCCTTGCCGACCTTGTCCATGGCCTCGGCGAGCAGTTCGCCGATCTCCGGGTCGTTATTGGCGGCAATCGACGCGACCTGCGCCATCTCCTTCTTGCCCTTCACCGGGATCGACATCTCCTTGAGCTTGCCGGCGATGTCCTCGACCGCCCTCTCGATGCCGGCCTTCATCTGGATCGGATTGACGCCCGCCACCACGGCCCGCAGGCCTTCGTTGAAGACGGCCTCGGCCAGCACCGTCGCGGTCGTGGTGCCGTCACCGGCCACGTCGCTGGTCTTGCTGGCCACCTCGCGCACCATGCGGGCGCCCATGTTCTCGTAGACATCCTCGAGATCGATCTCCTTGGCGACGGTCACGCCGTCCTTGGTGACCGTGGGCGAGCCGAAGCTCTTCTGCAGGATGACGTTGCGGCCCTTGGGGCCGAGCGTCACCTTCACGGCGCGGGCCAGTTTGGCGACGCCGCGCCGCATGGCCTCACGTGCTTCCTGATCGAATGCCATCATCTTGGACATGGGTCAAATCTCCTCGGAAAGGGTTCTGGTGGAAGGGATGGTGGATGGGAGTGGGGATGGATCCGGGAACGGTCCGCCGGAGGTGGATGCGTCGAACCGGCGATCAGCCCAGCACGGCCAGGATGTCGTCTTCGCGCATGAGCAGCAGTTCGTCGTCGCCCACCTTGAAGGCCTCGCCAGCGTAGCTCGTGAACACGACGCGGTCGCCCGGCTTCACCTGCAGGGGATGGCGGTGCCCCTTGTCGTCGAACTTACCCTCACCGACGCTGACGACGGTGCCGCGGGCCGGCTTGTCCTTGGCGGAATCGGGCAGCAGGATGCCTCCGGCGGTCTTCTGTCCGCTCTCTTCGCGCTCCACGACCACGCGGTCACCCAGCGGGATCAGACTCGACTTTTTCTTGGCGGGCTTGCTCGCGGTGGATGTCATGCTCGAAACCTTTCTGCAGCGAAAGTGAGAGGTGAAGTGAGAGGAGGAGGGGGCCGTCGACCTGCCGGATCAGAACGCCATCAGACAGGCCCCACCGGAAGAAGCAACTGGCGCGCCGAACGAGCGGGATTTTGCCGCATTTGCGGGGATGCCCGGGAGAAATGGGCCCCCTTTCTCGCGAACCCACCATCCTTTGCCCGCAACCGCCTCTGCCAGTTTGGCAGCACGGGGTTGCGGCTCATGGCATTCTCATGGGAGAGGCTCATGGTAAATGGCGTGCCGACCGGCTACTCTCAGGCTCCTTCCTAGAGCCTGACGCCAGCCGCCCCACAGAATCGAGCGCCGCGGCGGGGCGACGGTTTTCAACGAGAGTCTGCATGGCAACGCATCGGCGGATCGACGTCTCCAAGGTTGGTGACGTCACGGTCGTGAAATTTCTGGACAAGAAAATCCTGGACGAGGCGGGCATTCTTGAGCTCGGCGCCGAGCTGTTTGGCCTGGTGGAGCAGGACAACCGCAAGAGCCTGCTGCTCAATTTCAGCGGCGTGGAGTTCCTCTCAAGCGCCGCCCTGGGCAAGCTGATCACGCTCGACCGCAAGGTCAAGTCACACCGGGGACGGATGAAGATGAGTGGCATCCGTCCGGAGATCCTCGAAGTCTTCCAGATCACGAAGCTCAACAAGATTTTCGATATCCGCAAGGATGAAGCCGAAGCGATCTCGGCGTTTGAGTGAGCGGCGCGGCCTGACGCGGCGGCGATGGGCGGGAGACACGCGATGGCACACCAGAATCACTCGACGAAACCGCCCGCGGATGGGGCGGCATGGCGCCGCGAGATCGATCTGCCCAGCGAGCGGGGCGCAAGCCGCCTGGTCACGGAAGATCTGCTCGAGCAACTGGGGGCCCATGGCTGGTCGCCGTCGGACATCTTCGCGATCCACCTCGCCGTCGAAGAGGCGATCGTGAACGCGATCGTCCACGGCAACAAGCTGGACCCCGGCAAGGTCGTGCGGGTCGCCTGCATGGTCTCGCCGACGCTGGCGCGGATCGAGGTGGCCGACGAGGGTTCCGGCTTCGATCCGAAGGCTGTGCCGGATTGCAGGCTGGAGGATCGGCTCGAAGCACCCAATGGCCGGGGCGTGATGCTGATGCGGAACTTCATGACCCGCGTCGAGTACAGCGCCCGGGGCAACCGGGTGCTGATGGAAAAGGAGCGGCCGGCGGCGGAGGGCTGACGGCGGTTTTTCCGCGGCAGGCCCTCTATTTCGGCCACCCCATGGCCCAGGGCAACGCCCCGAACCCCCATCGATTTCCCGAGGCGGTTAGGTTATTTTGGATCGACGCATTCCCCGATAGCTCAACGGTAGAGCGAGCGGCTGTTAACCGCTAGGTTGTAGGTTCGAATCCTACTCGGGGAGCTACGCCACTCATGTCTAGAGTGGCACCAAGAGGCAGGAGGTGGCCAAACCTTCTGCCTCTCGGCGTTTCTGGACGGTGAATGCCGTGAGCCATGCCACGGTGGCGTCAGTCACACACGTTGGATCCCCCGTGGACCCCAGAGGCTTGGGTCAGGATTTCCAAGGCGGGCCACACGCGCTCGTCGCTACGGCTTCGGTTTCCTGGTGGGTGATGCTCATCGTATTTCTCCGCCAGCCCGTGGATCAGGAGCGTGAGTCCGCTTACGGCAACGATGCCGAACGCCACCCACTCGTTCACGGGATGCCCCTCTTCAATCCAAAGTCGCCCCGATCTTCACCGTTACCTGCCAGTGGGCGATCTTGCCGTCCTCGATGTGCCCCCTCGTTTCCAGCACTTCGAACCAGCGGAGGCTTTTTTCATCGATGGCTGCCTTCGCCACGGCGTTCTTCACGGCTTCTTCAATGCTGGTGTGGGAAGATCCAACCAACTCGATCATTTTGTAGGTGTGTTCGCTCATGGGAATGGCTCCAGGGATGGGGGACTGAAAAATAGTATTCGGCGGGGGGGATCGGTCAGGAATTGTAGACTCTGCGGCTCCCGCATCCCCGCATCGAATCCAAGGACTGGATCCATGGCTTTTTCAGCAAAAATCGTTGGTGACGAGCTGGTGCTCAGAATTCCCCTGAACGCCAAGCCGGAAAAGTCGGCCAGCGGCAAGACGCTGGTCGTTGCCTCCACCTACGGCAACAAGGAGACCGACTGCGTGGTGGACGGCAAGAAGGTGATCGTGGGAGTCAACGCCTACATCCCGAAGAAGTAGTGGGTGGGGGGGCGTATTCGAAGCCCAGCTTGGAGCAGGCCATGTGCCACGCCCTGCCAGAGCCTGCCGCCAGGCCGACGGCTGGCATGTAAGCTGTTCGGCGTTCACGTGGCTGGCTTCACAAAAGGATGAAACATGTCCGCTGAAAAAGTGCTGGTCCTCAATGCCAACGGCGAAGCGATCGCTCAAAGGGATGGCTCCACATAGGATAGGAATGGACAGACAACAATGCCCGGCTCAGGAGCGGTCAGACAGGACCGGAAAGGGTGGCCTATGCGAACAGCCGTGATTCGGGCGCTCGTGCTCACGATCTCACTGGCCGGGCCCATCATCGCCTGCCTGGCGCAGCAGGCCGGCGGGCCGAAGACCCTCGAGGATCTGCTCGAGGCCACCGAGACACTGCGGACCGAGGGCACAGTCTCCCGCCCGAGAAACGGCAGCCAGTTGCCGGCGGTCGACAAGGCGTGGCAGCAATACGAGGCGGCCGTGCAGTCCGCGACGGCACGGCTGCTGTCGGCCATCGACGACTCGCTGGCCGACGCCCGTAGGCAGGGCGATGCCGACGCGGCGGCCGCCTTCGAGATGGCCAGGGAATCCTTGACGCGCCGGGGGGTGCTGCCGTCGGCCCTGGTGCCGGCGTTGCGCAAGGAAAGTGCGGCGGCCCGCCAGGCCTACAAGGCTGCCGCGACGGCCTTGGAAAAGGCCTATCGGTCCATCTTCCAGGGAGACGCGTCCATGGCCGAACTCAAAGACGAATGGCAACTGCTCGACGGCATGCTGGACCTGGCCAACCAGCCCCAGCTCGATTCCGTGTGGGCACACGTCATCGCTGGCCGCGATTCCGCAACGATCACGTTCTATTCCAACGGCACGATCGGTGCGCCCGACGCGCCGCACACATGGGCCCTCAAAGACGACGTTCTGACCATCCGCTGGGAAAATCCGGAGGCCCCCGAGGGCGCGTGGGTGGACACGTGCAAGCTGTCGAACCACGGCGGGAGTTATTCCGGTCAGAACCAGCTGGGCACCGGGATTTCAGGCAAGCGCGTCCAGTGACGGCCCCCGTCGCCGGCTAGACGTCCCACATCGAGCCGTGAACGGCCTCGGCTGCGACGGGCTCCGCCATCGCCGGCACGCTGTCGTCGTGGAACTCCGTGGGGTGATCCTCCCCCGCCTCACCGTAGATCTCCCGCATGGCGGCGATCGAAGCCAGATACTCGCGGAAATGAGCGTCCATGATTCAGTCCTCCTTGGGTTGAGGACTTCTACGCAGCATCGCCCCGCAGGGTTTGAGAACGCCCCTCTTGCGCAGATTGCCCGCATCGCCCGCGGCGGCCGCTCAGAAATTCCGGAAGTTGCCGTCGTCGCCGTCGGCGGCCACATTCCGCTCGTCGGGCATCACGATGCTTGCCACCCGCCGCCGGGCCTCGGCTGCGTGCCAGTCTGCTCCGTCGTGCCGGCCGCTGGGAATGGCTCTGCTCCGTGCCACCGGCCGCTGGGCGACGGCCCGCGGCGGCCTGCCACCGCTGGCGGCCTCGTGGTCGCTCGACCGCGAGGTGCTCTCGATCAGCTCCCGCAGTTGCTCGACGTTTTCCTGCAGCAGCCTGGCCTGGCTGTTGAGTTCCTCGGCAGCGCTCGAGGTCTGCTCGGCGCTCGATGCATTGCCCTGAGTCACCTTGTCCATCTGGGTCATGGCCACGCCCACCTGCCTGATGCCCTGGGCCTGCTCCTTGGCGGCGGAGGCGATCTCGGCCACGAGCACGTCGGCCTCGGTCACCTTGCCGACGATCTCTTCCAGCGCGTCGCCGACGTTTGTGCAGCTCTTCGAGCCGCGTTGCGTGCTGGCGATCGCGGCCTCGATCTTGTCGGCCGTCTCCTTGGCCGCGGCGGCACTCCGCTGGGCGAGCGAGCGGACCTCGTCGGCCACGACGGCGAAGCCGGCGCCGGCCTCGCCGGCCCGGGCGGCTTCCACAGCCGCGTTGAGGGCGAGGATGTTGGTCTGGAACGCAATCTCGTCGATGTTCTTGACGATCTTGGAGATGTCGAGACTCGATGTCTCGATCGATTGCATGGCGACGGTCATCTCCGACATGGTCTGCTTGCCCAGCAGGGCGGCGGAACGGGCCTGGTTGGCAAACTCCTTCGCCTTCGTGGCGTTGTCGGCCGTGGCCCGGATCATCGCGGAAATTTCCTCGAGCGATGCGCTGGTCTCGGTCACCGACGCCCCCTGTTCGCTGCACCCGGTGGCCAGCGACCGGCTGGCCGACGACAGCTGCGACGAACTCGACGCGGTCTGATCGGCCCCCTGCTGGAGCGAGTCGGAGATCGCCGCCAGGGCGTTGTTGGTCTTGTCGATGCCGGCCTGAATCGCGTCGTTGATCGACTCGAGCGCCGCCTTCGTCGACCGCGCCGTGTTCCAGCCAATCAGGCCGCCGATGAGCCCCACCCCCGCCAGGAGCGGCAGGATCGAGTACAGGCTGTTGGCCACCTTGGTGCCGGCGAACTGCGTCTCCTTGCCGGCCAGCATGATGTTGTAGTCGATGTCCTCGTTGAAGCCGGCGATGGCACGGTCGAGGAGCGGCTCGACCTGCTCGACCATGAAGGCCCCAGCCGCGGCCTGCTTCTGATCCCGGGCCATCTCGATCGCCTTCAACGCGGCGGCGAGATAGGCGTCACGGGAAGCCTTGGCCTCGTTGAACAGCCGGGCGTCTTCGGCATCCGACAGGAGCGACGCGTATTCCGCGCAGAGTTCATCCCCCTTGCCCTTGTTAAACTTGAACGCCGCCTCCTCGGCCGACGCCTGCTTCGAGGTGCCGAGCGCCCGGACGAGGTTCGACGCTGCCTGCGACGCCGCTGCATTGGCCTGGATGATCTTGTTGAGCGTGACGACCGACGGCACCGAATTGGTCGCCAATTGGACGACGTTGCGGTTGATACCCAGGATCTGCCAGACCGACCAGAGGCCCAGGAGCATCGAGAGGAGGATGACGACGACGAAGCCGATCGTGATGCGGCGTGGCGTGGCAGACGTATTCATGGTGTGGACGTTGGGGCCAAGGGTGGGGCCGAGGAGAGAGCGGAGGGCATCCTCCGGCATGGGCCGCCCGAAAGATTTTCTCAAGCCGCAGAGTTTGCCAGGATGATCGGAAGCCTACCTCCGGTTTCCACGCGGTCCAAATTTTTCCCTGCCGAGCCCTCCCAATCGTTCCAGCCGAAGCGACCCCACTCTGCCGGTCGGAAAATCGCAGCCGCGCGGGGCTCGTCAGACGGGCTTCTTCTCCGTCACGTCCATGATGGCGTCGGCGATCCGGGGCAGCGGCAGCACCATGTCGACGACGCCCAGCCCGACCGCGGCCTTGGGCATCCCGTAGACGACGCAGGTCTGCTCGGCCTCCGCGATATTCGTGCCGCCCGCCTTGCGGATCGCCTGCATCCCCAGCGCCCCATCGCTCCCCATGCCGGTGAGCAGCGCCGCCACCACGTGTCTCCCAGCCGCCTCCGCGGCCGACCGGAACAGCACGTCGACCGACGGCCTGCAATGATGGATCGGGGGGCTTTGCAGGAGCCGCGTGCGGTAGGCATCGCCCTGCCAGCCGACGGCCAGATGGTGTTCCCCCGGGGCGATTACGCACATGCCGCGGCGCAGGACCATGCCCTCCTCCGCCTCGCACACGTCCATGGCACAGACGGAGTTGAGCCGTTCCGCCACCACCTTCGAGAAATAGGCGGAGATGTGCTGGACGACCACGACCGGCGGCATGGTGCCGGGAAACCGCGGCAGCACGGTCCGCAGGGCCTCGATGCCGCCAGTGGACGATCCGATGACGATCAATTGCCGCGGATCGACCCGACCCAGCAGAGGCCGGACCGAGACGACGGGCGGGGCCGCGGGCAACGGCGTCGCGGATACGGCCGGGGAACTGGGCACCACAGCCGGGCCGCGAACGGGAGCAGTGGCTGGGAGTGGCGCCGGCGCACGCCGGTTGCGAAAGCGGGTGGACGCCGCGGCGGCCTTGACGTGGAAAGCGAGTTTTTCCGCCAGGGCGCCGACCGTCGTGCTGCCACCCGGCTTGGCCAGCACGTCGACCGCCCCGGCATCCATGGCGTCCATTGCCAGCTTCGACCCGGCCTGAGTGAGCGAACTGACCACGACCACCGGCAGCGGATGCTGCGCCATCAGGATGCGCAGGAAGGTCAGCCCATCCATCCGCGGCATCTCCATGTCGAGCGTGAGGATGTCGGGCTGGAGCCGGAGGATCTTCTCGCGGGCCACGTAGGGATCGCAGGCGGAACCAACCACCTCGATCTCCGGATCCTGACCCAGCGCGTCGCTGATCGCCTTGCGCACCAGCGCCGAATCGTCGACGACGAGAACCCGGAGTTTCCGGCCGGACGTTGTCTGAGGGGTATGGATGGGCATGGGTAACCTTTAGTGCGTTCGGCAGTAAACGCTCGGCCAGACCGACTTCAGGGAATGGCGGATGCCGATCAGGCTCTCGGAATGGCCCACGAACAGGTAGCCACCGGGCGCGAGTTGTTCGGTGAGCCGATTGACCAGCAGCTCCCGCGAGGGCACGTCGAAGTAGATCATCACGTTCCTGCAGAAGATCACGTCCAGCCCCTTGGGCAGCGGGTACTGCGGCTGGAACAAATTGATGTACTGCACCCCCACGTTGCGGCGCAACTCGGCTTTGACCCGATAATACCCTTCGCGCTCGCCAAATCCACGCTGAAAGTACCGCTCGAGAAGTTCCGGGGAGGGCAGCTCCACCTTGTCGGCGGCGTAAATGCCGCGGCGGCAGCGGTCGAGCATCCGCTGGGAAATGTCGGAGGCGTCGATCTGCCAGGTGAACGCCGGCCGCATCCGGGCGAATTCCGCCAGCACGATAGCCAACGAGTAGACCTCCTCACCCGATGAGGCCGCGGCCGACCAAAACCGCAACGGCCGCTGGGCAAACCCCAGCCGGCTGGTGAGGGTTGGCAGGACGTCACGTTGCAAGACAGCGAAGTGGGCCGGTTCACGGAAGAAATGGGTGTGGTTGGTGGAGATCAGGTCGATCAGTTCGCTGATCTCGTCCTCGGCGTGGGGCGACCGCAGCAGGCTGCAATACTGCTCGTAGTTGCTCAGGCCCAGGGCCCGCAGCCGCTGCCCGAGTCGGCCCGACACCAGCGACTGCTTGTCGTATCCCAGGCGGATGCGGCTGCGGTCGTAGACCAACTGGGCGAGAAACTCGTAAGCCTGCGCCGTGAGCGTGGCGTCTGCGGGAAACTCCATGGTCGTGACGAACTCCCCACTCCGTTGGTGTCAGTCGGTATCGTGGCCAGCGACCGCCGGCCGGTCGATGCAGATTCAGAAATTGGCGAAGTGCCGATCGTCCTGATCGCTGAGAACCTTGTCGTCGGGCATCTGGATCTGCGGCACGGTCCGCCTGGGCTCCGGCAGGCCGCGCGGCGCAACGGCGGGACGCCGCAACTGGCCGCGGGCTGCCCTTTCTCGCGGCGGCCCGGCGTCGACCTTGCCGCTTTCGCGGCGGACCAGCGACCGCAGCGACCGCACGGTGTCCTGCATCGCGTGGGCCTGGCTATTCAGCTCTTCAGCGGCCGACGCGCTCTCCTCGGCATTGGCGGCGTTGCTCTGCGTGATCTTGTCCATCTGCGTCATCGCCACGCCGACCTGCTGGATCCCCTGCGCCTGCTCCTTGGCCGCCGTGGCGATCTCCGCCACCAGGCCGTCGGCCGCCGCCACCTTCTGCACGATCTCCTCCAGCGACTCGCCCACCTTGCTGCAGCTCATGGAGCCGCGCTTGCTGTTGGCGATCGCGGCCTCGATCTTCTCGGCGGTCTCCTTGGCCGCCGCAGCGCTCCGCTGGGCGAGCGAACGCACCTCGTCAGCCACCACGGCGAACCCCGCCCCGGCCTCACCGGCCCGGGCGGCCTCCACCGCGGCGTTGAGGGCGAGGATGTTGGTCTGAAAGGCGATCTCGTCGATGTTTTTCACGATCTTGGCGACCTCGGCACTCGAGACCTCGATCGCATGCATGGCCGTGTTCATCTCCGTCATCGTCTGGGCCCCGGTCTGGGCGGCGGTCCGCGCCTGCTGTGCGAAGGCTTTCGCCTTCTCGGCGTTGTCAGCGGTGCTGCGGATCATCACCGACATCTCCTCCAAGGCGGCGCTGGTCTCGGCGACGCTCGAGCCCTGTTCGCTGCAGCCGGCGGCCAGCGAGTTGCTGGCCGAAGCGAGCTGGCCGGAGGCGGTCGAGGTCTGGGTGGCCCCGTCCTGCAGCGCGCTCGAGATCGCCCCCAGGGCGCTGGACACGGCCCGGATGATGCTCCAGCCGAGCAGGCCGCCCAGCAGGGCCGACGCCGCCATCGCCGCCATGATCAGCAACGTCGTGACCCTGGCGTTGTCCTTGGCCTTGACGCCCTCGGCTTTGGCCAGCTCGATGTTGTAGGTGATGTCCTCGTCAAACCCCTTCACCGTGCGGTCGAGCAGCGGATCCATCTCGCTTTGCATCAGGATCCTTGCCTCCTTCGGCTTCGCGGCGATGGCCAGCTCGATCACCCTGCGGGCCGCGTCGAGATACTGCGTGCGAACGCCGGTCGCCTCGGTGAAGAGTCGCTGGTCCTCCCTGTCGGAGTAGAGCTTCGCGTAGGCGGTGCACAGCTCCTCACCCTTCCCGTCCGCGGCGCGGAAGGCGGTATCGCTGATGGCAGTAGCCACGTCGGCTTCGGACTCCCTGACGATCATCCGCACCTGCGCGGCCGTTTCCGCGTTCAGCTTGATGATGTCGTTGAGCGCGACGACCGAAGGGATCGAGTTGTCGGCCAGCACCACGACGTTCTGCCTGATGCCCAACAACTGCCAGAGCGAGAGCCCGCCGATGAGCAGCGAGAGGAGCACCAACATCAGGAAGCCGAGCGTGATACGGCGGGGGATGGTCATGGTGCTCATGGGTGGATGTGGTGCGCGGGAGTGATGAGGAACGACGTGTGGAGAGGAGCCGTGTGAGCCGCTACGAATGCAGTTCCTTGAGCTCGCGGATGGGGATCGTGTCATCCTCCGCGGAGATCTTGTCGAGGTCGATGAGGGTTTTGACCGCGTTGCCCGACTTCGCCATGCCGATGATGAAATGGGCGTCGAGCCCGCCACCGAAATCGGGCGTGGGTTCGATATCCTCGGCGGTGAAGTTGGCCACCTCCTCGACGCCGTCCACGACGATGCCGTAGAGCCGCGTGCCGCCGGATGGGGCGGCGATCTGCGTGACCACGATGCAGTTGCGCTCGTTGTCAGCGCCGATCGGCAGGCGGAACTTCGCCCGCAGGTCGACCAGCGGAATCACCTTGCCGCGGAGGTTGATCACGCCCTTGACGTGCTCGGGCATGTTGGCGACGGCCGTGACCGGGCAGAGCCGGATGATCTCCCGGACCTTGAGCACCGGAATGCCGTACGACTCGTCGCTGAGCGTGAACGTCAGGTATTTGCCCGGCTGGGCGGCCGCGGCCGACTGGGGGGTGGCGTGCTGGTGGGCGGTGGGTTTCATGGGGATGGTTCCGGGGATCCTTGCAACACGAGGGCGGGCGGCCCGGCTAGGCTGCCGTGTCGCCGTTCTTGGACTTCAGTTTGACGAGCGAATTGATGTCGAGAATCAGACCGACGCGGCCGTCACCCAGGATCGCGGCGCCGGCGAACTCGGTCTGGTTGCGGAACATGTCGCCGAGGCTCTTGATCACCACCTCCTGCTTGCCGATGAGTTCGTCGACGAACAGGCAGCGGGAGTCCTGGCCTGACTCCACAACCACGACGATGCCCTGCGTGGGATCGACCGCCCGGCTCGGCGTGTTGAGGTGGCGGCCGAGCCGCAGCATCGGCGTCAGCCGTCCGCGGACGCTCACCATCTCCCCGCGGCCATGCACCGTGGACACCATGCCCGGCAGTGGCCGGAACGATTCCCGCACCGCCAGCGTCGGCACGATGTACCGCTGGTCGCCCACGCCCACGAGCAGTCCCTCGATGATCGCCAGCGTGAGCGGCATGGAGATGGTGAAAGTGGTGCCGCGGTCGACCTCCGAATGAATCTCGATCGTGCCCCGCATCTTCTCGATGTTGCGGCGGACCACGTCCATGCCGACGCCGCGGCCCGACAGGTCGGTGACCTGCTCCGCCGTGGAGAAACCCGGTGCGAAGATCAGCTCGAAGATGGACTCCTCGTCGAGGTTGTCCGCCGCGCGGATCAGGCCGCGCTCGATGGCCTTGGCACGGATGCGATCGGGATTGAGACCCCGGCCGTCGTCCTCGATCTGGATGACGATGAAGCCACCCTGATGAAAGGCCCGCAGCGTGATCGTGCCGGCGGCGGGCTTCCCCTTGGCCAGCCGCTCCTCGGCAGGCTCGATGCCATGGTCGGCCGAATTACGGATCATGTGGATCAGCGGATCCCCGAGCTCCTCGACGAGGGTGCGGTCGAGTTCCGTGTCTTCGCCCTGGAGCACGAGCTGGATGTCCTTGCCCTGCTGAAGGGCCAGGTCGCGGACGAGCCGCGCCATCTTCTGGAACGTGCTGCGGATCGGCACCATCCGCAACGACATCGCCGTCCGCTGCAGGTCGGACGTGATGCCGCGCAGCTGGCCGAGGCTGCGCGAGAGGTGGCCGTCGGTGACCGTGGTCGCCTCGGTGTTTTGCACCACCATCGACTGCGCGATGACCAGTTCGCCCACCAGGTCGATGAGGCTGTCGAGCTTGAGCGTGTCGACGCGGACGATCCCCGCCGACGTGCTGGCGGCCGACCGCTGCTGGGCCTTGGGGGCCGGAGCGTCACTGTCGGAGTCTGCCGACGCTGGGATCGGCGCAGCAGGGATCTGGGGCGCTGGCACCGGAGCAGCTGGGAGCGGCACGGCCGCTGCGGCAGCCTGCTGCACCGCGACGGCTGGCTGCGGCGTCGTCGCGGCAGCGGGGGCTGGTGCGGCGCGTTCAGGGGTGGGCGATGGCCGGACCGCCGGAGCCGCCGGAGCCGCCGTGCGGCCCTGGGCCAAGAGGCCACGGACCTGGGCGATCAGCCGGGGAATCGGCAGCGGGATCGTCGTTTTTTGGTCATGGCTGCCGATCAGCTTCGACAATTCCTCGACATACCGCTTGAGCACGTCCTCACCGGCCAGAATCACGTCGAACGATTCGCGGCCCAACTGGAACGTGCCGCGGCGGGCGGCATCGAGCAGCGATTCCAGTTCGTGCGTGAGCTGCTGCAACACGACCAGGTTCATCACGCCCACGTTCCCCTTGAACGTGTGGAACGCACGGAACAGCGTGTTGATCGTGGTGGCGTCGCTGGGATTGGTCTCCAGCACGAGCACGCCCTGCTCGATGTCCTGGAGCAGGTCCTGTGCCTCCGCGCAGAACAGTTGCATGAGTTCAGCATCGGCGGCGGTCATCGAGATCTCGACCTGCTGATCCTGAAACTGGTCGTTCGCCTGGCCGACGGCCGCGGCCTTGGCCGGAGCGGCCGCTGGCGGGGCGGCAGAACTGGCCGCAGCAGCAGCCCAGCCGGCGGGAACAGCGGCGCACGGCTGGCCGTGCGCCCAGGCCGTCAGCGCCGTGCCGAGCCACGGATGCCAGGCGTTGAACGCGGCGATGGTCTCCTTCGTGAAGCGGGCATCGGCCGCAGACCGTTCGTCGAGCCAGCAGCGGGCGGCGGCCACGGCCTGTCGGACCGGCTCCGGCACGTCGGCAGCAGCATCGAGTGCCGCGGCAAGTGCCAGCACCTGCTCGCGGACGCCGGCAATACCGTTTTCCTCATCGACATCGACGAACGCCAGTTCCAAGCCAATCTGCTGGAGCAGCGTGTCGAGCGTGGCGTGGAGATCGCCGGGGACACTGGTCATGGGGGATGACGGAGCCGGAGGAGTCGGAGAGGGGAGAGCGCACGCCGACCGAAAAGCAGTGGTGCTGGGGCAGCGAGTCCGCCCAGACACCCTCAGCCCGTAGATTCCGTACGGCCCTCGCGGGCGTTCAAGAGACCCTAGCTCCAATTATCGCGCAAGGCAAATAAGTCGGTCCCCGGGCAGGGTTTTCCCGCGGCCGAGCAAGCACCACCCCCCCACGCATTACTTTCGGCCGTGCAGGAACGCCGTCCGCATCATCCCCTTCCCCTTCACCAGAAGTTCCCCCCTGTCGGAGAACCGGTAGCTGCCCTCGAGCAGTTCCCTGGTGGCCTGGGAGACGTGGATCATCGAGGGCTGGCCGTGCGATTCCATGCGGCTGGCGATATTCACCGTGTCACCCCACAGGTCGTAGATGAACTTGTGTTTGCCGATCACCCCGGCCACCACCGGGCCGGAGTGGATGCCGATCCGCACCTGCATGTCCAGGCCGCGGTCGTCCATCAGGCGGCGGAACGACGTCTGCAGGCCCAAGGCCATTTCGGCCACAGCCTCGGCATGGTCGCCGCGAGGCACAGGCAGCCCGGCCACCGCCATGTAGGCATCACCGATGGTCTTGATCTTCTCGACCCCGTAGGCGGACGCCAGGTTGTCGAACAGCGAGAAGATCTCGTCGAGAAGCTCGACAAGATGGTGGGCGTCCACATGCTGCGAGAAATCCGTGAACCCGCACAGGTCGGTGAACAGCACGGTGACGGCGGGATAGCTCTCGGCAATCGTCCGCTCATTGTTCTTGAGCCGCTCGGCGATCGCGGCCGGCAGGATGTTGAGCAGCAGCCGCTCCGACTTGGACCGTTCCTGCTCCAGCGCGAGGAAGGCTGCGTTCCGCTCCTGCAGCCGCCGGTAGGCGTCGGAGTGGACGCGGATGCGGGCAATCAGTTCAACCTGGTTGGGGGGCTTCACCAGGTAGTCGTTGGCGCCAGATTCCAGCAGCTGCGCCTTGATCACCGCCCCCTCCGTCGCCGAGAGCACGATCACCGGCACGGCGGCGGTGGCCGGCAGCGCCCGGTAGCGGCGGACCATCTCCAGCCCGTCGGCATCTTCCATCACGAGATCCTGCAGGATCACCGTGGGCCGGAAGGCCTCGGCCGTCGCCTCGGCGGCCGAGGCATCGCGGCAGTATTCGAAGACGACGTCGGCGTAGGGTGCCAGCATTCGCCGCAGCACCTCGGCGATCAGCTTCTGGTCGTCGACCAGCAGCACGCGGTGCACCGGCGCCGCGGGATTGTCGGCTCCTGCCATGGAACAGCGGTCCCGGGGGAAGGGAAAGATGAAAGTATGACCCCGGCCACCACCGCACGCCAGTCCGCGGCGACTTCCCTCCGACGGTAACGGCTGGCGGTCCCTTGTCTTGAGCCCCGCGATGGGCCCGGGACGCCTCGTTGCTTTGAGGCACCCAAGAGTCGCTCACACACGCTATCATCCGCTGCAGTCATTCCCGCACCGCCGCACCCAATTCTGGCGACGGCGCAGTCGCTCACCCCCTCTCCACCGCTGACCGGCACGTCATGACCGCCATGGATTGGACGCTGCTGAGCCTGCACCTGGCGGCGATGCTGTTCGTCGCACTCGTGCTGGGACACGCGGCCCGCAGGATCGGCATCCCCGCGGTGGTCGGCGAGATTGCCGGCGGTCTGCTGCTGGGGCCGACAATCCTGGGACGAATCGCCCCGGAAACCTTCGCGTGGCTCTTCCCGCCCTCGGGACCGATCGCGGGGGGACGGACCGCGATCGCGCGGGTCGGCATGCTCTTTTTCATCGTGACGATCGGCCTCGACATCAGCGTCAGCGAATTCCGTCGGATCGGTCGCAAAGCGCTTTCGGTGGGCATCGTCGGCACGCTCGTCCCCCTCGTGCTCGGATTCCTCATGTGCTACGTCTTCCCTGACGTGATCGGGGTGACACGGAAGGATCTGTTTGCGACGGCGCTGTTCATGGGGTCGATCCTATCGCTGTCGGCCAACCCCGTGATCGCCCGGATCCTTATGGACATGAGGCTCTTCAAGAGCGAGATCGGCCGGACGATCATGTCGGCGACCCTGGTGGACGACCTGGTGGGCTGGGGATTGTTCGCGGTGATCCTCGCCGAGTTTGGCCCGCACGCCACCGGCCAGGGCCAGGGGACGGCGATCTTCGGGATGGTGTTCGTCTTCATCGGCGGGATTCTGCTGCTGGGCCGATTCGTGCTGCCGCCCATGATGGCGTGGGTGCGGCACCATCTGCCCCAGCCTGCGGGCTCCATCTCCTGCATCGCGCTCTTCAGCCTGCTGGGTGCGGCGGGCTCGGAATATCTCGGCCTCCACTCCTTCCTCGGCGCCTTCGTCGTCGGCATCGCATTGGCCGAGGTCTATCAGGAGCATCCAAAGCCCTTCGAGATCATTGGCGAGTTTTCCTATGCGGTCTTCACGCCGATCTTTTTCGTCTCGATGGCCATCGCCGCCGACTTCATCAAGGGCTTCGACGTCTGGCTCGTCATCCTGATCACGGCCGTCGCGTTCGTCGGCAAGATCTGTGGCGTCTTCATCGGCGGCAAGATGGCGGGCATGGACAACCGCCAGTCGCTGGCGGTCGGCTGCGGTCTCAACGCACGGGGGATCCTCGGCATCGTGATGGCGGCGGCGGCCTACGATGCGGAATTGATCGACCTCCGTCTGTTCGTGGCCTGCGTGCTGATGTGCGTGATCACGACGATGGCGGCCGGCCCGGCCCTGCATCTCATCCTGGGGCGACGCGAGCCGGAGTGCGTTGGCTGAAATCACCGTCCGCTGGCATGACGCTCCACCATGGCCTCCTTCCGCACACTGCTCGACAAGCACCGCACGATCGCGGGCCCGGATTTCAACCGCTGGCTGGTTCCCCCGGCAGCCCTGTGCATTCACCTCTGCATCGGCATGGCCTACGGGTTTTCGGTGTTCTGGCTGCCGCTCACGCGGGCCGTCGGCATCACGTCGCCGGTCCTCTGTCCGGCGGGCATGGGCTTCCTCGAGAAACTCACCACCACCACCTGCGACTGGGACAAGCCGCTCCTGGGCTGGATGTACACGCTGTTCTTCGTCTTCCTCGGGTCGAGCGCGGCGCTCTTTGGCACATGGCTCGAGAAGGCGGGCCCCAGAAAAGTTGGCGTTGTGGCGGCCTGCTGCTGGTGCGGTGGACTCGTGATCTCGGCGGCCGGCGTCTCTCTCCACCAGTTGTGGCTCCTCTGGCTCGGGTCGGGGGTGATCGGCGGCATCGGCCTTGGGCTGGGCTATATCTCGCCGGTATCCACGCTCATCAAGTGGTTCCCGGACCGGCGGGGCATGGCCAGCGGGATGGCGATCATGGGCTTTGGCGGCGGCGCCATGATCGGCTCGCCGTTGGCCGACAGGCTGATGAGGTATTTTGCTGGGCCGGAATCGGTCGGCGTCTGGCAGACGTTTCTGGTGCTCGCGGGCATCTATTTTGTCTTCATGATGCTGGGATCGTTCGCCTACCGAGTGCCGCCTGATGGCTGGGCTCCTGCAGGCTGGCGCGGCAAAGCGTCTGCCACGGACACGGCAGCCGCGAGTCATCAAGCAGCCGAATCGATGACGGTGGGCCAGGCCTGGCGCACCCGGCAGTTCTGGCTGCTCTGGTTGGTGCTATGCCTGAATGTGTCGGCGGGCATCGGCGTGATCGGCATGGCCTCGCCGATGCTGCAGGAGGTTTTTGGAGGCAGGCTGCTCGGAGAGAACATCTCCTTCGAGCAACTCGACACCGCGCAGCTGGGCAAGGTGGCGGCGAGGGGCGCCGGCTTCACGGGGCTCTTGAGCCTGTTCAACATCCTGGGGAGGTTCTTCTGGTCTTCCCTGTCCGACACGCTGGGCCGAAAAACGACCTATTGCGTGTTCTTCCTGCTGGGGGCGGCGCTCTATGCCGCAGTGCCGGGCATTGGACGCGCCGGCAACATCCCCCTGTTCTGTGGCATCTTCTGCCTGATCCTGACGATGTATGGCGGTGGGTTCGCGGCGATCCCGGCATACCTGGCCGATCTGTTCGGCCCAGGCAACGTGGGCGCGATCCACGGCCGGCTCCTCACCGCCTGGAGCGTCGCGGGTATCCTCGGGCCGGTGCTCGTCAACTATTTCAATGACTATCAGGTCACGGCCGGCGTGCCCCGGGCGCGGGCCTACGACCAGACGATGCTGCTTCTGGCCGGGCTGCTCGTCGCGGGCTTCGTCTGCAATCTGCTGGTGCAGCCCGTGCAAAGGCCGCAGACGCGCGGGAGTGACGACACCGGCCCCGCTCCGTCGGGCCACCTGCCGGCTGCCGACCCTCAGGCCATCCCGTGGTGGCCATCCCGCCCCGCCACGGCCGCCGGCCCGACGCATGCCGGCAGCGGCATCTGGCTCGTGTTGATTTGGCTGCTGGTTACCTTTCCGCTGGCCTGGGGTTTCTGGATGACCCTGCGGCAGGCGTGGGTGCTGTTCCGATAACCGCACGGAGCCGTTCGCCTGCCGAGTCTGGCCACACTTTCGCAGCCGCCAGCGGGCAGGGTATCGTGTCGCTGTGTGGCATCTTTCTTGCGTCCATCTGTGGATTCCCTCCCTCACGCCCGGCGGCCCCCGATGCCCTTCTGCGACGACTCCTTCCTGCTCTCCTGCGACGCGGCGGCCTCCCTCTATCACGAGGTCGCGGCGCGGCAG
>JBIIGJ010000201.1:0-4223 GCA_044236455.1 Pirellulales bacterium
GAGCTCGTAGTTCGCCCGCTCTGCACCCCACCACCGTTGCGTCAACAGTTGCCGCGCCGCAGCAACGACCTGACTGCTCGGTCGCCCACGAAGGTAGCTGACGATTGACGTTTCCACGTAAAGAGTCGGCATAGCTTCACCGGGTCGAAAGCAGGTTCAACGCGTCCGTCGACATCATCTTCGTTCCGTCAGTCGGCGGCAAGCGCCGCTGGGCATTTGAGCCGGCGGTTGTATCGAGGTTCATCACGGCAGGGGCGGCGCCATTGGGTGCCGCCCCTGCCTTCTTTTTTTCACGGAAGGTTCCACGGTGAAAATCACCACTTTCAACGACCGGCCGGTTCGGCATGTGCGATTCATGCCCGACGGCACGGTCATCCTCAAACTCTACGAGCGACGGCCCGACGGCGGCGCTCGCCATCTCCGCGTGTCGCTGGCCCAGTGGCTGGTCAGTCGCGGCGTCTATCTGTTGGAAAGCCACGCCTCTCGGCGTGCCCAGGCTCGCGAGTTCGCCCGCCGCCACTGCGGGTAACGAAAACACCGCTGTTTTCGTGGGCACAAGCGGGCGGGAATAGCCGATCTATCCGAAGGGGTAACTCGCTTGTTCCCGGTTCCTTATGCCTGCGGTTTTCCGCTGAACTGTCGCAGAAAACAGCCAGTCATAATCCATCGCGGGAATCTCCAGGTCATGACGGGAAAGTGGAGCGACGGCGTTTCCCGCGGCCCGCTCGCATCTTGGGCGGCGGCAGAATAGATTCGCACGCGCTCTCTGCACGGGCTGCGGCCAGGGTTTTGTCGTGGCCTTCTCCTGCAAGGGACGGGGGGGTGTGTCCGTCCTGCAACGGCCCGCACATGGCCCAGACCGCCGCCCATCTCGCCGATCACGTCATCCCGCCGGCGCCCGTGCGGCAGTGGGTGATCTCCGTGCCGAAGCGGCTGCGATGTTTTCTCACCGACCGGCCTGCCGCCGTCAGTGCCCTCACGAGGATCTTTCTTGCCGAGATTGAGCGGCTGCTGTGCGCTGCGGTAGGCGTAACGATTGACGCCGACGCCCTCCCAGCCACCCACCCGCGACACGGCGCCGTCTCCTTCCTGCACCTCTTCGGCTCGGCGCTCAATCGCCATGTCCACCTGCACGTGTGTGCGACCGATGGCGTCTTCGTGCCAAACGGCGACGGGCCGCCGGCGTTCCTGCCGGCGCATCCGATCACTCAAGTCCATCTGGTCCCGCTCGCTGAGCGGGTACGGCGCCGCGTGATCCGCTGGTTTAGGCTCGCTCACCTGCTCGCCGCTTCTGCGGCTGCCGACATGTTCGCCTGGGAGAACAGCGGGTTTTCCCTAGACGCGAGCGTCCGCATCGCGCTCTTTCGTCTCTAACTGCGTGTCTATTGTCAGCCCTCGAACACATGCTGCGGTATTGCGCTCGGCCGCCCTTCGCGATCGAGCGACTCTCCGTGATCCGCGGCCCCAGCCGGCAGCATCACCCAAGTCCGATACGTGCTCCCGCGGCACAAGGCGGCCAACTGGGGCGGGCGGGGGCGTGGGCGGAAGTCCACGCGGCCGGGAGCCAATGGCGTCGTCGAGCTCACGCCGTTTGAGTACCTCAACCGGCTCGCCGATCTCGTGCCGCCGCCGCGCAAGCACCGGCATCGCTACCGCGTGGTGTTTGCACCGAACCACAAGCTCAGGCGGGCGGTGACGGCGCTGGCGATCGTGAACATCGGCAAGCGGCGCGAGGCTTTGACCGGTGGGCATGCGGCCGGCGGTCGTGCCACGGGGGCTGCTGTGATGCGAATCTGAATCAAAAGCCCCGCTCGCACGACACGTCACGGATTGCCTGGGCCGAGCTCATGGCGAGGGTGGGGGAGGGGTTTCCGCTTGAGTGCCCAAACTGCGGCGGCGACATCCGGCTGATCGCGTTCATCACGGAGCCGGGGCCGATCCGGAAAATCCTCAAGCATCTTGGCGAGCCGCTCAAACCACCGCCCGTCTCTCCCGCCCGTGGCCCGCTGATCGACTGGGGAGAGCTAGTGCAGGTCCGTGACGACCGGGCAATCTTTCAGGCGTCGCCCGACGAGCAGCTCGTGATCGACATCTACAGCCTCTGACCGGCGTCGGCCCCGAGGCGTCGAAGCCCCGGGAACGGCCGACTGGGACGCGGTCTGCTGGGAACCCAGAAAAACGCCACCGAAGCGGGTGCGGGGCGTCTCGAGAAACCCGCTCCGGAAGCCCGGGCCGCTCCTCCCAAGGCTCACGAGTCGCTCATCAGCCGGAAGACCGGTGTGGAGGTGCCATTGACCGGGCTATCCTTTGCATCGTGTCCAGGCGCCGCCACCGCCGCTCATCGACGTGATCGGCTAGGCCGCAGGCCCCGCCGCATTCGGGGCAAATCACGTCGGAACCGACATGCGAAAGGCGGATCTCGACTCGTCGATCCTCGAGTTGGAGGTCGACCAACTCCATGCGCCAGGAGTCATCGAGGCCGAGCAAACGGGCGTAGTGCGAAGAGAGTGTTTCCATCCCGGCAATCTACGCTACCAAGCCCCCCGATTCGATCGCCCTGTGCCACGGAAATCCCCGCAGAGCCAAAGAAAGCGCAACGCATGCCAGCGAGAGCGGTGCTCAGGCGCGTTGTCAGATTTCTATTGCAGCCTTTTTTCCGGATCCGTCAGTTCCGCGACCACGCGCGAAGCGTTATACACTTTAGTAAGAATCTGGCTAATGCCGCCCGCGTCAACGGCAATCGCTCTCGCTTTTTCATCCGTATACATAAACTCTCGGCCACGCCCGTACCGATTTGTGTCAAACACAACGCCCCTCAGGCATCCATTAACATCGATGACCGGGCTGCCCGAGTTGCCTGCTGTCGTATCAGCATTGCAAACGAAATTCATGTGCGCCCCAAGGAACTCCCTATCAGCACGTAGGGTGCCGTAAGCCCGAAGCCATAGCGATGATGATTCCGTGGATTTGCCTTCAGCGAGTTCCGCCCGTTCGAACAGGGTGCGGAGGGTTGTCGCGGCTTCAACCTGCACTCCCGACTCCTGATATCCGCGCACCACGCCGTAAGCTACACGCAGCGTAAACCCAGCGTCCGGGTACAATTCCAGATGCTTGCCGGACAGCGCTAGGCGATCTATGTCAGCATGGGCCTGCTCCAACTGCTCCCAGCCTTCCTCCATGGCAACTCTTGCAGCTCTTGATTCCGCGTCGACCTCTCTTGCTAAGTCAATCATTCCGTCATTCGCCGATTCGATGGCGTCGCGCCCGCCTTCGTATAGCTTCTTCTTGAACGCACCAACTGGGATGTCCCTCGTATTGCCGCGTTCCGTGGTGAAGAGGAAGTCGTTTAGTCGTGTACCAGAAACCAATTGAGTCGCTCGGTCGCGCGGAGTGGCACAGCGCAGGATCCTCCGCACAACTGGATCTTCGGGCCCTAATGCGGCAGCAAGTGCTTCCAATGAGTTTGTCAACTTGAATGCCTCCCAGTCGGGGTCAGTCTCGTCTGGCGCAAACAACTCGGATTCGAGTCTAGCCCTTGCCGCGGTTCGGTACTCGTACAGTCGACAGCGATCTGGTTTGGTATCTTCTTCCACGCATCTGACTAGCCGCCGCGCTGCGAGGAAATACGTGCTGTTGAAAGCCTCGGCCAGTTCAAGCAATCGATATCGTTGGAACACACGATCGATCTGGGCCTGCGCATCACATGCGCGAGTCCAGGGGTCTCTGGCATCATGGTCGCCGCCACCCGCGGTCGACCACTGGTGGCGAGCACGTTCTTCGGCCGTACGGCTTTCGTCAAGGAAGCGGGGGTCGTTCAAACAATCAAACACGCCTTGCTGGTATTTGCGTTGGTTACGGATTTGAAAGAGTGCGATATCTCTGAGTTGCGACTGCCTTATGCCTCGGCATTCAAACGCCTCGTAGGCCGTCTCCAGCCTACGGAGGGCGTTCAGCGACCATGGGGACTCCCGGTCTCGGATCCACTGTAGTTCGCAGGCCGTAAGCCTTCGGCGGGTAAACCCCGGGTGCCCCGAAACAAAAACGAGATCGCCTGCTTGAGCAGACTCGCTTTTCCAAGTGAAGTAGTGCGGCGTTTGTGCGGGTTTCCCATCGACATAGACTCTGCAAAAGCACACATCTAACGCATGCCGTGGATACTCGAAATTCGCCGCGTCACCGCCGAAGTACGCCGCCTGTTGATCGGGCATAAAGACAAGTCGCAC
>JBIIGJ010000084.1:0-15511 GCA_044236455.1 Pirellulales bacterium
ACGAGATGGAGCGGGTCGCGCTCGAACGGTATCTCGACCATGTGGCCCGTGGCGGCGGCAGCCAGGCCGCGATGGTCGATCGGTTGCAATCGCTCTCGTGGCCCAACCTGCAGTTGCTGGTTGAGCGGTATGCCGGGCTCGACGAGACCGCCGTCCCCGCGACCCACCGGGCGTTTCAGGCGCTCCTCGAGCGGACGACCCGCGCGGTGCTCCTGCCCGCATCGGTGCGCGAGTTGTATGCGGCCGATCTGGTCCGGCTCACCACCGCGGCGGCCGACGACGAACTCTCGCGTCGGCTCTTCGCCAGGCTCGTCGCCCATGTGGAGGAGCGCCGAGCGGCGGATCTCATCGTGCGGCTCACGCCGTGTGCGTCGCTTGAGCGACTCGCCGAAGACGCGGAATCGCTGCAGCTTCTGCAGGCCTGGAATCGCCGGCTGGCCCGCGGGCTGGAAACACGCTCGCTGCCGGGACTGATGGAGGCCCTCACGCGAATCGCCGAGCATCCGCCGGCCAGACCCAGCGGGGCGGTCTATGAAGCGTGGCTTGAGTTTCTCGGAGGCTGGCCGGACACCCGTGGTGCGTTTGAAGACCGCGTGCAGCAGGGGCTGGCGGCCGGCTCAGAAGCCACGATCGTCAGCGCGCTCCGCGTGCTCGAGAAGAAACCCGGCCTCGGCGGGCTGGTGGTGGCGACATTACAGCAGCATCTGGCGGAGCCGGCGGTGGTGGAGGCGGCGCTCGAGGTGCTCGCCGCGGACGAGCAAGGCGATCACGCCGCGGCGCTACGGGCTGTGTGGCCCAGGCTACCGGAGCCGCCGAGCCGGGCGCAGTATCTGGCGCTGCTGGCGATGGCCGTCCATCCGCAGGGAAACGAGGCGATCGCCTTGGCGGCCCTGAAGGCAGAGCCGTTCGAGTTCGTCGACCCGGCGCTGGCTGTGCTGCACCATGGGCCCGAGGCGATCGCCGCGGAGGCGGTGACGCTGCTCCTGGACCGCGGCGACCGCGGCCACGAGGAGGCGCTTCGTCTGGCGACGCTCCGCCGCCTCGCCGGGTTCGAGATGGAGGCCGTGAAGCTCGCGCTCGACGAGTCGCGAGCGGTGATCGCCCGCCAGACGGCGATCGGCTACCTCGCCCACAGCGCCGGCGAGTTTCGGCGGCAGATATTGCCGCTCCTGGGCATTCGCAACGGCGATCTCCGGCTGGCGGCGATCCAGTGTTTGGGCCCGGTGGAGGGCCTGTCGGCAGACGATCGTGGCGTGATCGGACCGCTCCTGATCCGCGTCGCGCAGCAGGATCCCTCCGATGGACACCGGCAGGAGGCGATCTTCGCGTTGGGGGCGTGGCGGGATCCAAACGCGCGGCCCTTGTTCGAACAGGTGCTCGCGGCGAATCCACCGGTGATGCTGGCGGAGCAGCCCTTCACTGACGCGGTGTATTGGCGGTATCGCCTGCGGCTGGTCGCGCTCGTGGGGCTGGCCCGACTGGGCGACGCCGCCGCCAGCGATGAGCTCGAATCGCTGCACCAGCGGGGCGGGCCCACGGAGAAGATGGACGTGTTGCTGGCCTGCCTGAGCTTGGGGGAGTGTCCGCAGTGGGCCCTCGATGATCTCCGCGCCACCGAGCCGAAGCTGCTGGCCACCGCGGCGCGGCTGATCGTCGCGCACGGTTCCGCCGAACAGCGGCGCCGGCTCGTCGAGCACTGCGGCCCTGCCACGGCGTTTCAGGCGTTTGCCGACAGTGGAATCGATGACCACAACCTGTTGCGATGGGTACGGGAGGCCGAGCATGCCGACGCGAACTGAGTGGAGCGAGGGCCGACAGGCATCATGCCGGTGGCAGGCGGCTGCCCGCATGGTGGTCGTGGTGATGGCCATCGTGCAGCCTGCCCTCGCACACGATGGCGGCTTTGGTCATTCGCAGCGGACGATCGCGGCCAGTGCCGACCCGCGAGGATGGACGATCGAGTATCGCCTCACGCTCTCGGCAGACGAGGCGCTCGTCGAACGCGCCCAGCATCCGGAGCCCGAGTTCTTCACCCGCCGTGGAGAGCAGCTGGCTACGACGCTGCGGGTGACGATTCCTGAGGAGGCAACGCTGACGTTCGTGGGCCACGCCCTGGGGCCGTCGCTGACACAGACCTACCGCTACCGCATCGACACCCCCGCGGAGAGGCTCGTGCTGCAGGACGACTGCTTTCCGCACAAGCCGGGGGTCGTGCGTTGCGTAGGCGGGGAAGGCGTGAGCGTGAAGCTCGCCGACGGCATCGATTGGGCCCATGCCGAACGGGCCACGGTCGAGTTCGCCAGGAGCCGATAGCAGGCGACCGATCCCCGTCGGGCGTCACGCTGACGTCGATGACACACGCGTGAACGCCGCGCTCGCTCCGGGCTTCCATGCGGACCATCTCACCGCCTGCGATTCGGCCGGCACCGCCATTCACCCGCCATACGCCGACGCCGTGGCACTGCGGGCAAGGTCCGCCTCGAGCGCACGGTGCGGGCGGATGCCGAGCTTCGCCAACTCGCCGTGGTAGGCCTTCACGCCCTCGTCGGCGGCCACCTCTCCGTCGGCGACCGCGCGAAGCAACTTCACGAACGAAAGCTGATGCTCGGCCGCATTGATCTTGCGGCCAAACAGGGCGACGCGAGCGCCATGGCGTTTGGCCTCGGCCACGAGGCCAAACGCATCGTGCGTGGTGCCTGCGCCGCCGCCCAGGATGCCCACGACCACCGAGCGGTCATACGCCGCCAGTTGTTCGGTGACCTCGGGGCCAAGGTACGGAATCTTGAGGAAGATCGGCCGGCCGGCCCGCGGCACTCCCGCCAAGCACCGCACGACATGATCGGCAAGGAACCTTGCGATGTTCTGCGGCTTCTCTCCCGCGGCCTTCCCGGGCACGCGGTCGAGCGCGTTGGGAAAAAATACCTCCAGAAAATGCCGGAAGCCGGCCCGTTCGGCCTCGATGCGGAAATCGCGATAGGCCGTGAGCATCGCCCGATCGAGCACGGCATCGTCGTTGAGGGTGAGCGAGAAGAGCCCGAGGTTCGCGCCGCGGGAGTGATCCGTATGAACGGCGTCGACGCGTCCGTGCCTGGCCTGCGGAATCGTGGTCGTGGAGAAGGGGAGGGCGGGCTGGCGGCCGTAGCTACCGGTGCCTGCGGCGAGCCAGATGTCGGTCGTGTCGTTCATCCGCACGGCAGGTGTGACGTGGCTGGAGACGAACAGTCCTTCCTCGATCGAGAGCACCTCGCTCGTGCTCGCGCTCATCAGCATGATGTCGACGAGCCCCTCCCTGACGATCTCGCGGATGGTGTCGCGATACTCGTGGATCGACCGGAACGGCCCCGAGGCCGGGTTCCCGCCCGCTGCCAGGCCGGGTGAGGCCAGCCCGAAGGCCATGTCGGCGTCCTTGGCGTCGGCCAGGATAAAGTCCCGGCAGGCGGGGTCGGCCACGATCCGTGCGAGCTTCAGGTCGAGCGATTTTTCGGGTGGCTGCGGGTGCATGGGGCGAGGCTCCTCAGGGGGCGATCCGACGCGGACATGCTACCCGACCGTCGGCCTCCGGTGGCCCGCCGCCGACAAATAACGTAAAACATTTACGAAAGAGCATAACGCCCGACGGGTAGTCTTTCCGCGGCCGCGGACGCCGTGTCCGCCGCCATCCACAACCGTTCCCTTCTTCCCGTCGGAGATTCCCTCGCCATGGCTGCTGCCTCGTACCGCTTTTCGATCGGCCCCTGGAACATCAGCCGTGGTGGCGATCCGTTTGGCCCGCCGGTGCGGCCGCAAGTGGCGTTTGACGACGTGCTCCGGGCAGCCGTCGGCCTCGGCTTCGAGGGGATTCAGTTCCACGACGACGACGCGGTGCCCGATCTCGAAAACCTTTCGCCGAGCCAGATCGTCAAAGAGGCCGAGGCGATGCGGCGGAAGCTGGCCGACATGGGGCTCACGCCCGAGTTCGTCGCGCCGCGGCTCTGGGAGCACCCCAATGGCATCGACGGCGGCTACACGAGCAACGACCCCGCGGCCCGGAAGTGGGCGATCGAGCGGTCAAAGCGGGCGGTGGACGTGGCGATGGCCCTGGGCACCGACCTGATCGTGATGTGGCCGGCCCGCGAAGGCACCGCCGTGCGCGAGAGTAAGAATCCGATCGACGCCTCGCGGCAGATGCTCGAGGCGATCAACGCGATCCTCGGTGCGAGCCCGAAGGCAAAGATCGCCATCGAGCCGAAGCCCAACGAGCCGGTCGACCATGCCTTCGTGCCGACGATCGGCCATGCCCTCGCACTGGGCGCACGCTCCCAAGACCCCGCGCGGGTGGGCGTGCTGATCGAATCGGCCCACGCCATCCTCGCCGGCCTCGATCCGTCCGACGAGATGGGGTTTGCGCTGGCCGCCGGCAAGCTCTGGAGCGTGCACCTGAACGACCAGAACGGCCTGAAGTTCGACCAAGACAAGGTCTTCGGCGCGGCCAATCTCCGCGGCGCCTTCGATCAGGTCCGCGTGCTCGAGTCGGCCAACTATGCCGCGTCGGGCGCGTTCGTCGGCTTCGACGTGAAGGCCCAACGAACGCAGAAGGCCGAATCGGCAACGGCCCATCTGGCCACGAGTAAGGCGGTATTCCTGCGGCTGGTCGAGAAGGTGCGTTCCTTCCCCAACGCGACGGCGCAGCAGTGCATCGCCGCGCGGGACTACGAAGCCCTCGAGCGGCTCGTGCTGGAGCACCTGCTCTCCGCCTGACGTCCGTTCCCGCGATTCAGCCAGTGACCGCGTCCATCTGGAACTGGTTCGCCCATGCCAACCGCGCCGCTCGTCGCCGTCATCCTCGATGCAGCGCGGCCGTATGATCGGCTGATCATCGCCGGCGTGGCCCAGTTCGCGCGGGAGCAGACGCAGTGGAGCCTCTACGTCGAGGAGGATCCGCTGCAGAAGCTGCCCGACCTGGGCCGCTGGCACGGTCAGGGGATCATCGCCAACTTCGACGACCGCCGCGTCGCCACGGCAATTCGCGGGCTGGACGTGCCCGTGGTCGGCGTGGGGGGCGGCTATGGCTGGCACGACGCCGCGTCGGGCATTCCCTACATCTACACCGATAATGCCGCCATCGGCCGGCTCGGCGCCGAACACCTGCTCACCTGCGGCTTCGAGGCGCTCGCCTTCTGCGGCTATCCGCGGACAGCCACGAGCGGCTGGTCGGAGGAGCGGGCGGCGGCGTTCGCGCGGGCCTGCGACCGCATCAAGCGGCCCTGCCACACCTTCACGGGTCGGCATGGCAACGCCCGTCGCTGGGCCGACCTGCAGGGCGAACTCACCCGCTGGCTCGCGCAGCTCCCGAAGCCGCTGGGGCTGATGGCCTGCAACGACGTCCGCGCGCGGCACGTGCTCGAAGCCTGCCGCACGCTCGGCCTGCGGGTGCCGCACGACGTGGCGGTGCTCGGCGTCGACAACGATGAGATGATCTGCGAGCTAACCGACCCGCCCTTGTCGAGCATCGATCAGGCAGCGCGGCGGATTGGCTACGAGGCGGCGGCGCTGCTCGACCGGCTCATGAAGGGTGCGTCAGAAGCGGCCGGCAGGGGGCGTGGCGGCAAGCCGCGGCGCGTCCACTCCATCCCCCAGCGGATCGTCGTGCCGCCAATCGGCGTCGTGGCACGCGCCTCGACCGACACGCTGGCCACGCGCGACCCGGCCGTGGCCGAGACGCTCCAGGCCCTGCGCCGTACACCGTGGATCAAGCCTGCCGTCGAAGCATTGGCCGCGGCAGTCGGCCTCTCGCGAACAGGCCTCGAATCGCGGTTCAAAGCGGCGGTGGGCCGATCGATCCACGAGGAATACATCCGCCTTCGGCTCACGGCCACCCGCCGCCTGATCACCGGGTCCGACCTGCCACTGAAGACGGTCGCGTCCCGCAGCGGCTTCCCGTCAGTGCAATATATGACGACCTTCGTCCGCCGCCACACGGGCCTCACCCCGGCCCGTCTCAGAACGCTCGAGCGACGCCGCCACGCCCCGTGACAGGCCGCACCACGGTCGAACGACACTCCCCGGAATATGCCCCCTGACTTGGTAAAATGGTGGCTGGCACCGTTTTCTCGAACGACACTCCCCGGAATATGCCCCCCTGACTTGGGGAAAATGGTGCTTGGCACCGTTTTCTCGCGGCTCAGTCGATCGGTACCAATCGACCCGTCAGCGGGAGATTCTCAATGGGAGGCAGGTGGTCTGCATGCTCATCGTCGGGAAAAGCTGGTTGAGAGCGGCCCTCCGAGCCAGGCTGCGGCTCCTCGTCTTTATCTTGGCCCTTCTGCCCGGCCCGCAACTCCTCGCAGTTGGCTCCGACGAATCCACGGAGCAATCCGGCTTTCGCCGCTGGTCGACCTCCAATGGCGTGACGTCGCGCGGAGAACTCCGCTTCGTCGAACTCGTCGACGGCACGGTGCGGCTCGAGCGGAAGGATAACGGCCAGATCGTCGAGCTGCCGCTCGAACGCCTCTCCGAGGCCGACCGGCGGCTGGCCCGCCAGTTCGCCGCCGCCGTTGCAGAGGATCGGCCCGCCAAGAAGCCGGCTGCGTCCGCGGGAGGGAGCGTGGTTGAAAGGCAAGCGAGCGAGGTGGTCACTTCCGGGCCGAAGCTCGTGCCTTTAGCCGAGGGGCCGACGCTGTTCCGTGAGCACTGCCGGGCCTGTCACGAGCAGGGGAAGGCCGAAGGGGGATTCGACGTCGACGATCTGCTGGGCGGACCCACGATCGAGAAAAATATCGCCGGCTGGCGAAGCGTGCTCGAGCGGATCGTGGCCCGGGATATGCCGCCGGAGGACGCGGAGCGCCGGCCGACGGAAAAAGAATACGCAGGGGCCGAGTCGTGGCTGCGGGACCAACTCTCGCTCTACGAGGCGTTTTCCCTGCTGCAGCAGCCGCGACCGATGCGACGGCTCAACAACGCCGAATATGACCAGACCGTCCGCGAGGTGTTCGGTCTCGACGGCATCGCACCGTCGGCGGCGTTTCCGCCCGACGACGTCTTCGAGGGTTTTACGAACGTCGGCGAGGCGCTCAATCTCTCGGCCGTGCTCATCGAGCAATACCTCGCCTCGGGCGAGGCGATCGCGAGGCTTGCCGTGCTCGACGGCGCGCAGCCGGAAAAATCTGTTCGTACCTACACCCATGGCAACAAGGACTACGGCCTCGCCATGCGGGGGCACGACCCGGGCGGGGCGATGGGAAAGGTCGGCGGCGTCGATGCCTGGCTCGGCGACCACCTCTGGGCTTCAAGCGGCGGCGGCCCCGGCGTCTACCGCGTGGCCCTGCACTTCACGCCACGGAACCTCGGTGTGCGGCCGGGATACACGCCCCATTTCCAGATCCGGTTCGACTCCGACCTCGTCTCCGAGGGCGACGTGCGGATCGAGGAGGGCAAGCCGGCCGTCTTCGAGCGGATGGTGATGTCGGGCGGCCGATCACGCATCGATTTTCGCTGGTCGAACGGGTTTCCAAGCAACGGCGGACTGCGGGCCGAGAGCCGGTTGCCGAATGGACCGGACGGGAAACCGCGGACCGAAAACGCCTGGAGAGTCCTGAACGAAGACTACAAGCGACGGCTGGAAAAGGATCCCAACACTCCCTATCCATTTCCCTACCTGACCGACCTGCGGCTGGAGGTCGAAGGGCCGCTCTATCCAAAAGGCTGGCCGTTGTCGCGATTCCAGCGGGAGAACGAGAAGGCGATCGCCGCGGGCGACTGGAAGAAGGTGGCCGGGTGGCTCCTGCCTCGACTCTACCGCCGGCCCGCCACGTCAGAAGAGATCGGCGACTTTGCCCAGTTCGCGCAGCAGGCGTCGTTGGCATACGCCAACCCCAAACTCATGCCGGAGGCATCGAAGGCTCCGGCCCACGACGGCCTGCGGCTGGCTCTCGCCCGGGCGCTCGCCTCCCCGCACTTCCTTTTCCACGTCGAACCGGGCCCGGTCGGCCGGTCGCTCGATGATCACGAACTGGCGGCCCGGCTTTCCTACTTCCTCTGGGGCGGCCCGCCGGATGATGCGCTGATGAAGGTGGCCGCAGCGGGCACTCTGCGTGGCACGATCCTCGAGCAGGTGCGACGGATGATCGCCGACCCGAGGTCCGATGCATTCGTCGACCGCTTCGCGACCGAGTGGCTGGGCCTCACCAAGATCTCCACGATCATGCCGGAGGACGTGCTCTACAAGCGGTTCGACAAGCAGGGGCTCATGCGGCAGGATTTCGCCGCCGAACCGAAGGCAATGCTGCGGCACCTGCTCCATGAGAACGGCTCGCTCTTCGATCTGCTCGACTGCGACTACGCGTTCTTGAACGACCGGCTCGCCGACCATTACCACCTGCCTTCGCTGTGGTCACTGGTGCCGGAGGAACTTCCCGGATTTTCGCCCGTCTCAGGTGGCGACCTGCGGAAGGTGTCGCTGCCCGAGGGCCGCCGTGGGGGGCTCGTGACGACGGCGGCCTTCCTGGCGACAACGAGCGAGAACACCCGGACGTCGCCGGTGAAACGCGGGGCCTGGATCCTGGAGCGGCTCTTCAACCGGCCGCCGCCCCCTCCGCCGCCGAGCGTCAACGCGGTGCTGCCCGACGACGGCACTGGCGAGACGGCCTCGTCGATGGTACGGTCGCACGTCTCGGCCGCCAATTGCGCCGGCTGCCATAACCGGATCGACCCGCTCGGGCTCGCGCTCGAACATTACGATGCCATCGGCGAGTGGCGCGACGACGAGCCGGTATGGGTCGATCCCGCCAACCCGATCCGCAATCAGGAGGCGATCAAGAAGCGCCACAAGCTCTACGCAGTCTGGTCGCCCGTGCCGAGGTTCCCGATCGACGACGCCTTCGCGATGGGAGCCGTGAAGGGCAACGGCGCCGACGCCGTCAAACAATACCTCGTGGCCAACCGGGAACGGTTCGCCACGGGCTTCGTGGAGAAGCTCGCCATCTACGCGCTCGGCCGGAGGCTGCTGCTCACCGACGAGCCGCAGCTGCACGCGGTCCGCGACGCGGCTCTCGCGGACGAGTTTCGGTTTCAGAAGGTGATCGAGGCCCTGGTGCAGAGCGACCTGTTTCAAAAGCGTTGAGCGTGGGCCGATGTCCGGGCCTGCCGTCACACCCCGTCGAGGAGCATGAAGATGCGATTCCGTCTTTCCCGCCGCCACGTCCTGCGGAGCCTCGGCGCGAGCGTGGGCCTGCCGTTTCTCGAATGCATGGCGCCGCGGACCGCGTGGGCTGCCCCGTCGAAGCCGCCGGTGCGGCTCGTCTGGCTCTACGCGGGCTCGGGGATGTTCATGCCCGCCTACAAGCCGGCCCGGACGGGCCGCGAGTGGCACCTCTCCACCGAGTTGCCCGATACGCAGAACTCGTTCAAGGAGGGGATGCCAGAGGGGATCAAGCCGCTCGGCACGCTCGAGCCGCTCCTGCCCCTCAAGGACCACGTGACGCTCCTCAGTGGTCTCTATCATCCCGGCGCGTTCACCCGAGGCACCGTCGTCCGACATGCGCAGGATCCGATGTGCCACCTGACGGGAGCCGATCTGTTCCGCGTGCCCGGCGTCGCCTGCCGCAACAGCGTGTCGATCGACCAGGTGGCTGCCCGGCAGGTCGGCCCGCAGACCCGCCTGCCGGTGCTCAACCTGACCCATGACCGCGGCCTGACGGTTGCGGCCAGCGACACCGGTTCACCGATCCCTTCCGACTGGAATCCCTACGACATCTTCCAGCGGCTCTTCACGGGGCCGTCGGACAAGGACAAGGCGTGGGCCGAGGTCCGCTTCCTCCAGCGAAAGAGCATCCTTGACGACTGCATGGATGACGCCAAGGCGCTCTTGAAGAAGCTGGGCAAGGAGGACCACGAGCGGTTCGAGGAATACCTCTCGCAGCTCCGCTCGATCGAGACGCGGGCGGAGGCGACCCGCAAGTGGGCCGGCGTGCCGCTGCCCAAGCTTCCGCAGGGTGCCGGCGAACTCAAGAAAATCGGCGGCGTCGGGCAGTCGCTCGACCTGGGCAACCCACAGGCGGCGGCGGCGCAGTTCAAGGCGAGGATCCGGCTGCTGCTCGACGTGCTCGTGCTCGCGCTCCAGACCGACCAGACCCGGATCGCCACGGCGACGCTCGGTCATATGGGGGATGTCTACAAGGAGGAGGGCCTTCACGACTCCTACCATGGGTACACGCACACCGGCCCTGCCGGCATGGCGAAGGTGGACAGACTGCGGATCGAGCATGTGGCCTACTTCCTCGAACGGTTGCAGGGCGTCAAGGAAGCGGACGGCTCGACGCTGCTCGACAACTCGCTCGTGCACTTCGGGGGCGGCATGGGCACCTGGCACGAGTCGACCGATCTGGCGAACTTCGTGGCAGGCCACGCCGGCGGGCGGCTCAAGCTCGGCGACCACGTCGACTTCCAAGGGAAGCCGTTGGCGAATCTCTACGTGGCAATGCTGCAGGCGGCCGGCATCGAAATCGACCGGTTCGCCGACAGCACCGGGCCGCTGCCGCTGGCCTGATCATTGCCTGCGCCGGCGAGAGAATCTCGGCGATTCGGGTTCGCTGCCGCCCCGACCATGGCTTTTTCAGAGATGCATCCGGGAGGGTCGGCTCATGCCCCGAGAGCCGGCGTAGATGGCAAGCGCAGCCATGGATGGCGGAGCGCAGCCATCTCCGAGTGAGTGGAGGCCCGGAGGGCCGTAGCGAACGTCCGGCGACGGGGCGTGAGCCGACCCGACTCGCGGTTATTTCCCTTCCACGAGCGTTCGGGCCGCCGTGAGCCGGGCGGCGATCTGGTCGTCGGCGGGGAGGTCGCCGACCAGCGGCACGAGCCAGCCCGCTGTGCCGTCCTGCTTCCAGGCCTTGAGGCCGGCGGAGACGTCCTTGCCGTTGAGCATCACCTTCGGCTTGTCCTTCGTGCCACTCACGAAGAGCAGGGTGGCCAGGGGCAGTTCCTTCTCGGCACCGGCACGGTAGTTGCCGCCGAACGGCGTGTAGCGGATGTCGATCTCGCGGGAATCCTTCACGGCCCAGCGGCCCATCGAACAGCCGCCGTCAGCCACGATCTTCACACCGCCCGGTTCGCGGAAGCTGTAGGGCAGGTAGTTGGGCACCATGTTCGTGGCCACGTAGATCTTCTGCTTCGGGAAGGTCTGCAGGAGCATGTTGAGCTCGGGATGCAGCGGGCCGCGGTCGAGGACCGCGCCGCTCTTCTCGAGCGACTTGCGGCCCATCTGCGAGAGCGACGTATCCTGCCACAGTTGCCGCTCCCGGAAGCCGGCCACGGGGTCCTTGCCGTTCACGGTGAAGGCGTCCCATGCGGCGGTCAGGGTATCGCTTCCGCTCCGGTAGCTCAGCGATTTCGCGTCGGCCTCGAGCTTCGTCTTCTTGATGTGCTCCTGGAACTTCTGGAAGCTCCCGTAGTCGGCCTCATCGCCCATTTCGACCACGAAACCACCAATGCCGCCTTCGAGCTGCTTGAGCTTGTCGGCACCGATGGGGGCGTCTTTCTTATAGAAGTACGCATTGATGAGCAGCGCGGGCTGCACGTTGACCGCCTCGTGGTAGGCCTCCATCTGCGGCAGCCCCGCCTCCAGGCTGACCTCGGTGTCGCGTCCGACGTCGGTGGTCGGCAGCGGCCGGATCGCGAGGTAGCTGACGCCGTCGCGGATCGTGATCACCTGGCCGAACTTCGCCTTCGCTGGCAGCGACTCGATCTTCTTGTCGCCCACGAAGATCTCCCAGGTGGGCTGCGGCTGCTCGTAGCTGAAGAGAGCCGCCGTGCACTGCACGCTCTTGATCTCCTGCGCCGGCTGCTTGCGATTGCCATACTGGTGCTCGGCCGCCGTCTGCTGGATGACCTGCGGCTTCGGCTTGGCCACCATGATCAGCCGGTTGCCTTCTTGAAAGGTGCGGTAGATGCCCTCCTCGCTGATCACGCCCGAGCCGTCGTTGGCGATCTGCGTCTGGTTGAAGCCGACCCGCATGTCGAGCGTGCCGATGTCCCGCATGCTCTTGGGCAGCTCCGCCTTCCGCCGCCATTGCCCGACCACGTGGAGCCGCTGCGGCTTCGTGCGGATGCTGGCCAGGCCGTAGTTGACACCAAAATGGGTCACGATCGCGTCACCCTCCTTCTCGAGCACCGCCGACCAAGGCAGAGGCTTCTCGTCGACCATCTCTGCGAACCATGGCTCGGCCCAGGGCCCCGAAAGGCTCTGCAGGGCGACCATCGCCGGAGGATAGTCGTGCCCCCAGGCACTGACCGGCTGCGGCGACTTGCCGCTGGAGTCCTTCGGCATCGTAAGGGCCGGCAACGTGCCCGTGTCCGTGTCGCAGAGGCTGCCCCGCGGCGAGATCACGTGCAGGATGTGGTAGAGCCCGTCCTGCTGCCCCAGGGAGTGCTCAGAAAACGTCCGGCTGGCAGGCCCCACGAGCCTCTTCAGGTTCGGATGGTACCCGCAGGCCAGGTCGTTGACCGTCTTGTTCATGATGCTCCAGCCGGCAAGTCTGTCTTCCGGCTGCTCGCAGAAATCGGCAAAGAGCTTGTTGCCCGCCGTGGCAATCGCCCAGTAGTAGTGGTCGATGTATTCCTGGCCAACGCCCGAGCCGAAGGTCCACATCCAGAACGGAAACTGCATCAGTCCCGCCCGGCCGTCGTCCATGGCCTTCTCCGAGCCGATGATCTGGCCGTTGAGCAGGGCACCCGAGGCGGCGCTCGAGTTGAAGTTGGCGGTGCTCATGTCCCGCGTGAAGCCGGAGCGGTAGTAGCTCTTGTTGCCCCGCCAGTCGCCTGTCTTCTTGTAATAGACGTCGCCCTGGCCCCACTCCGCCTGCTTGCCATCCTTGTTCTTCCCCACCCGCGGGTCATCGGCCATCGGATGGATGAGCTTGCCGGAGGTGTCGTCGTATTGCCGCCGCAGGTTGCCGTCGAGCTGCGTCTCGCGATCCGGCATCAGCCAGGCGTTCCAGGAGCGGATCACCGAGTCCTGCACCGGCCCCGGCAGCGCCGCGCGGTAGTTGTACCACTGCGTGATGTTGTCGGCCGCGGTGAGGTGGCCCTCCCAATACCGCGGCGGGCGGCCGTTCACCCAGTCGAGCCAGGCGAGATAGGCAGCGTAGTCGCCATCGACCGGTTTCCCGGTCTTCTTCGCCTCCTGTTCCGCCTCCTGCTTCGCCCGGTTCCGCACGTGCTGCGGCACCACGCGGTAGTAGAAAGGCTCCGCCTTGCCGCCGCTCTCGAGGCCCATGAGTTGCTTCACGTGCGCATACTGCCAGTCGGGCATCCACTCGGGCTTGGCGGTGAACTTCTCGTCGAGCTTCTGCACCTCGGCGGCCGAGGGCACGACGGCCGTGGGCGTGCCGAGCGGCTTGTCCTTGTGCTTGGCAGCGAGCGCCGCCACATCGACGGCCGGCGGTGTCGCCTGCTCGGCTTTGCCAGCCTTGAGGGTCACGACGAGCTTCGGCTGCTTCACGAGAATCGCCTGCGGTCCGGTGGAGATGGCCCATTCGTAGGCGCCGGTGAAATAGCGGGCGTCGTAGACCTCCTCCTTGTTGATCACGAAGCCGTTGTTGGCGATCACGCCCAGCCGGTCGGCGAGCGTCTTGCCGTAGGCTGAGTCGGTGAGCACCGCCGTCACGTCCATCCGCCCATCGGGCTTATACGAGGAGACCTCGGTGGGCCCGAGCTGCGCGGGGTACCGGTCCTCGGCCGTGTCGGTGGCACCAAACCGCTTCCAATAGACCGCGCCGTTGATCGCCGCGTTGTAGGTCGGCCCGATCGCGGCGTCGGCCGTCCAGGGCTTGCGGAGCGCGTGGGCGACGGCATGCCAGTTGGGACGACTCGCGCGATACATCTTGTCGCAGTCCCAGTTCATGCGGTAGCGGTAGCCATCGGCACAGGGATAGTCGGAGCCGCCCGAGCCGGTGGGCCAGAGTTCCTCGTCGAGGTGTGGCAGCACGAGCTCCACTTTCTCGATTTCCTTGCCCGACTTGAGCGCAGCCGCGATTTCCTTCGCCGCGCCGGGAAAACGAACGAGCAGGCTGCGGTGCACGGCGTCGAACGCGAGCGGCCCCGGCTTCTCGCCAGCCCAGACGGCCGTCTGGCCGCGATCCTTCACGACCGCATCCCGCTGGATCCGCTCGCCATCCTCGGCGACCGGGATCGTGCGATCCCAGTGGGCCCGGAAGCCGCTCATGCCGGCACATTCGGCCGCGGTGATTTCGATGGTCTCGGCGGCCGACTGGGCGACGAGCCCCGCGACGGCGAGGAACGCGAAGCAGGCACTCCTGATGAAACGGCTCGATGGAAAAAACGTCATGGCGTTGATGCTCCTGGTGAAGATGTGACTTGCAGTAATTCCTGAATGCGTGTGAAGGCGGCCTCGGCCCAGACCCGGTGGCCGGCATCATTCGGATGGCAGTTCGCCGGGCCGCAGTGGAAGTCGGCCCACTTCGCTCCGCTTTCCGTGGCGGCGAGCACGGGCTGCCGCACGTCGACAAAAGGCACGCCGGCCGCATCGGCGGCCCGCCGCTGCGCGGCGAGCGTCTCCGGCAGGTGGCGGAAGAACGGCTCGCGGGGGTTGTCGCCCCCGGTGCCGACGACGATCACGTCGGCGTCGAACCGCTTGCGGATGTCCTTGGCAAGCGACTCGAGCGCCAGCGCCGTCTCCGCGGGCTCGAGGTAATGGTGGCAGCAGTCGTTGGCGCCGAAGGCCACGAGCACGAGGTCGGGGGCAAGTGGTTCGAGGCCGTCGAGCCGGCCGAGCCCCTCGTAGGTGTTCTGGCCGCCGATGGCAAAGTGCACCGCCTTGAACCGGGCACCGGGATGGGCGACGGCAAGCAGCCTGACGAGCTGTCCGCCCCAGTTGGCTTCGGAAGAGCCGGCGCCGCCGTGCCAGCGGGGCGAACGGCCCACCTCGCTGATCGAGTCGCCGTAGAGCACGACCGTCACCTCCCCGCCGGCCGCGATCCGCGCCCGCGTGCGGGGCAGGGGAGACGCCTGCTCCGCGGTCGCCGTCTCGGCCGCATGTGCGGCCGCCGTCCACGAGCCGCATGCAAGCAGCAGGGCGAAACACAGCGTCGCAACACGTTTCTGCACGGATCGTTTCTCTTGCTTTCCGCTTCTGTTGGTTTCTTGTCAACGGTTCTATCAGCCGGCACTAGCGCAGCGATTGTCGGGGCGGCGTGGGAGGCACCGCCGGCCACTCCCACTCGGCGACCTTCACGTCGTGCTTGCCCCCGGAGACACCGAAGGCGATGCCGAACTGCGGGGTCGCCGTGCCCTTCGTGAGTGAATGCTCGTCGGCGAAGCCGGCGCACCAGCGGACGCCGTCCATCCAGTAGCCCGGCCGGACGATCTTCTCTGGCCAGGTGGTGACGATCGTGCGGACGTCGCCATCCACCGTGCCGGTGATCCCATCGGGCGTGAAGGTCAGATCGAAGGGCCCCATGCCACGCACGCCCACGTTGCCCTGGGTCAACTTCACATACTCCGCCGCGGGCGCGATGAA
>JBIIGJ010000202.1:0-4153 GCA_044236455.1 Pirellulales bacterium
TTTTCCAACCACCGCGGCCACGGGCATTTCCTCGCCACCGGCGGCACGGTCGCGGAACTTGTCGCCGAGGTGATGGGCAAGGAGACCGGCATCTGCAAAGGCCGCGGGGGCTCGCAGCACCTGCAGAAGGGCAGGTATTTCTCGAACGGCATCCAGGGGGGCATCGTTCCCGTCACGGCCGGCCTGGCGATGGCCCACAAGTTGCGCGGCAGCGGCGGGATCGCCACCGTCTTCATCGGCGACGGCACGCTCGGCGAAGGCAGCCTCTACGAGACACTCAACATCGCCTCCAAGTGGGAATTGCCGCTGCTCGTCGTCTGCGAAAACAACCTCTACGCCCAGTCGACCTCCCAAGCCGAGACACTCGCCGGCGACATCTGTGCGCGGGCAGGGGCGTTTGGGATCGCCACACGCTGGCACAACACCTACGACTGGCAGGATCTCTTCGTCGGCGTCAAGGATTCAATCGACGACGTGCGGCGGACCTCCCGCCCGGTGTTTCACCGCGTCGATACTTTCCGGCTGATGGCTCACTCGAAGGGGGATGACAACCGGCCGGTGGATTATGTGCAGAGCCACTGGGACCGCGACCCGCTCGCGATCCTGGAACGGACGCTGGCGGATGATCCCCGCTGGCAGGCGTTGCAAAAAGAGGTCGACGATGAGGTTGCCCGCGCGGCCGAGGCCGCCGAGCGGGCAGCGTTTGGCACGATCGAGCCACCGAGTTCGGCCGACGTCGGCGTGTCGTGGCGGCCGCTCGATTTTTCGGAGGAGCGGACCGTACGGTCGGTCCAGCGTGGCCTCGACGCGGTGCTCGCGGCCGACGAGCGGGTGATCCTCATCGGCGAGGACATCGAAAGCCCCTACGGCGGCGCCTTTAAGTGCACTGACCAATTGTCAGCCCGCTATCCCGGGCGGGTCCGCAACACGCCCATCAGCGAACTGGCGATCGTCGGCATCGGCAACGGCCTGGCGCTGGGCGGCTTCCGGCCCGTCGTGGAGATCATGTTCGGCGACTTCGTCACGCTGGCGCTCGACCAGTGGGTGAACCATGCCGCGAAGTTCGCTTTCATGTTTGCCGACAAGGTGACGGTGCCGCTGGTCGTTCGGACGCCGATGGGCGGCAAGCGGGGCTATGGCGCCACCCACAGCCAGTCGCTGGAGCGGCACGTCGTGGGCGTGCCGGGCACGCGGGTGCTCTGCCTGCACCATCGCTATCCGGCTGCGGAACTCTACCGAGCGATCTTCGACGCACTCGATACACCCACGTTCGTGATGGAAAATAAAGTGCTCTACGGCAAGACTGCCTCGGCCATGGTGCCCAACGGCTACTCGCTGTCTCTCTCCGACGAACGCTTCCCCACGGTCCGACTCTCGCCGCCGGACTCACCGCAGCTCACGGTCGTGGCGATCGGCGGCATCGGCGCCGACACGGAGGAGGCTTTGGCCCGGTTGTTCCTGGAGCACGAGGCGACCGCCGACCTCTTCCTGCCGACGCAGCTCTATCCGTTCAACATCGAGTGCCTCGTGGACAGCCTGCGGTCGACGGGTCGGCTGCTCGTCGTCGAGGAAGGACAGGGATTCGCGTCGGTGGGCGCTGAAATTGTCGCCCGCGTCACCGAACTGCTGGGCCCGGCCCTGCGGGCCGCCAGCCGCGTCGCGGCGGCGGAACATGCCATTCCGGCTGCCCGGCCGCTCGAGCAGGCCAGCCTGCCCGGGGTCGACAGGATTCTGGCCGCCGCGGTGGCATTGGCCGCCCGCTGACGATCAACGATCATGCAGGTAAGACAACCAATGGCGATGCGACCATGACAGCCGAAATCCGCGTTCCCAGGGAAAACGTCAACGACGACACCGTCCGGCTGGTGCGTTGGCTGGTGGCCGATGGTGCGGAACTGCGGCCGGGCATGCCGGTCGTCGAGTTGGAGACGTCGAAGTCGGTGGTCGAAGTGGAGGCCATGTCGGCGGGGCGGCTACGGATCCGCCTGCAGGCCGGGGCCCAGGTGCCTGTCGGAGACGTGCTGGGGGTCATCGGTGATGATGAGTCGCGAGCCTCTCTGCCCAACGCCGGATCCGTGGCGCAGGCGCTGCCGGCAGCCGCGACCATCCCCTCATCCGCTACGAGCTCCGCCCAGGGGACGAACACCGTGTCGGAGAATGCCCGGCGTTTGATGAAAGAGCATGGCATCGACGCTGCTGTCTTCGCCCATCTGCCGCTGGTTCGCGAGTCTGACGTGCAGGCCCACATGACGGCGTCGAAGACTCTCGCGCAGCCTGTTGCCGGAAGCCACGTCGCGGACCACGCCGCCGACAAGGCATGGCAGCCCAAGGGTCTCTGGGGTGATGCGGCCCGGGCTTCGACCGATCGCGGTGTGTCGGTCTGGTGGCTGGCATTCAACTACCTGTGGCGGAACTGGCTGCTCGGTAATCTCGTGAAGGTCGCACCGCGAGGGGTGATCAACGTGCTCCATCGCTGGCGGGGCGTGCGGATGGGAGCCGACTGCTTCATCGATCCGGCGGCGATCCTGGAGACCGCCTATCCAGAGAACATCACCATCGGCAACGACGTCCGCGTCACGGCTGGGGCGATCATCATGACCCACATCAAGCCCCCGCATTACCTGCGTGACAAGGGCTACGTGCCGGTGGTGCTCAAGCCTGTTGCGCTGGAGGACCACTGTTTCATTGGCGTCAACGCCGTGGTGATGCCGGGCGTGACCGTGGGGCGGGCATCGGTCGTGGCCAGCGGCGCCGTCGTCACGGCCGACGTGCCGCCGCTCACGATGGTGGCCGGAAACCCCGCCCGGATCATCAAACGCTTCGGTGAATGATCTCCATTCAGCTGGTTCCAACATGGTTGATGCCTCACCACTGAACGCCTTCTGCGTCGATCTCGAGGAATGGTTTCATTCCTTCGGCATCCGTAGCCCCTACGAGGATCCGAAGACGTGGGACGATGCGCCGTCGTGCGTCGTCTCCGACACCGAGAATCTCATGCGTCTACTAGACGATGCGGGGGCGCGGGGCACCTTTCTCACGGTGGGCTGGATTGCCAAGAAATATCCGGAGTTGATCCGCCGGCTGGCCCGCGAAGGGCACGAGGTCGGCTGCCACAGCTATTGGCACAGGCTGGTCTTCACGCTGACCCCGCAGGAGTTCGAGCAGGATCTTGGCGACTGCCTGGCATTGCTGCGGGACGTCAGCGGACAGCCGGTCGATACCTACCGTGCCCCGGGCTTTTCCGTCACAGCCGATGCGCTCTGGTGCTATCCCGTCATGCGCCGTCACGGCATCACGACCGACATCTCGGTGGTGCCCGCCCGGCGCGACCACGGCGGCATCGTTGATTTCCCGCGAGATGCGTTCATCCTCGATACCGTCGAGGGGGAGATCACGTGTTTCCCCGTGTCTGTGATGACGGTTGCGGGCCGTCGAATACCGTTTTCGGGCGGCGGTTATCTACGGCTCTTCCCGCTCTCCCTGATCAAAGCGGGGTTTCGGGAGAACCATGCCGCCGGGCGGCCGGGCATGTCGTACATCCACCCGCGTGAGATCAACCCTGAGCAGCCTCGCCTGCCGCGGCCGCCGCTCTGGAATGTGGCGCGATCGGCCAAGTATCTGAAGTATTACGTCAACATGCGGTCCACCCGGCCTAAGCTTGCGGCATTGCTCCGTGCCTACCGATTCGGCACGGTGGGCGAAGTGATGAAGCGTTATCCGCCTACGACACGCCTCACGCTGCGACAGGCCGCAGACTCCGGCTCCCCGATGGTGCTGAAGTCGTAAGGCAGACGTCCGTGCAGCAGCCCCCACCAATGCAGCCTGAGCAACCGATCGCCTCCGACGCTTCGACCAGCGCCGATGACGGCCTGCCACGGTTCTATGCGTCGGAGTATCGCAGCGAATTGTCGCTCGGCAACAAGCTGGCCCGCGTGGCCTGGGCGGTGGTCTACGTCCTGCTGTTCCGGTTCTCGCCGGTGCCCTTCTTCGCCTGGCGAAGGCTGCTGCTGCGGGCCTTTGGCGCACGGATCGCCCGCACGGCGAAGGTGTATCCGAGCGGCCGCATCTGGGCGCCGTGGAATCTCACGATGGAGGCCGGGGCCGTCGTCGGGCCGGAGGTCTACTGCTACAGCGTGGGGCAAATCGTCTTGGG
>JBIIGJ010000203.1:0-4141 GCA_044236455.1 Pirellulales bacterium
AGCACGGCACGTTTGAGGAAAACGTCTTCGCCGGCAACAAGCGGAACGGCATCTCGATCGGCCATAAAGACACCGACAACCTCCTGCGGGGCAACACGATCCGGGCCAACGCCAGCGACGGCATCCTTTTCCGCGACGAGCTTCCCGGCATGGCGGCCGACCGCAATCGGGTCGAGGGGAACACGATCGAGGACAACGGCTCGCCGGGCCAGGCAGCGGCGGGCATCCGCATCCGCGGCGTCACGGCCGACAACGAGTTCGTCGACAACGTGATCCGCGACACGCGTCCGGAGGCCGACCGTGGCCAGACGATCGGCGTGGCGATCGAGCCGCAGGCGGGCCGCAATGCCGTCGAGCGCAACCGGATCGAGGCCACCGACCCGATCCGCGACGAGCGGCCGCAGGCAAAGCCCTGAGCAAAACGCGGCGCGGCCTGGCACGAAACCATCAGGTCGTGGCCCATTTCAGGTAGTGGGCTGCTCCCCGGGGCGGGTACAGTGCCGGTGTTCCCATCCACCCTGTGAGTGCCGCTCCATGCCAATCAATGCCCACAGCCTCAAGCTCTTGTTCGCTGCCGCGGCGCTCAGCTGGTTTGCCGTCGCCGCTCCTGCTCCCGCCGTCGAGGCGGAGGTCCGCCCGCACCTCGGTCGGCCGACGCTCTTCGTGGACGGCAAGCCGATCATGCTCGCCGCCTACAGCCCCGCGGGCTTCTCCAATCGCAAGGTCTTTCAACAGGAGCTATCCCACTTCCTCGCCCAGCCGCTCAACGCCTATTTCATCTGCATCGGCAGCGCGAAACAGCCGGCAGGGGAATCTGGCGACTTTTTCGCGACGCCCTTCTGGCGGGGCGACACTATCTCGTCTGAGCCGCTTGCCGAGTTCAATCTGCCGCCCGACGAGCAGGCAGAGAGGATCCTCGACCGCGATCCACAGTTGCTCTTCGTCGTGCGGTTTGGAACGCGGGAACCCGAGACCTGGCGGCGGCTGCATCCCGACCAACTCGTCGTGACCGATGACGGAACCAAGTTGCCGCATGTCTCGCTGGCCTCGGACCTCTTTTGGGACGACTGCGCCCGGTATGCCGCGGCCGCGATCGAATATTCGGAGGGTAGGCCGTGGGCCGACCGCATCGTCGGCTACGCCAACTTCCTCCGGCTCGAAGGCACCCACGAGCCGATGCTCCACTATGCCCTCTTCGACCACAGCCCCGTGATGACGGCGCGGTGGAGGAAGTATCTCCGCGACACCTACGGCACGGTCGAGAAGCTGAGGGCCGCCCACGGCGACGAGTCGCTCACGTTTGAGTCTGCCGCCGTGCCGACTGACAAGCTCCGCGGCAACGTGGTGGATCTCGCGAACCTCGATTACTTCCTCGCCGGGGCCGACAACGGCCCGCTCCGCGACTATCTTCTCTTGCAGCGGGATCTTTTCCATGCGGGCTTCCGCAAGATCGCGGCCTCGGCCCAGGCCACGCTCGACAAGCTCGGCAAGAAGCGGGTGATCCTCCACGACAGCCACAAGTCGGTGATGCTCGGCTGGGACAACATCGGCTTCTTCGACGCCAAGACCCCCTGGCCGCACGCCTATCCGGAGTTGATGGCAGGCTCGGGCAACATGAGCATCGCGAGCCTTTTCGACGGCCCCGGCATCGGCGGCCTGATCACGCCGCACGACTACCAGGCCCGCGGCGTCGGCGGCGTGTTCGAGCCGGAGGGCGTGGCCGATTCGGCGGTGCTCCGTGGCAAGCTCATGGTCTGCGAGATGGATACGCGAAGCTGGGCCGGCACCGATCCGATCGCCCCGGCCCGGGATGCGAAGGAGTTCGCCGCGGTCACCTGGCAGAACATCGCCACCTCGCTCACCCGCGGCATCACGCCCTATTGGATGGACGTCTATCAGGACTGGTTCGCCCCCGAATCGCTCCAGCCGATCATCCGGCGGCAGGCCGAGGTGCTCAAAGAGTCGGTCGAGTGGCCGCACGAGACGGTGCCGGGGATCGCGATGATTCTCGACGACGAGGCGGTGCTCGAGACCAACGGCGACGGCCGGTTCTTCAACGAGGCAGTGCTCTGGGAATGGAAGACGGGGCTCGTGCGGGCAGGCGTGCCGGTGCGGAAGTATCTGGTGGACGATCTCGCGCTTGGGAATTTCCCGAAGCACAAGGTCTTCTATTTTCCGAATTTCTTTCGCGCCGATGACAAGCGATTGAAGCTCCTCAGGGACAAAGTGCTGCGCGGCGGCAACGTGGTGGTCTGGGGGCCGGGCTCCGGGATCAGCGACGGCGCGCGGATCGGCGCGGAGTCGGCGACGCGGCTCACGGGCTTCTCCTTCGACATGCTGCCGGTGAACTATCCGCGGCGGACGCTGCTCTCAGACACGTCGCATCCGCTCACGAAGGGGCTGAGCCCGGCCACGCTGCTCGGCGGCCCGCTCGCCTACGGTCCGGTGCTCTTTCCCACCGACGGCACGCCGCTGGGCATCGCCTGGACGAAGCTCGGCAGAAACCTCACGGGCTTCGCGGTCAAGGAGGTCCCAGCCGCCGATGGCACGAAGTGGACGAGCGTGTTCACGACGTCGCCGGGGCTGCCGGCCGCCTTCTGGCGAAACTGTGCCCGCCACTCGGGCACGCACGTCTGGTGCGAGGAGGACGAACTGGTGATGGCCGACTCTGGCATCGTGGCCTTGCATTCGGTGGTGAGCGGGCCGAAGAAGATCTTCCTGCCGACGGCATCGGCCGTGACCGACGTGATCACAGGCAAGCGTCTGGCCGAATCGGCCCGTGACATCCGCTTCGAGATGGTCGCCCCCGACACCCGCGTGTTCCGCATCGAGCCCCGCCGGTAACGGCAACTGCTGTCGGTCTGAGCCCCGACGGCCGGCGGCTTGACCAACGCGTATACCCCTGTATATCATCTCGTCCATGTCCACCGCCGAAAAACGCCGTCTGACGGCGCTTGAGTATCTTGCGATCGAGGCTGCCTCCGACGTCCGCCACGAATTTTTCGATGGCGAGATGTTCGCCATGAGCGGCGGATCGCTCTGGCACAACCTCATCAAGGACAACTTCGCCCATGCCCTGCGCAACCGGCTCGAGGGCCGGGGCTGCCGGGTGATCACGAGCGACCAACGCCTAAAGGTGGACGCCACGGGGCTCTACACCTACCCCGACGTGCTCGTCTTCTGCGGGCCGCCCGTGATGGAGGACGGCGTGCACCACACGCTCACCAACCCGCTGCTCGTGGTGGAGGTGCTCTCCGACTCGACGGAGAAATACGACCGCGGGATCAAGTTCGGTCACTACCGGCAGCTGCCCACGCTGCGGGAATACGTGCTCGTGGCCCAGGATCGGTTTTCCGTGGAGGCCTACCTGCGGCGGCCGGAAGAGGCCGGTGGCGAGGGAAACGTCGAGCACTGGCTCCTCTCCGCGGCGACCGATCCGGCCGCGACGATCCGCCTGGGATCGCTCGACGTGTCGGTGCCGTTGGCGGCGATCTACGACGGCGTCGAGTTTCCCAAGGCCGGCTGACGGCACGGTGCCCCGGCCCGTCGCGTCCGCCCCGGTTCTTTATTCGCGGATTCCGAAAAGAGCTGCGTCCCCTTTTGCCACTCGATGTATGATTATTTGGGGTTCCGCTCACACGAGGCTGGACGGCCGCGTGTGCCCCACGCCTCAGAGCGATCAGCTCACCGCAGCCCATGAAGACCGTCGCCACAACCGTCCGTTTGACGCCACGTGAGTGCGAAGGAATACGGTCCGCAGTGGCGACGGCCTGTGAAGAGACGGGGGCGGTATGGCGGCGGATCGTGGTCTTCGGGTCTCGCGCCGATCCGACCCGGCGGGGAGGCGACATCGACCTGCTCATTGAGTTGGAGCCGGGCACGCTGTGTGACTCGTTTCGCCTTGCCCAACGACTGCGGCTGGCGCTCGAAGACGAAATCGGCGAGCAGCACGTCGACCTCGTCCTGGACGATGGCAACGCCGACACCGCGTTTCCTGCGATTGCCCGCGAGACAGGAGTCGAACTGTGGTCGAACACCTGACGGATGTGCTCACGGGCCAACTTGCCCTGATGCGGGCCGCGGTCCAGGTGCTCGACGAATCGCGAGGTCGAGTGGCTGCCTTCGCCGATCGGCTCGGCGG
>JBIIGJ010000085.1:0-15072 GCA_044236455.1 Pirellulales bacterium
GGTCTGCGCAGACGCCAGAAAAACGCCACGGCAAGGGGTGCAGGGCGTTTCGAGAAACCGGCTCCGGACGCCCGGGCCCGCTCCTCCTGAGACTCACGAGTCGCTCATCAGCCGAAAGACCGTTGCCAAAGTGCCATTGACCGGACTATCCTTCACGCGAGCGATCGAGAGAGACGCGACGGGCACACCGGCGGGGCCTTCGACCTTCAGCCGCGCCTCGAACACGATCTCGCTCTTGGACGACTGCGGCGGCAACAGCGTGTAGGTGCACGCCTCCTCCGGCTTGTTTTCGATAACGAGCGCAGTCTCTTTGGCGTCGAGCGCCGCGGTGAACCGTGCAGGCGGCCCGCCGGCTTCGTAGCGGCCGGCGGCTTCGTGCAGGTCGCCGACCCAGCCGAACGTGCCGAGGCTGCCGAGGGTGTTGCGGCCCGTGACGAGCACGCGACCGTCGGCGAGCTGTCTCGCGTAGGGACGGTGAAACGAAAACGGCAGCGACTGCGGCGCGGACCACGTGTGGCCGTTGTCTTTCGAGAAGACCACGAACGACGGCATGCCGCCGACGTGGTTCTCCCGCAAGACGCAGGCGAGTTCGCCGCCTTCGAGGATCACGATGCCCCCCTCGCAGAAGCGGTGGTAGCCGTCGTGCGCCATCGTCGCCCGCTCGGTCCAGGTCTTGCCGCCATCGACACTGCAATAGAGCACGTTGGCAAACTCCTGCGACTCGCCGCGCATCAGGTGCGCACCGAAGCCGAGGCTGCCGTCCGGCAGATCGAGCACGCGATCGGGTTCGAATCCTTTGACGGGGAGAAGCTCGGGCTTGGTCCAGGTCGCGCCGTCGTCGCTGCTCCAGTAGCACATGATTCCCGGCGGCTGATCCTCGTGGAAGTGCCCCCAGTCGTCCTGGTCGATGAGCACGATGAGGCGGCCGTCTTTCAGGCGGCTGAGGCGAGGTGTCACGAGCCGCTCCTCGCCCTTGCGCAGGTCGTGGCTGTCCACCACGCCGTGCTTGCGCCACGTCTTCCCCTGATCATCGCTCACGAGCAGGACGAGGTGTTGATCCTCGAGCGACCAGTGCCGGTCGGTGTCGGAGTACACGAGCATGAGCCGGCCCGACGGCAGTTCGATGATGTCGGGATTCTTCGTGAAGCGGCCTTCGTTGCGCCACACGTCGAACACCCGCTCGCGCACGGACCGAGGAGAGGGCTGCACGTATTCCGCGATAGGCTTGGCGGGCCGGGGCGGACCGTCGGCGGCATGCAGTCCGGCCAGCGACGGGAGCAACAGGGCCGCGAAGACTGCGAGCACGCGTTTCATTGGTGTGGTTCCTTTCGTTGACTTCTCATTGAAAAAGAGCTGCGTCCCCTTTTAGAGCGACTGCCACATGGCGAGCAGGGCGGCGCCGCGGGTGCGGGTGGTCGGCGGCGAGTCTTTCGCCTCAGCCTGGTGCACCTGCTTGACGAGATCGGCTGGATCGAGCGTGCCAGACCTTAGGGCCGCGAGGCCCCGCTCCCACACGGCCTGCGTGGCGGTCGCGAGCGGCGCGTCGAGCTTCGCATCGTAGGACGCAAAAAAGCCCTTCGTGCCGAAATACTGCGCAGCGGCCACCCGCGGGTCGTCGGCGCCCACGTCGATGTCGTTCAAGAAACTCAGCATGAACTTCCGGCGGCAGAGTTCGCGGACGAGCCGCTCCGAGTCGAGACCGGCCGGAGGCTGGCCCCCCTTCACCGCGATCGCGGCCGCGAGCCCCGCGGCCTCGCCTGTCTGCATGAAGACCGGCTCCAGTCGCACCGAGCCCCAGGCCACGTGCGTCGCCCCGAGGCAGACCGGCACGAGCAGGTTGTCGACTCCCTGCGGCAGCAGGCATCGCCAGGGAAGCTGGCCGGGGAAGGTTTCCTGGTGGAGCATCGCCTTGCCCTCGTCCATCGAGCCGAGCACGCGGGCAGTGGTGCAGCCGTGGGCATCCATATACCACTCCGTCACGGCGATGCTGTCGCCGTGGACCGGGGCGCGGCCGAGGCCGGGGGCGAGCATGGCGTCGTGCTGCGTGAACATCGCGCGGGCCGTGATCCGCCGTGCCTCGCGGACATACATCTCATAGGGGCGATGGCCGTTGTCGACGAATTCGTCCTTCGCGAGCCCGTATTCGAGCCAGGCCGCCCGCACCTTCTCCGGCACGGTGGGATCGTGCTGGTGGAAGTAGAGCAGTGCCAGCGTCGCATCCCAGTGAGCGTCCATGATCCGCTGCCGCTCGGCCCAGTCGGCTTCGACGTAGGGCGTCTGCAGGCCGAGGAGCTGCGGGCGGTTCCAGCTGAACTTGCCGTTCGGAATGGAGGCCACGCCCGAATAGACCTCGAGCGTCTTGAGGAAATACGGATCGTAGTTCTCGGGCTGCGTGATCGGCACGCGGTTGGCGGGATCGGTGACCAGCGGCGTGCGGTAATTGCAGGCCTGCACCGCCGGGTCGGCCGCGCCCGTACTTTCAGGCAGCCGGATCTGCCAGCCGGTGAATTCGCGGAGGTTCATCGCCGACCGCAGTTCGGCCAGCCGGGCCGACTCGGCATCCGGCGGCTGCGAGACGGGCTTCATGAACACGATGCCCGCATGCGGCTCGCCAAACTCGTCCCGCGATTCGCGGCCCACACGGCAGGGCACCTTCGCGAGCGCCGCGAGATCGCCCTCGTAGGTGGCATCGGCAAACACCTTGCCGCGAAGCACCGTGTCGCCGCCCCCTCGCATGGGCCGAATCGTGACGGTCTTCACGGCGGCCGCATCCCGCTCCACGCCAACGGGAACGAAGCCCCGCAGCACGGTGATGTTTTTTTCGCGCTCGACGAGCTCCGTGAAGAGCCGTTCTGCGACGTGCGGCTCGAAGCGGCCGTTGTTGTGGCCGGTCTTGCCAGGCAGCGCGTCGCGATACTGGGGCGAGTCTGCGCCGTAGGTGCGGCGGTAGAAGGCGAAGAACGCCTGCCGCATCTCGTCGTAGAGCGGGGACCGCCTGCCCTCGTACTGCGTGTCCCAGGCGCCGAGGCCGCTCGACATGATGCCGCCGAGATGATCGTGGCGGTTTACGAGGATCACCGACAGCCCCTCGCGGGCCGCCCGCACGGCGCAGGCGATGCCGCCCGGCGTGCCGCCGATGACGACGAGATCGGCCTCGCGGCTTGCCTGCCGCGCTGCCGCGTCGGCCCCGCGTGCGGTCGTGAAGGCGGCGGCGGGAACGACGTGGTGGTAGAGGCCTGTCATGCTTCCCCCCGCGCCCGGGCCTCCGCCGCGGATGTGCCGCCACACCATGTGCAGGTTGCCGTCGATCCAGCGGATGGCGGGATAGTCGACCCACAGTCCCTCCTCGGTGGCGCGGTAGAGATCGGTTGGCTCCGACCAGGTGCGGCCGCCGTCGGTGCTCGTGCGAAACGCCAGCGCCCGCCGCGGGCCGCCGTGCCAGCCCGACTGCATGTCGACGTCGGGATTCTGGATGAGCACGAGCGTGTCGGTGCCGGGCACGCGGGTGAGCACGGGCGGCGCGACCGGGTTGGGCACCGCCGTCTTCACCGGGGCCGACCAGGTCGTGCCGTTATCGGCGGAGCGGCTCTCCCAGAGCCAGCCGGTGGTCGTGCGGCCGAGCATGAGCAGCTTGCCGGGGGCATGCTCCACGAGCGACGGCTCCCAGAAGCCCCACTCAGGCCCTTTGTGCGGGTTGTCGGCCACGTGCAAGACGTCGCTGGCGGGCGAACGCTTCCAGATCTTGCCGTCGTCGTCGGAAAAGACCGTGTAGCTGCCGAGCGGCCCGCCCTGCTTCTTGGCGTCGGGCTTGAGATTGCAGTGCAGAATCGCGATCAGCCGGCCGCTTTCGAGGACGTAGAGCTTGTCCCACGGGCCGGTCGTGTAGGCATACTCCTTGTCGCTGATGACGATCGGCTCCGACCAGGTCTTCCCCTCGTCGCTCGACCGACGAAACACCTTGATCGCATCCTGGCCGTGGGCGAGGGAGGTGTGCGTGAGGCCGAGGTCGCCGCTCGGCAGCCGGGCGAGCGCACACTGGAAGAGCGACCGCTTGGGATCGCTGAAAACGGTCTCCGGCTGCGACCAGGTCTTCCCGCCGTCGCGGGAGCGGATCTGGCGGATCTCGCCGCGGTCCCAGTCGCCCGGCTTCGAGTGGGCACCGTAGAGCAGAAGCAGCGATCCGTGTTTGAGCGGGATGAAGGCGGCCTCGCCGTTCCGCTTCGCCTCCGCCGTCGCCGGCACGATCTCGTGGCTGAGCACCGCTGCGGCCGACGCCGGCGTCGGCATGGCCACGAGCAGGAACACGAGCGTCGCAAAGAGCCGGTGCATCGAACGTTCTCCGGAGACGGGTGGGAAAAAGGTGTCAGGACTCTTTTCCCGAAGTGAACGGCGAAAAACTGCCATCTGGCATCGTGGAAAAGAGTCCTGACACCTTTTCCGGGCACGGACGGGGCGGGCCGCACGTATCTGATATGCCACCCACATCGTAGCGGCAGGCCGCCGGCGGTGCCAAGTGGCGAACGTTCGCCCCGGTCACTTACGGCCGCGGGCCGCCGGGGAGACTTCGAAATCCTGCGTGGATGCAGCAGCTGGCAGCGTGGCCGTGGTGGAATAATCGCGGAACAGCACCACTCCATCCGGCTCCGGGTTGTCACGGGTCGGCTTCGGCGGCAGCCCGTAGCCATTGATCCGCACCTGCTGGGCACCGGCCACGGCTCCCTTGCCGGGCGGATTGCCGGCCGTGTCGTACCGCCCGTCCCGGATCTCGGCAAAGCCCGTTGGCCCAGTGTTTCCCTGCCGGGAGTCGGGCTCGAAGTAGATTTCCCCGACGGGCACGGGCTTCCCCTCGAACCTGACCGAACCCGACACGCGATAGCGGTGGAGGCCCTCCCCGCCGCAACCGGACGAGGCGAGCAGAGCCATCCCGACCAGGCAGCCACGCCAGAGGCCGAGCCCCGCCGCATGCTCTCCCGCACGATGCTCGCTCATGCTCATGGCAACCGTGCCGACTCGCCACCGTTTCGGCTGGCCAGCGAACGATATGTGTTCATGTCTATCGTCTCGCTGATAAACACCACTGCACCATCCGCCAAGCCAAACATGCATCCGTCTCGATGCATGCTCCCAAAACCGGTGTCATTCATGTTGGGCGCAACGTATCGCGTGGTGTTGATCGGATTGGTCACGTTCCGTGCCGACACGGCTCCGCCCCCGGTACCCCAACCCCGCGTCCACGCGCGGTACCCCTGTTGATCCCAGGAGACCTCTCCGATCATCAACGTCGAGGAGAGGCCATCGGTGACGACGGAACTCCTGACTCTCGCGTTCACGCCCATGATTCCCTGAAGGGAGAGGTCTCCGTTCTGGGCCGACGTCGTCGTGTACGAGGTGGCAGGCTGGGAATTCGGGATTGTGCCTTTCGGGCCGATGACGCCATAGACGTGCGCCGTGAAGCCGACTTCCCCCGTCGTGGTCCCTTGAGTCTTCAAGAAATTCGAAGATGGGCAGAAAAACTGGGGAACGAACGTGTCGCAGATCGCCACGCCACCGGCGGGGGCCGAAATGTACGTGGCATCGGTGTATTGCTTCGTAAAGTCGCACCGGTTGAAGAGTTCGATCTGCTCCATATACGGCAGGATCAGCAGCCGAAACGACAGCCCGCCCCAGGTTCCGGTGCCGAATGTCTGCCCGGCATCACCGGTGGTCACGACTCGCGCACCGATGGCCCCGGGCGGGAAGGCCCGGCGAGCATCGTGGTAGAGGTGGTTGGCGATCCCCACCTGCTTGAAGTTGTTTCCACACGTGCTCCTCCGCGCCGCCTCCCGCGCCGCCTGCACCGCCGGCAACAGCAGCCCCACGAGCGTGCCGATGATGGCGACCACGACCAAGAGCTCGACCAGCGTAAAAGCTCCGCGGCTCTGCTGGCGAGGCTGCAGTCTCCGAAGTCCGCTCATGTCCACGCCCCACTCCTCAGCTGATGATGGAACTTTCGCCACCCGCCTTCCGACCCGACTCTGACATACCACTACATAGAATAGCCGAGCACCAGCAGCCTGGTCAAGGGTTCGGTTTCGCGAGAAACGGCCGGTCGCCGTCGGGAGCCGGGGGCTTTTGGAGAATGTGCCCCCTCCCCCACACGCCCCTCGCGGAAGCGAGGGGGTGACGCGAACCATCACTATTCGGGCATTTGATCCAACGCGCCGGTCGTGATCGCCACGCGTCATCCCACCGGCTTCCGCCGGGGGCTTGTGGTTGAACTCACCGGGGCTGCGACTCCGTTGAGAGCGATTGCCACATGGCGAGCAGGGCGGCGCCGCGGGTGCGGGTGGTCGGCGGCGAGTCGTTCGCCTCGGCCTGGTGCACCTGCTTGACGAGATCGGCTGGATCGAGCGTGCCGGCCCGCAGGGCCGCGAGGCCGCGCTCCCAGACGGCCTGCGTGGCGGTCTCTAGCGGCGCGTCGAGCTTCGCATCGTAGTTCGCAAAAAAACCCTTCGTGCCGAAATACTGCGCGGCGGGCATCGCGGGATGCCCGGCAGCGGCCGGCAAATCGTTGAAAAAGGTCACGCAATGCCCACGGGTCACCAGGGTAACCAGCAGCCGGTCAGGATCGAGTTTTCCCGGCGTGATGCGATGCTTCTTCGACAGCGCGGCTGCAACGCCGGCGGCTTCGCCGGTCATCATCCACACCGGCTCCAGCCTGACCGCTCCCCAGGCCACATGGGTGGCGCCGAGACAGACCGGGACGATGAGATTGTCCACGCCCTGGGGCAGCAGGCTGCGCCACGGGATCTGTGCGGGGCGGGATTCCTCGGTGAGGATGAGCTTGCCATCGAACTCGTAGCCGGGCCTACGATCCAGGGTGCAGTCGTGGGAGTCCATCGGCCAGTCGGTGAAGGCGATGCTGTCGGCGTGCACCGGCGGCCGTGGGAGACCGGCCGCGGGACGGTTGTCGTGCTCGGTGAAGACATACCGCCCCACGATGCGCCGTGCCTCGCGCACATACAACTCGTACGGAATGTTGTCGTTGTCCGGAAACTCATCGAGCGGCAGGCCGATGCGGCGATACCCTTCGCGTTTCGCAGGCGGCACCGATTCGTCGTTCTGCAGGAAATAGATCAGGCCGAGTGCGAAGCGAGTGTGCCGCGCGATGATCTTTTCCCGCTCGGGCCACGAGGCTTCAGGATAGGCGTGGTTTTCACCGGGGAGAATGGCCGAGTTGAAAGACGCCTTGCCGTTGAGGTTTCCCGCCCCCATGGAGAGCCGATAGTAATCGACATACTCCTCGCGGTCGTAGCCCGGGGGCGGTCCTGGAAGCCGGATGTTGCCCGGCTCGTCGCTCAGGCAGAACCGGTGGTTGTAAGCCTGAATCGCCCGGTCGGCCGTGAAGGGGCTCGTCGGGTCGATGTCACCTTGCCCATGCCCGTAAAGATGCAGATTGAGCTTCCCATCCTTCGCATCCTGCGAGCCACTTTTGTGGGAGATGGTGGTGAAGATTTTCCCGGCGTGTGGCTCGCCGTATTCGTCTCGTCCCTCGCGCCCGACCCGATACGGCACCTTCGCCACCGCGGCGAGGTCGCCTTCGTACGTCGCGTCCACATAGGTCGTGCCGGTCACGGTGATGTCGTTGGTGGTGCCGTATTCCCGCAGCGTCAGCGTTTTCAGGACCGGGCCGTCTCGTGCCACTGCCGAGGGATAGTGTGACAGCAAGACCGAGATGTTCCTCTCGGCGGAGACCAGCCGGTTGAACAGATGCTCGGCGACGCCCGGCTCGAACCGGCTCATGGGGTAGTGAGTCTGCGAGTACCGCGCCTGGGCATATTGCGTCGAGTGCGTGCCGTAGGTGTCGCGGTAATGTCGCTCGATCGCCCCGGCATATTCGTCGAACAACGGCGCCCGTGGCCCGCCATAGAGTGCGTCCCACTGCATCAGGCCGTTGGTGAGCATCCCGCCGATGTGGCGGTTGTGTTGCACGAGCAACACCGAGAGCCCCTCGCGGGCCGCCCGCACCGCGCAGGCGATGCCGCCCGGCGTGCCGCCGATGACGACGAGGTCGTAGGTTTTTCCGGCCACCTCGGCAGCCGGCGAGGAACGCGCCGGCTCCACCTTCAGCGGCATGCGGGGCATTGCCTTGCCGTGAGCTGGCTCATTGCCGGTGAACGAGCGCCACATGCTCAGGAGGGCCGCGCCGCGGGTGCGATCCAGTGTCGGCGAATCCTCCGCCTCGGCCTGCCGCACGCGTGCGGCGAGCTGCATCGGGTCGAGCGTGCCGTCGCGCAGCGACGAGAAGCCTTCAGCCCAGACGCGTTCGACGCTTTGGGTGAGGGCCGCGTCGAGCTTCGCATCGTAGGACGCAAAAAAACCCTTCGTGCCGAAATACTCCGCGGCGGCCACCCGCGGGTCGTCCGCGCCGACGTCAACATCGTTGAAGAAACTGATCATCACGCGGCTGGTGGCGAGCTTGCGGATCAAGAGGTCGGGGTCGAGTTGCGCCGGAGTCGTTCCACCCTTCACGGCCAGCGCGGCGGCATGCCCTGCGCTCTCGCCGAGCTGCATCCAGACTGGTTCGAGGCGGATGCTGCCCCAGCCGACGTGCGAGGCGCTGATGGCGACGGGAACGAGCATGTTGTCGATCTCGTTGGTGAGGATGGAGCGGTAGGGCACCTGCGCGGGGCGGGACTCCTCCGCGATGAAGAAGATGCCGTCGAGATGGCTTTCGCCCGCTTTCCGCGGGAGACAGGCGACCGAGTCCATCGGCCAGTCGGTCATGGCGATGCTGTCGGCGTGGACCGGCGTGCGGGCGATGCCTTCGGCGACGAGGTTGTCCTGCTCCTTGAAGACGTAGCGGCCGACGAGACGGCGGGCCTCGCGGACGTAGATCTCGTACGGGACGTTGTGGTTGTCGCGGAACTCGTCGGCGGCGAGGCCGTAGCCGGCAAACGCCTTCCGTTCGCCAGCGGGTGCCTCGGGATCATTCTGCAGCCACCACAGCCGCATCAGCATGGCGTCGAGATATCGCTTGGCGATGGCCTCGCGGGCGGGCCAGTCAGCCCCGGGATATTCATTTTGCGGGCCGATCAACCGCCCGCCATTCCAGGCGACTTTGCCGTTGGGCAGATTCGGCACGAAGCCGCCGCCGGCGGCAGCTTCGGCGATCGCAGGATCGTAGTTCGCGGGCTTTTCAACCATGATCCGGTTCGCCGGATCGCGGGTGAGGATGAGCCGATAGTTGTAGGCCATCACGGAATCGTCGGCCTCGCCGCTGTGCGGGCCTGCGATGATCTCGCCGGTCGCATGGCCGATCGTGCGGATGTTGAGGGTGCCATCGTCGGCGGCCTTCGGAAAGCCGCGCTGGCCCAGCTCGCTGGCCCGCTCCTTCGTGTAAATGACGCCCGCATGCTGCTCGCCATATTTCTCGCGTGACTCGCGTCCGACTTGCGTCTTCACGCCCGCGGCCGCCATCAGGTCGCCCTCATACATCGCGTCGGCGAACACCTTGCCGCTCACGGTGATCGTGCCTTGGGCATGCAGCGGCTGGAGCGTCACGCTTTCGAGCACGGCCCCTTCGCGGTTCGCCGTGGAGACGACGTGGCCGAGCAGTACGGTGAGCGACTGCTCCCGCTCGACCATCCGATTGAACAGCAGCTCGGCAACGCGGGGCTCGACCTTCGCCCGGTCGATGTGGGCGCGGCTGGTTTTGCTCGGCATCGACAGGATGTGCTGCGGCGAGCCCTCGCCGTATCTGTCGCGGTAATACGCCGCCGCGCCCGTGATCATCTCACCATAAAGAGGCGAGCGGAGGCCGTCATAGGTGGCTTCCCAGCCGCCGGCGCCGCTGGTGATGAAGCCTCCCAGATGCCGAGTGTGATTGACGAGCAGCACGCGGAGGCCCTCCCGGGCCGCCCGCACCGCACAGGCGATGCCGCCTGGCGTGCCGCCGATGACGACGAGATCAAACGACTTGCCGTTCACGTCGTCCGGCTTCGCGGCGTTCTTCGGGGCCTGGGGCGGCGGAGCCGGCACGCCCAGGATTTGCCCGTCGTCGACGAGTCTGGCCCTCAGCTTCGCGTAGTCCACGGCCTGCACCGGCACGCCGTCGTCGATCGCCATCGCGGCCGCGGTGGCTGCTGTCTGGCTCGACACCATGAACACCGGCTCCATCCGGATGCTCGAGAAGGCAACGTGGCTGGCCGAGAGTGCGAACGTGACAAGCAGGTTGTCGCACTCGGCCTGCTTGGGAACGATCGCCCGGTAACTGATTCCGTAGGGGCCGGCGCCGTCCCGGCCTTCCGCCAGCTTGCCTTCGCGGGTCACCACGCCGTCCTTGACGATCCGGCGGATCTCGTGGGCGTCGATGCCATACGTGCCGAGGCTCACCGGATCAGCGGCCACCCGCTTTCCGCAGACGTGATGCTGCGTCATCACGAGATCGCCGATCATCCGCCGCCCTTCGCGGACGTAGAGCTGGTGGGGCCAGCCGCCCGTGTCGCGAAACTCGTCGCGTGGCAGGCCGAACCGCCGCATGTCGGCCCGCACCTTGGCGGGCACCCGCGGGTCGGTGGCCAGAAAGTGCAGGAGTCCACGCTGGTAATGCTCATGCTCGCGAAACAGTTCCTGCCGCCGCTCGTGGCTGGCCTCGCTCCAGCCCCAGCTCGCGCCGGGGAGATTCCCGCCGAACGTCGCCGTATTGAAGTCGTATTTGTCGTTCGGCACGGGGTCGTGCTTCGAGAACCAGCGCAGATCCATGTCGTCGCCGTTGGCGAGGCAGGCCTCGATGAACCGCACGACGATCTCGTAGCGGGCCGGGTCGTAGCCGGGGGGCGGCTCGATCGGCAGCCGGTCGGCGGCGGTGGTGAGACAGAGCCGAAAGCAATAAGCCTGCACGCCCGGGGCCGCCTCGCCGGGCGTGCCGGGTTCGCCAGGATTGATCAGGGGGAGCAGGCCGCTCGAAGGATCCCCCTTGCGCACGTAAGGGTCGAGCGGGAAGTCGCGATCCCACACGCCCTGACCACCCGGCTTGCGGCCGTTCGGCCCAGGCTGCTCGTGCGGCGCTCGCGGACGACATCAGTCGGCGTAGCGGATGCCGGCCAGCGATTCGTCACACTGGTCGCGGCCTTCGCGGGTGAGCGTGTGCGAGACGCCTGCCGCGGCCATGAGGTCACCCTCGTAGGTCGTGTCGATGAAAATCTTTGCTGCGATCTCTCGCCGCTTGCCGTCCGGGCCGGCGACGACGATGCGATTGATCCGTGGCCCTTCCTTGGCGACCTCGACGAGCCGCGCTTCGCGGAGCACGGACACTCCCGCCTCCTTGACGAGTTCCTCGAAGACCTCCTCGGCCATATGCGGCTCGACGCAATAGGCACCGCCGGTGCCGCCACCGCTACCTCCGACCGCCTTGTGCGGCTCGTCCCAGGCGAGCGTCTTGCCGTAGCGTGCCACGAGCCGGGTGAAGAACTCCCGTGCGATGCCGCCGACCGATCGTGGATCGCCGATGTCAACGGCGGAGAGGCCGCCCGATGTCATACCGCCGAGGTGCCGTCCCGGCTCGATGAGCACCACGCGCTTCCCCATGCGGGCCGCCTGCACGGCCGCAGCGACGCCCCCGGACGTCGCGCCATACACGCAGACGTCGGCGTCGAGGTCCGCCCCCTTGGTGGAGTGCGGCGTGAAGACGGCGGCGGGAACGACGTGGTGGTAAAGGCCTGTCATGTTTTGAGGCGTGGCCGGGTCGCGGGCGTGCCGCCACACCATGTGCAGGTTGCCGTCGATCCAGCGGATGGCGGGATAGTCGGGCCAAAGCTTGTCGTCGGCGGAGCGGTAGATATCGGTCGGCTCCGACCAGGTGTGGCCGCCGTCGGTGCTCGTGCGAAACGCCAGCGCCCGCCGCGGGCCGCCGTGCCAGCCCGACTGCATGTCGACGTCGGGATTCTGGATGAGCACGAGCGTGTCGGTGCCGGGCACGCGGGTGAGCACGGGCGGCGCGACCGGGTTGGACACCGCCGTCTTCACCGGGGCCGACCAGGTCGTGCCGTTATCGGCGGATCGGCTCTCCCAGAGCCAGCCGGTGGTCGTGCGGCCGAGCATGAGCAGCTTGCCGGGGGCATGCTCCACGAGCGACGGCTCCCAGAAGCCCCACTCATGCCCTCTGCCGTTTCCTTTGTGCGGGTTGTCGGCCACGTGCAACACGTCGCTGGCGGGCGACCGCTTCCAGGTCTTGCCGTCGTCGTCGGAAAAGACCGTGTAGCTGCCGAGCGGGCCACCCTGCTTCTTGGCGTCGGGCTTGAGATTGCAGTGCAGAATCGCGATCAGTCGGCCGCTTTCGAGGACGTAGAGCTTGTCCCACGGGCCGGTCGTGTAGGCATATTCCTTGTCGCTGATAACGATCGGCTCCGACCAGGTCTTCCCCTCGTCGCTCGACCGGCGAAACACCTTGATCGCATCCTGGCCGTGGGCGAGGGAGGTGTGCGTGAGGCCGAGGTCGCCGCTCGGCAGCCGGGCGAGCGCACACTGGAAGAGCGACCGCTTGGGATCGCTGAAAACGGTCTCCGGCTGCGACCAGGTCTGCCCGCCGTCGCGGGAGCGGATCTGGCGGATCTCGCCGCGGTCCCAGTCGCCCGGCTTCGAGTGGGCACCGTAGAGCAACAGCAGCGAACCGTCTTTGAGCGGAATGAAGGCGGCCTCGCCATTCCGCTTCGCCTCCGCCGTCGCCGGCACGATCTCGTGGCTGAGCTCCGCCGCAGTCGCCGGGGCTGCCGCCAGTGCTGCCTGCATGGCCGCGAGCAGGAGGACGAGGGTCGCAAGGATGCGTGGCATACGCTGGTCTCCTAATTTGATATGTCACGGATCAGCATAGTGGCGGTCGCGCAGATTGCCAATCTGACGCTCAAAAGGCAACGCAGCTCTCTTAGACCCTCCCCCAAAAGCCCCTCGCGGAAGCGAGCGGGGTGACGCGAGCCATCACCATGCGGCCATGCGCTCAACCGCGTCGGTTGTGATCGCCACCCGTCATCCCACCGGCTTCCGCCGGGGGCTTGTGGAGAACGTGCCCCCTCCCCCACAAGCCCCGGGCAGGTCCGGAACGTGCTGAGAGCCGACCACGAGATGTAGTCCCGGCCGGTGAGTTTCTTGGCGATCTCGTTAGCGGGGTTGGTGCTGGCGGGCGCGGTGGCGGGCAGCGGGGGTGCGCTGGCAATCATCGGGCACCTCCACTCGTCGCATAGGCCCCGTTGCCATTCGTTCCCAGGCTGGTCCCGCCGTTGCTCTTCAGTTCATCGATGAGATTGGACGCCTGCCGGATACCCAGTTCGTCCGCAGTGGTGAGGCCGAAGCGTTCCCGCAGCATCAGCGAGGTCGATCTTCCGGCGAGCAGCGATGGCCCGGATGGCTTTGACCTGCGAAGCCGTGGCGGGACGGGGGCTGGGAGCGTCACGGAAGGCAGCACGGTTGGTCGCACGAGTCTCGGCACCGTTGGCCGTGACCGTAACGCCCCGAATGGCCGGGCTGGTGCGGACCTCGACGATCTCCTGCAGCTGCGGCTGGGCGGTCTCGTGGTGGTCATCGCTGGTCAGCCGGGCGATCTGGTCCGGCAGGACATTTGGCCTCCGGCTGGGCGGATTTTCCGCCGCCGGAAAGGGCAAGGTGGTCTTGTGTTCGACGGGCAGTTCGTGTTCTCGCAGCTCGTGGATTTTCTTCCACGTCGGGACTTCAGCGCATGCGTGGAGCGATACCGCGGCAATTACAAGTGTCGTGGGTTCTCATGCCGCGATCAGTTTCTTGCCATGGCTTTCGCCCAGTTGACGTACCGAGAAAGCCTCCGCGACATCGAGATCTGTCTGCGTGCCCTTGGCCCCAAGCTTTACCATGCGGGGTTCCGCCCCCAGATTTCCAGGAGCACCATCGCGGACGCCAATCAACGTCGCGACTGGCGGATCTTCGCCGACTTCGCGCACATCCTGATTCGGCGTGCCCGCGCACTCTACGCGAAAGACGTGCTGGCCGTAGATCTCGAACAGACGGCCTACGCCCTGGACTCGACCACGATCGACCTCTGCTTGAGCCTCTTCCCTTGGGCCAGATTCCGAACCACCAAAGCGGCGGTCAAGCTGCACACGCTGTTGGATCTCCGCGGCAACATTCCCTGTTTTGTACACGTTTCACCCGGGAAAATGCACGACGTCAACGTGCTCGACCGTCTGCTGATCGAGCCTGCCGCGTTCTATGTGATGGATCGAGCGTACCTCGATTACCACCGGCTGCGGCGGTTCACGACGTCGGGCGCCTTCTTTGTGACGCGGGCCAAGCGGAACCTTCGCTGCACGGTCCGGGACGTTCGGCCCGTGGATCGCACGACAGGGCTGCGAAGCGATCACACGATCGTGCTCAACGGAATGAAGACTGCATCGCTGTATCCGGAGCCGTTGAGGCGGGTGGCCTTCTACGACGCCGAACGCAAGCGGCGACTTGTGTTTCTCACCAACAACTTCGACCTTCCCGCGCTGACGATCGCGGGCCTCTACAAGTCCCGCTGGCAAATCGAGCTGTTCTTCAAGTGGATCAAGCAGCACCTTCGCATCAAGGCCTTCTTCGGCACGAGCGACAACGCGGTGAAGACACAAATCTGGATCGCGATCAGCGTCTACGTGCTTGTGGCGATCGTGAAGAAGGAACTCGGGGTGCAGCGCAGCCTCTACGAAATCCTCCAGGTTTTGAGCCTGACCCTTTTTGAGAAAACGCCGCTTTTACAGGCCATTCAGGCCGAAATCGACGCATCAAAGCAGGTCGCCGATCATAACCAGTTGAAATTGTTCGACTTATAACGAATGACTCCCTGCTCCCCTTCGCTGCGATCTGCCTGCTCTACGCTTCGGCATCATCGGGAATCGCAGCCGAGCCGCGACCGAACATTCCTCATGCGTGCGGTTTTTTGCTGAACTGTCGCAGAAAAGAGCTAGTCATAATCGATCGCCGGAATCTCGAGGTCATGACGGGAAAGTGGAGCGACCCGGAGCGACGGCGTTTCCCGCGGCCCGCTCGCATCTGGGGCGGCGGAAGAATAGTGTACGGGCGATCACGTAC
>JBIIGJ010000204.1:0-4067 GCA_044236455.1 Pirellulales bacterium
CGCAGCCAGGCGAGGATGTCGGCGACGTCCTGCGGGGAGAGCGCCTTGCCGAGCGATTCGGGCATCAGCGAAACGGGGCTCGCCACGAGCGACTCGATCTCCTTGCGGAGCACGGTCTGCGTCTTGCCCTCCTGCTGTTTGAGTGTCACGCTCGAGGCCGTGTCGGCCGTGAGCAGGCCTGTGAACACCTGCCCGCCCGTCGTGAGGAGCGTGTAGGTGGTGTAGCCGCCGGTGATCTGGGCGTTGGGCGCGAGAATCGAGACGAGCAGCGTTTCCTCCGGCTGCTTTGCCTCGCCGGCCAGCGCCGGCCCCACGGCCACGCCCACGCCGTGGGCCTGGTGGCAGGTGCCGCAGTGCTGCTTGAAGAGAGCCGCGCCGTGGGCCCGGTCGCGCGGGTTTGAAAGCGCCCGCGAGTAGCTGGCGATCTGGCCGTCGAGATTGGCGAGCAGCTTCGCAAACTGGGCGTGGGCCCGCTTGGCGAGCGCCTTGTCGGCATGCTGCTCGAGCGCGGCCCGGTGGAGCGCCGAGCAGGCCGAGGCGGGGAGCGAGCCGGCCTCCAGCGCATCGACAACCGCCGGGAGCCGGTCGGCCCTGGCGAAGCAGGCCTCGAGGATCGCCTCCCGCACCTGCGGCGTGGCCGACTCGAAGTTCACGATTAAGTTGTTCGTTACGGCCGGGTCGTTCTCGGCCGCCAGTTCCTCTACGGCGGCGAGCCGCACCTTCGGATCGGCCTCCGGGTCGCCCACCTGGCCGGCAAGCGCGGCGATCCGCTTCTTACGGTCGTCCGGCGACTCGATCTTCAGGAGCCGCACGAGATCCCGCGCCGCCGTGGCGACCTCGGCGTCGGCATCGTTCTCGGCCGCACGCACCGCCGCGATCGCGGCGGGCTCGAGGCTCACCATCGCCGGCGCATTGAACGCCTTCCGCAGCCCCTGCCAAGCAGCCTGCCGCAGGTCGTTTTCCTTGGCGGCCGCGATCGCGGTGATCGCCGTGGAAAATTCGTCGGGCTGCCGCCGCGCCGCCACGGCCGTGGCCAGCGGCCCGACGAGCCGGCCGGCCTGGCCGATCGTGTCGGGGCTGGCGAGCAGCAGGCCGAGCATCTGCCCGGCGCGACCCGCCAGCGACGACATCACAGCCGCATCCATCCAGGGCACGCCGCCCGAGCGGCGGGCTATTCCAGCGAGCGCGTCGACCGTGCGGGGATCGTTCGCGGCGCCGAGCGCCAGGGCCACCCGCCGCACGACGTCGGCATCGGGATCATTGGCGAGCGCGAGCACGGCGTCGCAGAGGCCGCGGTCGCCCTTCAAGAGCGGCTCAGCCACGGCCACGGCATGGATCCGCACCGCGGCGTCGGGATGCGAGAGCGCCGTGCGGACCGTGGCCGGGTCGCTTGCGCCGAGCGCGGCCAACGCATGGAGGGCATTCACGACCGCAGGCCGCGGGGCCGACGGCGTGACGAGCTTCGCGATCGCCGGGGCCGCCGCCGTCGCCTTCCGCTCGACGAGCAATCTCCTGGCCGTCTGACGCCGCCAGAACCGCTCGCTTGCCAGTTCCTGCACGAGCGCGTCGGTGGAGAGGCCGCTCATGTCGGCCGATGCCACGGGCAGCGGCTGCTCCGGCACGATCTTCCAGATCCGGCCGCGGTCTTTGCCGTGGTCGAGCTCGTACTGCTGCTGGAGGTAACGCGGGATCGCGGAATAGTCTTCGATGATCTCGCGGTAGAAATCGACCACGGCCATCGCCCCGTCGGGCGCGTGGGCCAGGGCCATCGCGTGAAACCAGATGTCGGTCGAGGTGAAGAACTCCCCCTCTGCCTCCTCAGGGAGGCGAGACAGCGTCATCCGGCCGTTCTGGCTTCCGGTCTGGCGGCCGATCACGCCACGGGTGATGAGGTTTTGCGAGGGCTCGCAGGCGAACAGTTGGCCGGCGAGGCCGGGCAGCGCCGTGTCGTCGTAGAAGAGCGGCCCGCAGCACGACGTGTAGTAGCCGCTCGCGGCCGACTCGGCGATGCCGTAGCGATCCTTGTAGAACTTCGCGAACTCCGCGTTCTCCTCCCGCTTGGTCCGCCAGGGGTGCGGCTTGCTCGTGGGATAGGCACGGCCGCCACCGAGCTGATACTCAACACTGCCGATCGCATAGTCGGGATTGCGGGCGAGTGCGCCCCACGGAATCGGCGCCGTGAGGATGCCGGCGACGGTCGTGGTGATCACGATCTTCTCGTCGCGGTCGGTGAGCGTGATGCCGAAGGTGTGGGTGCGGCCCACGAGCGGCTCGATCGCGGAGCCGTCGGCCTTGAAGCGAAAGTCGGCCGCCGGCAGGTCCACCGGCTCCTTCAAGTGCGGCCCGGTGATCCGGCCGCCGCCGGCCCCCGCGCCCGCGTAGATCCAGTCGTCGTGGCCCCACTGGGGCTGGTTGATGCTCCGTTCGAAGATGCCCACCGCAAATCCTTCATAGAGCACCTCGCGGACCTCGGCCACGCCGTCGCCGTCGCGGTCGGCGAGGTAGATGATCTGCGGGGCGGCCGTGGCGATGATGCCGTCGCGGGCGACGCAGATCCCGTAGCAGGCGGGCAGGTGGTCGGCGAAGACCGTCGCCTTGTCCATCACGCCGTCGCCGTCGGTGTCGGCGAGCAGTTTGATCGTGCCGTAGGTCTCGGCGTCGGCCTTGGCCTTGGCCTCCGGCGGCGCGGCAATCCGCCGCACCTCCGTGTCGAGCTTGCCGGTCTTGTTGGCCTCCTCGATGTCGAACTGCCCCTCGAGGTTGTAGCCATGGAGTTCCGAGACGAAGAGCCGGCCCTTCGCATCCCAGCAGACGCCCGACGGCTCGTGGATAAGCGGCTCAGCCGCGACGAGCTGCACCTTCAATCCCGCGGGCACGCGGAAGGTGGCATGCGAATCCTGTGGCGAGAGCGGCCGGGGCGCGTCGGCGGGTTTTGGGATCTCGGCCACCGCCGCCTGTTGGAGGCCCGCGGCCAAGGCGGCTGCCACCGCCACGGCCAGCCAACGCTGTGAGATGTCGTGAGTCATGATGTCTCCTCGAAGGGGATGCCCCTGCGGCAAAGCAAGAGGATCGTACCTAACATTGTAGTTCCCCGTGGCGATGGCGACGAGGCCACGCAGCGTCGGATTGAAAAGGGGACGCAGCTCTTTTCCGTTCCGGCCTCTATCCCCCGGCTGACGCCGGGGGCTTTTATGGGAACGTGGACGAAAAGAGCTGCGTCCCCTTTTCGTGCCTGTGCTATGATATGTCAGCACCCGGGCGAGGAGTTATCGTCATGCTGATTTCCATGCTCCGTCGACGCGTTCTCCCTCTGGCCGCGATGCTCTGCCTGCCGGCCACCGCCGCTCTGGCCGCGGCGGCCGATATCTCGTGCGACGTGGCCATCTATGGCGGTACATCGGGGGGCGTGGTGGCGGCCGTGCAGGCGGCCCGCATGGGGAAGAACGTTGTGCTCATCGAGCCGGGGCGTCACCTCGGCGGCATGACCTCCGGCGGGCTCTCCGCCGTCGATATCGGCGATCCACGGACGATCGGCGGCATCACGCGGGAGTTTTTCACGCGGCTCGTGGCCCGCTACGGCAAGAAGCTCGCCTGGGACGAGCCACACAAGGCGGTCGGAGGCAGCGGCGGCGGCACCGGCGGCGCCTACGCAATCGAGCCGCACGTGGCCGAGGAGGTGTTCGAGGAACTCGTCAAGGAGGCGGCAGTGACCGTGCTCCGCGACGCGCGGCTCATCGAGGTGACCAAGGAGGGGCCGCGGATCAGCCGCATCGTCGTCGCCGGCCCGGACGGCACGCGGCGCGAGATCGCCGCGAAGATGTTCATCGACACGACCTACGAGGGTGACCTCATGGCAGCGGCAGGCGTCTCGCACACGCTCACCCGCGAAGGCCGCGACCAGTATGACGAATCGCTGGCCGGCATCCGCTACGCCGACTGGTGTCGTCCGCGAGCGCCGCACGAGCAGCCTGGGCCGAACGGCCGCAAGCCGGGTGGTCAGGGCGTGTGGGATCGCGACTTCCCGCTCGACCCTTACGTGCGCAAGGGGGATCCTTCGAGCGGCCTGC
>JBIIGJ010000020.1:0-39460 GCA_044236455.1 Pirellulales bacterium
AGGGCGGCAAGACGGTCGGCTCGGGCGTCGTGACCAAGATCCTCGACTGATTAAGTCCGGGGTCCCAGCCCCGGAGAGAAGTTAAGTCCGGGGTCCCAGCCCCGGAGAGAAGTTAAGTCCGGGGTCCCAGCCCCGGAGAGAAGTTAAGTCCGGGGTCCCAGCCCCGGAGAGAAGTTAAGTCCGGGGTCCCAGCCCCGGAGAGAAGTTAAGTCCGGGGTCCAAAGCCTCGGAGGGAGATCATTCGGAGCGGAACTCCGGTCAATGGAATCTCGGTTGCCGGGCTTCGATGCCCTCGAAGCCCGGCAGCCGCACAGGGGCGTAGCTCAACTGGCAGAGCGCTGGTCTCCAAAACCAGAGGTTGCGAGTTCGATCCCCGCCGCCCCTGCAGCAGAGTCGGTGCACAAACAACGGACCAGGGATCGAACCCGCGATGGACCGCGTTCGTGTCGGAACACATTCACGGATGTCAGGAATAATGGCAGGAATTCAACACAATCAAACCGCCGGCGGCACGCTCTGGAGGGATCTCCTCAGCTTTGGCGTCTACAAGCGGAACCAGGGCAAGGTCGCCCGGCAGGTGACTTTTGCTGTGCTCGCAATCACGCTGGCCACCGGCGTCTGGCGTCTTGCCCAGTTGCTGCCCGCCTGGCTTGCAGGCGCGGCGGACATGGGGCTGGCTGCTGGCGGCGGCGGGGCCGTCTCGCCCGACATGGGAGTGCTTCGTTTTCTCGTGCCAGGGCTGCTGCTGGCTGCGGGCCTGTGGCTGCTGTTCCGCCTCGTCAATTACCCTCCATTTGCCGACTTCCTCATCGCCGTCGAGACGGAGATGACCAAGGTTTCGTGGCCTTCGGCTGACGAAGTGATTCGGAGTTCGGCCGTTGTTATCTTCTTGATCTTTGCCCTCGCAGCGATCCTCGCTGCGTACGATCTCTTCTGGTGGTTTGTCCTCCGCGCTATCCAGGGCCCGCGTTGAATCCCGAAGGCAGTCTGAAGCTCATGAACGTCTCCCACGATCAGCACGAAACTAGCAACCCTGGCGACGACCGGCCCACCGATCCGGCCGCTGTGGCGCACTCCACTGCCGCATCCGATGAGCACCCCGCGGCCGTTGGTGGCCCCGCTGGCCATTCGCAGCCGTCCGAGGAAGAAGACGATGACGGATCGCCTGCGGAACTGGCCGACCCGTTTTCAGGCAGCGAAGATGCCAAGCCGATCTCGACATCCACCGATGCCGACGACCAGGTCGCTGTCGGCGACCGGCAGTGGTACATCCTCAAGGTCCAGAGCAATCGCGAGGATTCAATCCGCGAGACTCTCTTGCGTCGGATCCAGATGCAGGGGCTCGACAAGTATTTTGGCGACGTCGTGGTGCCCAAGGAGCAAGTCACTGAGTTCAAGGGCGGCAAGAAGCGGGTGGTCTGGCGGAAGCTCTATCCCGGATACATCTTGGTGAACATGCTGCTCAACGACGACACCTGGTATCTCGTGCGGGAAACCGGTGGCATCGGTGACTTCACGGGTTCGGCTGGCCGCCCCAGCCCGATGCTTCCGCAGGACGTGGCCAAACTTCTCAACAAAGCCGAAGTGAAGGCCGACGAGGCGCCACGGCTGAAGATCGCCTTCAAGAAGGGCGATCGCGTGAAGATCAACGAAGGCACCTTTGAAAACTTCGAAGGCGAAGTGGAACAGATCGACGAGGCCAATGGTCGGGTGACCGTGATGCTCAGTATTTTCGGACGCTCCACGCCGGTAGACATCGAATACTGGCAGATCGAGTCGGTCTGACAGCGGGGTTGCAGCGGCAGGCTTGCAGCCGACAGGCTGCTCAACAAAATAGTGATGGATTTTTCGAACAGGAACCGGATGGCCGCGGCAGCGGCGATGAAAGGGTAGGAAGATGGCGAAGCAGATGGTTGGTCAGGCAAAGTTCCAGGTGCCAGGTGGGCAGGCCACTCCGGCGCCCCCGGTCGGCACGTCGCTCGGCCGTTTTGGCATCAACCTTGGCCAGTTCGTCTCGCAGTTCAACGACCGCACCCGCGAAGCGGCCGGGATGCCGATTCCCGTGGTCGTCACCGTCTACAACGACCGGTCGTTTGAGTTCATCACCAAGAGCCCGCCCGCGGCTGCGCTGCTGAAAAAGGCGGCGGGTCTTGCCAAGGGCTCGGGCGTGCCCAATAAGGACAAAGTCGGCAAGGTGACGAAGGCCCAACTCGACGAGATCGTCCGCCTGAAAACGCCCGACCTCAACGCCCGTGACGGCGAATATGCCCGCCGGATGATCGAGGGAACGGCCCGCAGCATGGGCATCACGGTCGAGGGTTGAGAATCCGTCGATTTTCCGTAGTATCGTCGTTCCGATTTCCTCCAGTCACTTCCCTGCCAGCACCTTTCATCCAGGATTCCTGCCGTGTCCTTTTCCAAGCGCATGCGGGCGATGCTCGCCCTGAAGCCGAAGACCGATGACCCGATTCCGCTCACTGATGCGGTGGGGGTGCTCAAGAGCTTTCCGCCGACGAAGTTCGACCAGACCGTCGAGGTTCACATGCGGCTCGGTATCGACCCCAAGCAGGCCGACCAGATCATCCGTGGTTCGCTGGTGCTTCCGCACGGGATCGGCAAGGCCAAGCGTGTCGTGGTGTTCGCCAAGGGCAACCTCGCCGAAGACGCCAAGGCCGCTGGAGCCGAGGCGGTGGGTGGCGATGACCTCGCCAAGCGGATCAAGGAAGGCTGGACCGATTTCGACGTCTGCATCGCGGCTCCGGACATGATGGGTCTCGTGGGACCGTTGGGAAAGGTGCTCGGCCCCCGCGGCCTGATGCCAAGCCCCCGCGCCGGCACGGTGACTGCCGACATCGCCAAGACGGTCGGCGAATACAAGGCTGGCAAGGTGGAGTTTCGCAATGACCCGACTGGCATTGTGCATGCCGTGGTTGGCAAGGCGAGTTTCGATACCACCCAACTGGTCGCCAACATCCGGGCCTTCATCGATCACATTCAATCGATGCAGCCTTCCAGCGTCCGCGGACAGTTCGTGCGGAGCGTATCGATCTCCGCGACCATGACGCCTGGCATCATGGTGGCCGCCTGATTTCCGCATCCAAGACTTCCCGCTAACACCTTCGCAAGAGCGAATCCGACATGAGCAAAATCGTCAAAGACATGCTGGTGGACGACCTGAAGAAACGGCTCGACAACGTCAGTGACATCGTTGTCGTCAGTCTTGGCAGGCTTGATGCCCAAAAGACTTCGCAGCTCAGGAACACGCTCCGCAAAAAGAAAATCCATCTGCAGCTCGTGAAGAACAGTCTGGTCCGTCGGGCCACGCTCGACACCCCGATCGCTCCGGCATTCAGCAAGACCGAGGGCATGCTCGCCATTGCCTGGGGTGGCGAAGACGTCGTCGATCTGGCGAAGGAGCTTGACCGTCTTTCCGCGGCCAAGGAATTCGAGGGGCTCGAGTGCCGCGGCGGCGCGCTCGACGGCGCCAGGCTCGAAGCAGGCGATATCAAGCGGGTCGCCAAATGGCCTACCCGTGCCGAACAGCTCTCGATTCTCTCCGGCCAGATTTCCGGCTTGGCATCGACGCTCTCCGGCCAGATCCTGTCCATTGGCGGCACGATCGCCGGACAGATCTCCTCCCGCGTGGACGACTTGGAAAAGGCCCCTGGCGGAGAGACGCCCGCCGCCTGATCCAAGGCCAGCAGTGTGGTCGCCGCCGCAAAATTTTGGGGTGGCCTTCACTCCGGCAAAGTTCATGGTATGACATTGGGTTCCCCGCCACAGGCGACTGAACCGCACCCCGCGCATCAATCACCGATTCACATCACACCTGACCGTTGGCGGCAATCGACGGTCAATTTTTCATAGGCCTGTTTTTCGACAGAAAGGGATCTCGAGCGATGGCAACGGCTGAAGCAACACGTGAATTCACGAAGGAAACCAAGGATCTCGGCGACAAGATCGTCGGCTTGACGCTGAAGGCGGCAAAGGAACTTTCCGATTACCTCGACGAAGTCCATGGGATCAAGCCTGCAGCCGGCGGGGCGGTGATGATGGCCGCTCCCGGTGGCGGTGGTGGCGCTGCCGCCGAGGCCGCCGCTGAAAAGACCGAATTCGACGTCGTTCTTGACGCCTTCGGCGACAACAAGATTGGCGTTATCAAGGTCGTCCGTGCTGCCACTGGTCTGGGCCTCAAGGAGGCCAAGGATCTGGTGGAGGGAGCCCCTTCGAAGGTCAAGGAAGGCATTTCCAAGGCCGACGCCGAGAAGCTGAAGAAGGAACTCGAGGAATCGGGCGCCAAGGTTTCCATCAAGTAGAAACCGCAAAAACACGCCGTTGGCAGGCGGAGGCTTGGTCTTCCGCCTGCCAATTGGTATAGTATTTGCTCGCCGACGCCTGTCTTGTTTCTCGCCCCTGCCCTCTTCCCTTCTCTGTTCTGCCGGGACCGCCGCATTTCATGGCCCATGGACGATGCTCCGTATCGGGACCTATCCGCCCGAACAGGGGTTGTCGTCCACCGGCCTGCGGTTCGGACTGAACCTGCCGCCCCTTCAGCGTACACACACGCCCTCAAGAAGCCCTGACCAGGAGCCTTTCTTCTATGGCCACTCGCGCCGTCCGCCGTCTCCAGCCCACCGAGGTCCGTCACTTCGGCAGTCGCCGCGCCAGCCACTCCATTCCTGATCTCACCGAGATCCAGACCCGCTTCTACGACGCCTTTCTGCAGTACGACGTCGCGGCGAACAAGCGCAAGGATCACGGCATCGAGGGCGTGCTCCGTGAAATCTTCCCGATCGAGAGCTACGACAAGACGGTCAAGATCGAGTATCTGCGGTACGACCTGGGAAAGCCGCGTTACGATCCAGACGAGTGCCGCCAGTTGCGGCTGACCTACGGCAGGCCGCTTCGGGTGCTGCTGCGGCTGACTCGCGAACAGCCCATCGAGGAAGAAGTCTACCTAGGCGACATCCCGATCATGCTGGGTGGTGGCGAGTTCATCATCAACGGTGCCGAGCGGGTGGTGGTGAGCCAGTTGCATCGGTCGCCCGGCATCGATTTCGTCGCGGACACCGAGTCGAGCGATCGCAAAACCTACAATTGCCGCATCATTCCGGAGCGAGGCAGTTGGATCGAGCTCAATGTCTCGAAGAAGGACACTCTTCAGGTTCGCATCGACCAGAGCGGCAAGTTTTCCGCGCTGACGCTTCTGCGGGCGATGGACCCGAAGTTCAGCCGCGATTCCGAAATCCTCAAGCTCTTTTACAAGACGAGCGTTGAGAAGGTCTTGGGAGCGCGCAGTGTAGCGAAGCTCGAGGGCCGCATCGCCGTCGACGACATCGTCTATCCGAAGGGGAGCGAGCGCGCTGGGGAGATCATCGTCGACGCCGGCTCCAAGATCTCGCACGACATGGCGGAGCTGATCTGCACGTCCGGCCTGAAGGCCGTCGAGGTCATGCAGGAGCAGAAGGTGCCGCTCCTCATGAACAGCCTGAAGGAAGACTCCGACGAATCGAAGAAGCGAACTGCCGTCGCTCCCAGCCATGAGGATGCCCTGGTGCGAATCTACCAGCGGCTGCGGCCCGGCAATCCGCCGGCGCTCGACAAGGCCAGGACGCTGTTCGACGAAAAGTTCAAGGATACCAACCGGTATCGACTCGGCCGCGTCGGCCGCTTCCGCATCAACCGCAAGCTGGGCCTCTCGGTGCCGGAGACCGAGATGACGCTGCGGCCTGATGACCTCATTGCCGCAATCAAGTACATGCTCCAGCTCAGCGAGGGCGAGGGCGAGGTAGAGGTGGACGACATTGACCACCTTGGCAACCGGCGTCTCCGCACGATCGACGAGCTCGCCAGCGACGAACTCCGCAAGGGCTTCCTGAAGCTGCGGCGTACGGTGCAGGAACGGATGAGCCTCAAGGATGTGACGGAGATGTCACCGAGAACGCTGATCAACCCCAAGAGTATCTCCGCAGCCATCGAATACTTCTTTGGCCGCGGCGAACTTTCGCAGGTGGTCGACCAGACCAATCCGCTCTCGATGCTTACCCACGAGCGTCGGCTCTCCGCGCTTGGCCCGGGCGGCCTGAACCGCAAGCGAGCCGGCTTCGAGGTGCGCGACGTGCACATCTCTCACTACGGCCGCATCTGCCCGATTGAAACGCCTGAAGGCACGAACATCGGGCTCATCTCGAGTCTGGCGATCTACTCCGGCGTCGATTCCTACGGATTCTTGGTGACGCCCTACCGGAAGGTTTCGAAGTGCAAGCTCACCGACGACGTCGTCTGGCTGCGGGCCGACGAGGAGCATGACGCGCATCTCGCCCCTGCCGACGCCACGGTGGTGGACGGCAAACTGGAAGGCGACACGATCATCGCCCGGTATCGCGGCGACTTCGTGCTGGTGCAAGCCGACGCGATTGAATACATCGACGTCGCCCCCAGCCAGATGGTGGGCGTGTCTGCCGGCCTCATCCCGTTCCTGGAACACGACGACGCCAATCGCGCGTTGATGGGATCCAACATGCAGCGACAGGCTGTGCCGCTGCTCGTCACAGAGCCGCCGATCGTGGCGACGGGCATGGAGCGCGACGTCGCGGTCAACTCGGGCTTGATCGTCCGGGCGGCCAAGAAGGGCACCGTCACCTACGTCGACGCCGAGTCGATCGAGGTGACACCGGCATCCGGTGGGGTCGACGCCTACAAGCTCCGGAAATACGTCGGACTCAACGAGCGGACCTGCCAAAACCAGAAGCCGATCGTGCAGCTCGGACAAAAAGTCGACAAGGGCGAGGTCCTCGCCGACGGTGCCGCGACCTACAAGGGCGAATTGGCGCTTGGTCGCAACGTGCTCGTCGGCTTCATGGCATGGGATGGCTTCAATTTTGAGGATGCCATCATCATCAGCGAGGAACTGGTTGAGGATGACGTCTACACCTCGATCCACATCGAGGAATACGACATCGAGATCCGCGATACCAAGCTGGGGCGTGAGGAATTTACCCGCGACATCCCCAACGTTGGTGAGCGTGCCCTGCACAACCTCGATGAAACCGGCATCGTACGGATCGGCACGTACGTGCGTCCGGGTGACATCCTCGTTGGAAAGGTCTCGCCCAAGAGCAAGACCGAACTGACTCCGGAAGAAAAGCTGCTCCACGCCATCTTCGGACGCGCCGGCGAAGACGTGAAAAACGACTCGCTGGAGGTGCCGTCGGGCGTTGAGGGCATCGTCATTGCCGCCGAGAAGTTCTCGCGGCGCATGAGCCTTTCCGAGGAGGAGCGACGCGAGTTCGACAAGGAGCTCAAGGAAGCGGAAAACATCGGCAATGCCGAGGTTGCCGAGGTATTTGCCGTATTGATCACGGAAATCGAGAAGGTGCTGCAGAAGCCGCTTACCGCGGCTGATGGAAGCCCGTTGGTGCGGAACCAGGATCACAAGATCGTCGCCGAGCGGGCCGCGGCCTTCAAGCTCGACGATCTCGACATCCGTTCGCCGCAGCGGAAGGCCGACATCGAGAAGCTCTTCAAAACGATGTGGCCCACCGTGGACGCGGCCATCGATGCCCGTGATCGCCGGCTCAACAGCATGAAGCGTGGCGACGAACTCCGCCCCGGTGTCCTGCAGATGGTGAAGGTCTATGTCGCGGCACGCCGGGTGATCTCGGTGGGCGACAAAATGGCCGGTCGTCACGGTAACAAGGGTGTGATTGCCAAGATTCTTCCGAAGGAAGACATGCCGTTTCTGGCCGACGGCACACCCGTGCAGATCCTGCTCAACCCGCTCGGCGTGCCCAGCCGGATGAACGTGGGGCAGATCCTCGAGACTCATCTGGGCTGGGCCGGCATGAAGCTCGGTTTTCAGGCCATCACGCCGGTGTTCGATGGCGCCAGCGAGGACGATATCAATGCCGTGCTGGTCAAAGCGGGCCTGCCACGGCATGGCAAGGCGCAGCTGTTCGATGGCCGGACAGGTGAGCAGCTCGAGCAGGAGACGACGGTCGGCTACATCTACATGCTGAAGCTGCATCACCTCGTTGACGACAAGGTGCATGCGCGATCCACCGGGCCCTACTCGCTCATCACGCAGCAGCCGCTCGGGGGTAAGGCTCGGTTCGGCGGACAGCGGTTTGGCGAAATGGAAGTGTGGGCCCTGGAGGCTTATGGCGCCGCCTACATCCTCCAGGAACTTCTCACCGTCAAGAGCGACGACGTGGAGGGTCGCACCAAGATCTACGAGAGCATGGTCAAGGGGGAAAACACGCTGGAGGCAGGCACTCCCGCCAGCTTCGACGTGCTTACCAACGAGATCCGTGGCCTGGCTCTCAACATGCAATTGGAAAAACGGCGGGTATGAAGGGCGACGCTGGAGGAGGGGTGAGGCCTCCTTCGCGGGACGAGCAGATGCCAGCACTCGTTGACCTCACCCGGTCCACGGTGCCGGCAGAGCGGTAGCGGCAGTGAGATACGTTGATTGATCGACACGACTGACTGATTCCAAGGAGCATCCACGTGAGCATCGGCGAATCCACCTACGATCGCGTCAATGACTATTCGGCCGTGAAGATCAGCCTGGCACGTCCGCACGACATCCGCAGCTGGTCGTTTGGCGAGGTGAAGAAGCCCGAGACGATCAACTACCGCACCTACCGTCCCGAAAAAGACGGTCTGATGTGCGAGAAGATCTTCGGACCGGAGAAGGACTGGGAGTGCTCCTGCGGTAAATACCGCGGAATGAAATACAAGGGCATGATCTGCGACCGCTGCGGCGTGAAAGTGACGCACAGCCGTGTTCGCCGCAAGCGCATGGGCCACATCGAACTGGCCGCGCCGGTGGTCCATATCTGGTTTTTCAAGGCGATGCCCAGCCGGCTCGGCGCGCTGCTCGACATGAAGACCTCGAGCCTGGAAAAAGTGATCTACTTTCAGGACTACGTGGTCCTTGATCCGAAGGACACGCCGCTCAAGAAGCAACAACTGCTCACCGAAGAGGAATTCCGTGAGGCGCGGGCCACGTACGGTGACGGCGCCTTTGAGGCGGAGATGGGCGCCGAAGCTGTTCGGAAACTGCTCCTTTCGCTCGATCTCGTAACGTTGTCCAAGGACCTGCGTATCGAGTTGGCCACCACCAATAGCAAGCAGAAGAAGAAGGACCTGGTCAACCGCCTGAAGATCGTCGAAGCGATCCGCGACAGCGAGAACAAGCCCGAGTGGATCGTGCTGGACGTCATTCCCGTGATCCCGCCTGACCTGCGGCCACTGGTGATGCTCGACTCGGGCAACTTCGCCACGAGCGACCTCAACGACCTCTACCGTCGCATCATCAATCGCAACAACCGACTCAAGAAGCTTGTTGATCTCAACGCCCCCGAGGTCATCATCCGCAACGAGAAGCGGATGCTCCAGCAGTCCGTCGACGCCCTCTTCGACAATAACCGCTGCAAGCGACCGGTGCTGGCATCCAGCAACCGCCCGCTCAAGAGCCTCACTGACATGATCAAGGGCAAGCAGGGCCGATTCAGAGAGAACCTGCTCGGAAAGCGTGTCGACTACTCGGCCCGCAGCGTGATCGTCGTCGGCCCGAACCTCCGTCTTCACCAGTGCGGTCTGCCGAAGAAGATCGCCCTGGAACTCTACCAGCCGTTCATCATCCGCAGGCTCAAGGAACTCGGCCACGCCGACACCATCAAGAGCGCCAAGAAGATGCTGGAGCGGAAGGACGCGGAAGTATGGGACATCCTTGAAGAAGTGATCCGCAATCATCCAGTGCTGCTGAATCGTGCTCCCACGCTCCATCGCATGGGCATCCAGGCCTTCGAGCCAATGCTGGTTGAAGGCAACGCGATCAAGCTCCATCCGCTGGTCTGCAAGGGCTTCAACGCCGACTTCGACGGGGACCAGATGGCCGTCCATCTGCCGCTCTCCATCGAGGCTCAGGTCGAAGCCCACACTCTGATGCTTTCCACCAACAATATTTTCAGCCCTGCCAACGGCGCACCGATCATCAGCCCGTCTCAGGACGTGGTGATGGGTTGCTACTACCTCACGATGCTGCTCCCCGGCCGTAAGGGAGAGGGCATGGTCTTCAAGAATGTCGAGGAAGTGGAGCTTGCCCATTCGCTCGGCAAGGTTGACACGCACGCCAAGATCCGCGTCAAGCTTCCAGCTGGTCGCCGCCTGAAGACCGACGTCGAGGCGCTCGGTAAGCCCGGCGCCGTCATTGAAACGACAGTGGGCCGCGTGCTGTTCAACTCGATCCTGCCGGTCGGGATGCTCTTCTACAACATCCCGATGCGGTCGAGCGAATTGGCTCGCGTGATCTCCGACTGCTACCAGGCACTCGGCCGCCGGAAGACGATCGACCTGCTCGACAACATGAATCGCGTTGGCTTCAGCTGGAGCACGCGAAGCGGTCTTTCCTTCGCCACCGACGACCTGATCACGCCCGCCAACAAGGGTCGGATCATCGGCTCGGCCGAGAAGGACGTCATGAAGATCATGAAGCTCTACCAGCGCGGCGTGATCACTGACGGCGAGCGTTACAACCAGGTTCTCGACGCTTGGACGCATGCCCGCGAGCAGATCACCAAGGAGATGATGGCGGAACTCGAACAGGACACCGATGCCCGGGACACCCGTCGAGCCGGCTACGTGAATCCCATCTTCCTGATGGCACACTCCGGCGCCCGAGGCGGCGTGGAGCAGATTCGGCAGCTTGCCGGCATGCGAGGTCTGATGGCCAAGCCGTCGGGCAAGATCATTGAGACGCCGATCAAGGCCAACTTCCGCGAAGGCCTTACGGTACTTGAGTATTTCAGCTCCACCCACGGCGCCCGCAAGGGTCTGGCCGACACGGCCTTGAAGACGGCCGACTCGGGATATCTCACCCGAAAACTCGCCGACGTGGCCCAAAACGTCGTCGTGACGATGCACGACTGCGGCACGACCCAGGGCATCGACAAGACGGTTATCTACCGCGGTGAGAAGGTGGAGGTCAGCCTCGCTGACAGCATCCGTGGCCGTATCAGCCGTGCCAACATCGTCAATCCGATCAGTGACGAGGTGGTCGTGAACGAGGACGACCTGATCACGCCCAAGATGGCCAGGCAGATCGAGGAACTGGGGCTCGAAAAAATCCAGGTTCGCAGTGCACTGACATGCGAAGCCCCACTGGGCGTCTGCCGCCTCTGCTACGGCATGGACCTCTCCACTGGCTCGATGGTCGAGGAAGGGATGGCTGTCGGGATCATCGCCGCCCAAAGTATCGGCGAACCAGGAACCCAGTTGACGATGCGGACGTTCCACATCGGCGGCGTCGGCCAGCGGGCAATCGAAGAGAACGAGAGCCGGGCGAAGCGAGCGGGCACGGTGAAGTTCACCCGTCTCCGTACGGTGCAGAATGAACAGGGCGAGCAGATCGTGCTCGCGCGCAACGGCGAAATCGCGATCGTTGATCCGAAGGGACGCGAACTGGAGAAATTCGAAATCCCGGCAGGTGCGATCCTGAAGGTTGCGGACAACGATGAAGTGAAGCCCGGCGCCGTGCTCGTGCAATGGGATCCGCACTCGATCCCAATCCTTTCCGAAGTGGCAGGCAAGGTGCGTTACGAGGATGTCATCGAAGGCGAGACCCTCCGCGTGGAGAAAGACCCCAGCGGTCACTTGCGACGAATGGTCATGGAACACAAGGGTGTCTACCACCCGCAGGTCGTGCTGGAGGACGAATCCGGCAAGATCCTCGACTTCTACTACCTGCCCGAGAAGGCGTATATCGAAGTTTCGACGGGCGAGAAGGTGGCGGCTGGGCATGTCCTCGCCAAGACGCCGCGTGAGGCGTCGGGCACGCAGGACATCACGGGTGGTCTGCCCCGCGTTACGGAGATCTTTGAGGCTCGTAAGCCGAAGGATCCGGCCATCATGGCCGAAATCGACGGCAAGGTCGAACTGCTCGGCGAGAAACGTCGTGGCAAGCGGACCATCGTGGTCCGGAATGAAAGCGGCGTCGAGCGTGAACATCTCGTCACGCATGGCAAGCATCTCCGCGTGCACGCGGGCGACATTGTCAAGGCGGGCGAGGCGTTGGTCGATGGTCCGCTCGTACCGCACGATATCCTCCGCATCTCCGGTGAGGAGGAGGTGCAGCGGTATCTCGTGCGGGAGATCCAAAACGTCTACCGCAGCCAGCGGGTGGACATCGACGACAAGCACATCGAGATCATCGTGTCGCAGATGTTGCGCAAGGTGAAGATCGAAACGGTCGGCGACACGGATCTGCTCCCCGGAAGCGTGCTGGACAAGTTTGAGTTCAAGCAGGCCAACGACAAGATCGCCAGCGGCCTGCGGATCACCGACAAGGGTGACAGTGAGTTCGCGGTCGGCAGCGTCGTGCCAAAGGACGTGCTGGCCCAGACCAATGCACAAATCGAGGTGCTGGGTGGCACGCCCGCCAAGGGCACGAAGCCAAAGCCCGCCACGGCGAGCACGCAGCTGCTTGGGATCACCAAGGCCAGCGTCCAGAGTTCCAGCTTCATCTCGGCCGCGAGCTTCCAGGAAACGACGAAGGTACTCACGGAGGCGGCGCTTGCCGGCAAGGTCGACAACCTCGTGGGGCTTAAGGAGAACGTGATCCTCGGCCACCTTATCCCGGCTGGCACTGGCTTCAACACCTTCCAGTCGGCCGAGGTTCGCGTGCGTCCTGAGGCGCTCGACGCCCTACGCATTGATCGCGACAATGTGCTGACCAGGCAATTCCCGCTACTGGAAGCCGCCCCCACAGGCGGCGATCTCGGCCCGTCTGGAGAGGCTGGCAGCCAGGTTGCCACGCTCGGCGAGAACGAGTCGAACGACCCAGAGTGAGCCGCGAGAGAATCCGTCCACGACACCCCTGATCAGCACGTCGCGTGCTGGTCAGGGGGTGTTCGGGGCACGTGAAACCGTCAATTCTGACGAGCCTGTTAGGGGCACGGGCTGGAGGCTCCTCCGGCGGCCGTTTTTAACGATACAAGCAGCATGGCCCATATTTCGATCAGCCTGCTGTTTTGATCCGGTGCAACCGCCGAAGTATCGTTGATCGCAGGAATCTGGCTGGCGGTCTTCGCGACGCCCTCTTCGCGTTGCCGCTGCCCCCCCTCGACGAGAGCATCTGGATGCTTCACTTGAAACCTCTCCTTCCGCCGTGCCTGCCGTTGGTGGCACAGCTGTTGGCCGCTGTGATCCTTTGCACCTGGGCCGCGCCGGTTGTGGCGCAGCCGGTTCCCTATAACCCGTACGCCGACGGCCAAGACCCGCTGCCCCCCGTTGCGGCCGACGGCACTCTCCACTGGGGACCTTTCTACAAATCTGCCGCCATCCAAAAGAGCTACGAACGGCTCTGGAGCCTGGGCGCGTGCCGAGGCACCAACAAGGCCATCACGATTCCCGTCGAACGGAACAAGTTGGTCATCGACAACCTTCCTGAGGAGACCTTCACCGGCCGCGTCCGGGCGACAGCCGGCACGATGGCCGGCGGCATGGTGGCCTTCACGGAAGGCCCCGCAATCGATGCGTCGGCGGCTGTGCTCATCGCACAACTCCACCCGGCTGGCGTGACCCACATGCAGGTTGGCGGAAAAACGTCGGCCGCGGCTATCAGGCCGGGCCTCGCGGTCCGCCTGCGTGTGCAGGTGGACGAAAAGGGTCGGTCGGCGGACCCCGTCAAGGCAATCGACATCGTGACCCCGCCGAATGACTTCACGCCCGATCCCGTTCGCGCCAACAAGCTCGATACCGTTGTCGGAACGGTCGTGCAGGCCCGTAACAAGATGCTCCTCCTGAAAGTCGATGCGGGAAAAATCCGCCGTCTGACCCTGCCGCTTGCCGACGACGCGGAAGTCATGATCGTCGACGCTGCCCAAGTCGATCTCATCGGTCCAGGCGACGAGGTGGAAATCACCGGACGCCGCTGGAGCGGCGATGGAGCCATGGGTGCGGGCACCGTCTTCACGTCCCGCATCATCGTGAACAAGGCCCCTATGAAGCTGCATTCGCCCGCACAGCCGACTCCCAACGAGGTCGGCGTCACGCCGCCTTTCTGAATCGAATATGGGCGGAAGGTGCCGCCTTGCCGGCCCCGCTGGAATCAGGTCACTTGAACCGAGTAGAGTGACAGAGGGCGCCTTCGGCACGGCGTCCACCCGGCGCCGTCGCCGCGATAACCGTGCCGCCACTCGCAGATCGGTCCAGATGGTGGCCTCGGAAAGATGGATCGTGAGCGACGACCGCCGCACCCCCGTGGGGCATGTGGCGGCGAAAACGCTCCGAAAACGCTTCGATGCCGTCTGGGCGGAACTTCGGGCCGCCTGCGCGATGCCAGACCACGTGGAGCATGTGCATCAGTTGCGCGTGGCAACACGTCGGGCCCTGGCCGCCATCGACGCTTTCCGTGATCTGATCCCCGCGAAGAGTCGAGCCTGGTTCGAAAAACGCCTTCGCCGGCTGCGCCGCGCCGCTGGCGAGGCACGCGACCTCGACGTGCTCGCCGAACGCCTGGCGAATGACCGTGCGGCACGGGCACGCAGTCGGCTGGTCGCGATGCTCGCGAAGCAGCGGCGCACGTCGCGGACGCCCATCCGTGAGCAACTCGAACAACTCGTAGACACCGACTGGCCTTCACGCGTGGACCGCCTGCTTGAGGATGTGCACGGGCGTCGGCGTCACACCTGTTTTGAAACCTTTGCACGCCGCCGATTCAAGCCACTCATCGAGGCGTTCTTCGAGACGGCTGACCGCAAACTGCGGGATAACGACGAGATTCACGCGCTCCGCATCGAGGGCAAGAAGCTCCGCTATGCCCTGGAGATATTCGCCACGGTCTTTCCCGCCCGTGCACGGGTGCGGTGCGAGCAGTCGCTCGAACGCCTCCAGAAGACTCTCGGCGAATTCAACGACCATGCGTCTGCTGCGGACCGTTTCGAACGCTGGGCCCGTAGCACGGACGTAGGCCCCAATCGGCCCATGCTGGTCACGCTGCGTGACGACGAGAACCAGCAGGCCGACCTGGCCCGCAAAGCTTTTTCCAAATGGTGGAATCCATCGCGACGCCGCTCGCTTCGTCGTCGCCTTGAACGCACGCTGCGTCGTTCCGCATGAAAGAACAACCGCCCCGCACTCGGCCATCATCCCGCGGCACGCCCACCCGTAGCGTGTACGCGTTGCCGGTGTGGATCGGGGGCGGCCTCGCCGCGGCGGCGTTCGTGTGGGGGATCGGGGCAATCGTTCTCGACCATGCCGGCAGGAAGACACCGATCAGCACCGGTGGATTTCAGCCGACTGCGGCCAACACCACACCCATCCCCGCCGAGACGCCTGCCGGCATGATCTGGATTCCCGGTGGTGAGTTCTCGATGGGCTGTGCCGATCCCCGCGGCCAGCCGTTTGGCGGACCCGATGCCATGCAGGACGCACGGCCGATCCACCGCGTCTACGTCGACGGGTTCTGGATCGACCGCACCGAAGTGACGAACGAGCGTTTCTCCGAGTTTGTCGCGGCGACTGGCTACGTCACGGTGGCGGAGCGACCTCCCAGACCAGAAGACTTTCCGGGTGCACCGCCGGAAAACCTCGTTCCCGGCAGCCTGGTATTCACCCCACCGCCCGGCCCGGTTTCGCTCGCCAACCATTACGTGTGGTGGACCTACGTGCCTGGCGCCAACTGGCGACATCCCAACGGCCCCGAAAGTTCTATCGAGGGCCGTGACGACGATGCCGTCGTACAGGTCGCCCATGAAGATGCGGCCGCCTTCGCTGCATGGGCCGGCAAGCGGCTCCCGACGGAGGCCGAATGGGAATTCGCAGCCCGCGGTGGACTCTCCGGCAATCTGTATCCATGGGGCAATGCATTTCGGCCGGCCGGCCGATTCATGGCCAATACCTGGCAGGGACAATTTCCGTCCGAAAACACCGCGAGCGATGGCTACGCCGCCACCGCACCGGTCGGCCAGTTTCCACCAAACGCCTACGGGCTACACGATATGTCCGGAAACGTCTGGGAATGGTGCTCCGACTGGTATCGGCCCGACGCCTATGCAATGCGCCACGCGTCAGGACAGTCTGTGCGGAACCCACGCGGCCCGAACGACAGCTTCGACCCCCAGGAACCGCATGAAAAGAAACGTGTCCTGCGGGGAGGTTCTTTTCTCTGCACCGAACAATACTGTGCCCGTTACATCGTGGGCACACGTGGCAAGGCCGAGCCCTCGAGCGGCTGCAGCCACATCGGCTTCCGGTGCGTGAAACCACGGTAGCTCGGTGGTGCTGCGCCGCCGGCGAGAGTTCGGGGCTGACCACGCCCCGTCGCCGGACGTTCGCTCCGTCGACCAATCCGCCTAGACGGATCGGTGCCCGCTGTCCTTCGCTCACTCGATGCTGACTGCGCTTCGCCATCCTGGCTGCCCTGGTCAGCAACGCCGGCTCTCAGGGCATGAGCAGCCCCTCACCGCTTCATCAGTTTTCGCAGACCCGCGAGGGTTCTCGTGTTCGCGACGTCACCAGCCTCGAGGCCGGCGCGACGGGCCTGCAGCACGCCGCACCGCATGAGGTCGAGTCCACGCGTCGAGTGCGCATCGGTCGAAATCACGACCTTCACACCCGCCTTCTTCGCGGCAGCTGCGTGGTGTTCGTTCAGATCGAGGCGCCACGGGTTGGCGTTGATCTCCAGGAACGTACCCGTCCGCGCCGCCGCGTCGATCACCGCCTCGATATCGACGTCATAGGGAGGACGCTTGTTGAGGAGCCGACCGGTGGGGTGGCCGATCACGCTCACGTGCGGGTTCTCGATCGCTTCGATGATACGGGCAGTGATCCGCTCACGGGGCTGGTTCTGCCCGTAATGAAGGCTGGCCACCACCCAGTCGGCTTTCTCCAGCACTTCATCGGGCAGGTCGAGCCCGCCCTTTTCCAGCATGTCGACCTCGATTCCCTTGAGCACGACGATCGGCGGCCGGCCATCCTCGCCCAACGCGGCGTTAAGTTGGTCGATCTCGTCCCACTGCTTCAAAAGCCGTCGCTTGTCGAGTCCTCGGGCCATGGTGACCCGCTGGCCGTGGTCGGTGATAGCAATGTAGCGGAGGCCGCGGGCGATCGCCGCACGTACCATCTCGGCGAGCGTGTCCTCGCCGTCGGTGGCGGTGGTGTGCATGTGGAGATCGCCCCGGACATCTGCCACATCCACCAACTCAGGCAGCTCTCCCCGATCGGCCCTGAGGATTTCGTCCCGTCCTTCGCGAAGTTCGGGGGGCACCCATGGCAGCCCCACCGCCGCATAGACATCCTGCTCAGTGGCGCCTGCGACACACGCGGCCTTCGACGGCTTCGCATCGCCTTTGCTCTCCGGACCGATCTCGTACACGCCGTATTCGTTCATCGTCAGCCCACGGTCCCGCGCCCAGGACCGCAGCCGGACGTTGTGCTCCTTGGAACCGGTGAAATACTGGAGCGCCGCGCCGAATGAGCCATGGTCGACCACCCGCAGATCGATTTGCACTCCCTGCGGACCCCGCACGCTCGTCTTCGTGTCTCCCCGGAGCAAGACTGTCGATGTCTCCTTCCAGGCATGCAGCCTGTCCATGACGGCGCCGGCGGCGTCGCTGTCAACAACAAGATCGAGGTCGCCCACTGTCTCCCGACCACGTCGCCAGCTACCGGCACCCTCGATCTGCCGCACCTGGGGGCACCCGCGCATCCAGACGAGTAACTCCTGCACGATCTGGTCCGCCTCCTGCCACAAGAGCCTTGAATGCTCCGGGTCCTTGGCGAAGGCGATGTTCCCGAGGATCGCTGCCTGTGTCTTGGCGCCGAATCCCTTCACACCCGCGACGCGCCCATCCCGGCAGGCTTGTTCGAGCGAGTCGAGCGAGTCGATGCCCAGCTGATCAACGAGCAGTTTCACCTTTTTGGGGCCGAGTCCAGGCACCCGCATCAGCTCGAACACCACCGCTGGAACAGCCTTGCGTAGTTCCTGCAGCAGCGGCACATCGCCTGTGTCCAGCAACGTACCAATCTTTTCCGCGAGATCGGCTCCGATCCCCTCCAGATCCGTGAGGGACCGTTTGGAATCAGCCCGTACGGTGGCCAGCGACTCGACCATGCCACCAATCGTGCGGGCGGCATTGCGGTAAGCCCGCACGCGGAAAACGTTGTCACCCTGATACTCGAGCAGGTCTGCAATCTGCTCGAACGTAGCGGCAATGTCGGTATTCGTCACGGCTGGCCTCGGAAGGACGGCCTCCGGACGACCACCCTGGCACAAGGCAGACGTCTCGCAGGTCAGGCTGCCGTTATCGTAGCAGGGCGGCTGCTACTGCACGCGGCCAGGCAGGGCGGCAGTCGGGTAGGAAGTGGGCCGCGCCATCTGCGACTGATACCAACCGGCAGCAGGCTGCCACGAGGTGGTATGGCCGGTCGGCTCCAACAGCTTTGGAAATGCGCCGGTCGATGCGTTGGGCCCGACGCCCGGCAGAACCGGCATGCCAATGCTACCGCTGGTACTCGTGCCCCCGTTCGTGCCGTTTCCGCCCATCGGCGCCAGTGATGGAGCAGGCGTGTTGTTGGCAGGCGAGCGGAACGGCTGCGTGGCCGGCGACGAAAAACCCGTGCCGCCCGATGTCGAGGGCTGAGTCGAGGATGCCGAGCCCGCGCCATTGGCGGCCGGCGTCCGCTGGAGTTCCGGAATCGGCTTCAGCGACGGGGTCGGGGAAAGCGTCGGCGGCGCGGTCGGCTGCGGCTGCACTGCTGCGGGCGAGGGCGTCGCATAGGTGCCGCTTTGAGGCACAACCGGCTGTTGATAGGCCGGCTGGTAAGCCGGCTGTTGATAGCCCTGCTGTGGAACCATCGCGGGAGCCATCGCGGGAGCCGCGATGTTTTGCGGCTGGCCAGGCTGGATGAGTTGCTGCGGCACGTCCGTTCCGGCTGCCCCCCAAGCCTGCGGCGTCGTCTGCACCGTCGAGGCGAACGGGCTCGGCGACGTGCCCGCGGAAGACGGCATCATCATCGGCGAGGCTGCCGCACCCGGCGCTCCGTAGGTTCCCGCCGGCGAATATCCAGGCTGCATCTGCACGTACTTGGTCGAGTAGACAGCCCGGTACTGTGTCACTGGGACGCTGACCGGCTGCTGCGTGTACTGGGTCACCTGCTCCATGCACTCGCGAGGGCATCCCGTGCAGGGATCGATCTCGCTCGACGGCTTGTAGCTGGTGACGGGCACGCACTGATACTGCGTACGGTAGGTCGTCTCGGGCACGTAGCTCACTTGCTGCACCGGTACCATGACCGGCTGCGGCGGCGGCACTGGGATCGGCGCCGGGATCGGTGCCGGGATCGGCGCCATGACTGGCGCCGCCATGGGCGCCACGGCATAGGCCGCTGGCGCTTTGCGGCAACCAGCGAAGAGTTCGGACAGGCAGCACTGCGCCTCGCACGCAGTCGGCATCATGCACGCCGTACCACCTGCCAACAGCACGACGAAGAAGGGACGCCGGATTCTCATCGCACACTCCTGAAGCTCGATGGGCCAACCGGCCGGTTACGCCGGCCCGATCACCATCATCACTAGCCTAGGTTGCGCTCTGGTGCGCCTACGTAAGAAATTCCGTCTTCGGATTCATGAATTCCGCATTGGCGGTCGTCACGATCGTCACGATCGTCCTGACCGCTACCACCGATGGCCCGGATGTGGCGAGCGCGGCCCTCGAAACGGTCATAGAGCTCGTAGAGCGACTCGCGGAGATTCCCGCCGTGGCGTGCAAATGACTCCTCGATGTCGGCCGAGCAGATCAGTGTTCCCTGCCACAGTTCGTGCCCCGGGAGACTCCGTACGATGGATCGCAAAAGAACCGGGTTGGTGCTGCACCGCATGAGCACCGGCATCTCGCCCGCACGGTGGGAAGTCACGAGCAATCCACAGCCCGACACACTGGCTGCCAGCCGCAACAGGCCGCGGACAGGCCGGCTTATGCATTCCCAACTGTCGATGCAGACAGTGCTGCCGGGCACGGCCTGCCGAATCGCCGCCCAGGCTACCGGCGTGTCTCGCCACGAATGCAGACGAACCCGCTGGGCGCGTTGGCCATGCCGGACGAGCGTTTCGGCCAGACGCACAAGAAGCGTTGACTTCCCGCTGCCATGTGGCCCGACGATCGCCGCCGTACCGCCGAGATTGCGTGCACGCTCGAGCAGCATCTCAAGGTCGACGGGCCGGCCCATGACGTCAAGCGGCTCGATGCAGCCGGGCCTGGTGAATCGTGTCGCAAATGGATTCGATGCCACGGTAACCGCCCTTCAGGGACTTGCAGGCGGGATACGGGCCGGCGGAATCCGCCCGAGGGCGAACACGTGCTCCGACACAAAGTCACGTGAAGGTTCAAAGAAGAGCCGCACGCGCACGCACCACCGGACCTTGACGATCACCCCCTCGTAGGTGAGCGGACTCTGCGGCAACGGGGTGGAGAATGCCCCCGTCATCGCCGCGGGAGGCATCATGGAACGGTCGGTGATCCGCTGGAAAAAATGCACGCCCATATCCTCCTCCCCCTTGCCCTCCGTGTACCAGAGGACGGCATGCTCGATGGCATGAATCCGTTCACCGTCGCAGCCCTCGATCCGATACCGCACAGCCAACTGGTCGCGGGGCTCATGCTGACGATGCGGTCTGTCGAACTGCACCTCGACTCTCGGCGCGGACGGGCCGCGATCCGGTTGCCTGTTCATCGCGACACCTCCGTGGAACGCGATGCGTCCTGCGCCCCTGCGTGTCGCGACGGCGGCTCCGGCACCTCGCCATCCGGTGGAAACACCACGACGGGAAAAATACGGGTAAACGCTGGCCACCGTTCGGGAGCACCGCGGACGACGAGCCGCCAGCGAACAGCATTGTGGGCGGCTGTGAAGGAGTGCATGGCGTTCGTGGGAATCTCGACCACGGCCCGTGTTTCGAATCGGGAGTGCGGTGCGGCACTCACGTCACGAAAAACGGCAATCGGTTGTCTCCAGACGACCAACTGCTCCGTGCGGGTGTCGGTGCCCTGCCGAAACGTCGCCTGTTCCTCCATTTCGAGCGACACGGCGAGCGACCGAAATGTTCCCGTGCCCCCTTGTGCGAGCAGCACGTCATAGCAGCCGCCAGGGAACAGCGGATGGTCCGAGATCTCTAACTGCGTCGGCCCGATGGCCGTTGCCAACACCAGGCTCCTGATGAACAGGATGACGCCGCCGATGCCTACGCCCAGAAACGGCACCAACAGGGCAAACAGCCACCAGTCGATCCTGCCCCCCATCAGATCGAGGCCTGCCCCCACGGCGAGCACGACCACCACGGCATTCCAAAGCAGGGCAAACAGTCCAAACCCCACTAGCGTCCAGTTTTCGGGACTCTCGATCGGCAAACGATGGCGCAAGATCGTGCCCGGTGAATTGACCAGATCGTCCCATACGGGCACGGCCGGATAGCCGGGCGCCGCGAGAGCCGGCTGAGCCAGCGGATCGAGCAGTTCTGACAACCCGGCGGACGCAGCCCGATGCTCCTCGGACTTCCCCCATCCTCTCAGGCCTCGCACCAGGCCCGATCCGCCGATGAGCACAAGCGCTCCCGGCAGGAGCAGCGCAAGCAACCAGAGCCACCAGCTATAGCCCCGGCGCAATACCACGGTCTGCGGTGAAGCGGGGTCATACCAGCAGGCAGTCTCGCCGCCGAGTTTCCATGCAGCCAGTGCCCGCAAAGCCGCCTCACGGTCCGAGGTGTTCTCCGCGGCCGGACCGTGGCTCCACGATTCTCGCACCACGCCGTTGGCCGAATAACGAACCAGAAGACAGGGCCGCCATTGCGTGATCACCGTTCCAGGCGGATCGGCGACAGTCGTTCTGGCCAGTCCCTTGGCAAGGATCGTGCCTCTGCTTTCACGAAACTCGTGGTTGATCCGCCACTCGGGAGCGGCCACACCGGAAACGAGCAGCGCACCGAAAAACAGTCCTGCCACCAGGAGTGCACCGTGAAACAGACCGTCGCCGAAGACTCCCCATTCCCGGGAGCCTGTTCGCCGATGGCCGCGTTTTTTGGCGTAAAATCGCGGCAGCCTCACGATCGTTCTCCTGCGGGCCGACAATTCAATGTCTACCGCCGTCAAGCACGATGCAATACCGCATCCCCGACGCAGCCCGCCTCCAGAATGACACCCTCGTCAGGCCTGGCTGCACGTCTCTTCACGCGTTTCGGTCCCTTGCAGACGGCCTTCGGCACCGCCGCCAACCATGCCGCGAAGGGACCTCGGGCCGGCCGAACCTGAGGGCAGGGGCGGGCTGGTGCGGTAAAATCCGATCTTTTCAAGCGCCCGATAGACTTCCTCCAGCGTTTTTTCGCCGAAATTGGAGATCGAGAGAAGGTCGGCGCGTGTGCAGTTGAGCAGGTCATGGACCGTGAAGATGCCTTTTTCCTCGAGGCAGTTGGTGGTACGGACGGAGAGGCCGATCTCCGCCGTGCTCATTTCGAGCTTTTCTGCCATTTCATCCGACTGCGTAAGGTTTTTGTAAGGAATGCGGGGCATGGGGTCCCTCCCGTGCGACATGAATTGTGCCGTCCGTCGGGCGAACGTACCCGGGACAGATCAGGGCCGAATATACTCCAAATAATCGAAAACCGGCTAGTTGCGCACCGCTGTTGCCCTGGCGCCGCTGCCGGGTCCCCCGGCCTGCACTCCCCGCGAAACTCCCGTGCCTGCCCATTCTTCAGCCCTTTCCTTGCACACGCTGAACCCGTCGCAACGGCTTGCCGCCACGCATGTCGAGGGCCCGCTGCTGGTGCTAGCAGGGCCCGGTAGTGGCAAAACCCGCGTCGTGACCCACCGGATCGCGCACCTGATCTCGGCTGGCGTCCCGGCGGAGCAGATCGTGGCGCTGTCGTTCACCAATAAGGCGGCCGACGAGATGCGACGCCGCGTAGCGGAACTCGTCGGCCCGCAACCGGTGGAGATGGGCACGTTTCACCGGTTTGCGGCCCGCCTGCTTCGGCGCAACGCCCGCCTCGTCGGCCTGACCAGCGACTATTCGATCCTCGACCCGGATGATGCCGCCTCAGTGCTCAAGCGTGCCGCCAAAAAGCTCGGGCTGTCGCTGACCCACACTCCGATCGACCGCGTCGCGGGGGTGATCAGCCGCGCCAAGAACGATCTGGTCACGCCGGAGTCGTTCGAGCCCCGCTGGGGGCGTCCAGTGGACGATGTCGCCCGACGGGTATGGCCTGTCTATCAGCAGATGATGCTGGAGGCGAACTCGGTCGACTTCGACGACCTGCTCATGCACGTCGCCCGCATGCTGATGGACAACGTTGATCTGCGTCGGATGCTCGATTCCCGCCACCGGTGGATTCTCGTCGATGAATACCAGGACACCAACGCGGTGCAGTATTGCATCGTACGGGGCCTCTCGATCGACCACCCCAATCTCGCGGTGACGGGCGACCCAGACCAGGCGATCTACGGCTGGCGGGGTGCCAGCATCCGCAATATCCTTGAGTTCGAGCGTGACTATCCGACGGCCAAGGTCGTCACACTCGAACACAACTATCGCAGCACTTCCAACATCCTCGGCACCGCCGACAGGCTCATCGCCCACAACAGCCGGCGAAAACCAAAGCGGCTGATCACCGACGCGCCCCCGGGATCGCCGGTGCGGATCGTGCTCGATGCCTCCAGCCACGACGAGGCCGATCGCATCGCAGATGAAATTGCCGGAGCGTTGGCCGGTGGCGCAAGATCTCCACGGGATTTTGCAATCCTATTTCGAACGAACGCCCTATCGCGATCTTTAGAGGTGGCGTTGCGCAGCCGTGGCGTGCCCCACCAATTGGTGCGCGGCCTCGAGTTCTTCAAGCGTCGCGAGATCCGCGACGTGGTTGCGTGGCTCCGTCTTCTCAAGAATCCCCGCGATGACGAGGCGTTCCTGCGGGTTGTGAACGTGCCTCCGCGCGGCATCGGAAAGCAATCGCTCGACCGATTGCTGTCGTGGGCGGGGGATCATCGGGCCAGCCTGCTGGAGTCGGCTGCAGAGGCGCCGCGGATTCCCGGCATCTCGAAGCGATCGGCCACGGCCCTCGTGCAGTTTGCGAGGCTCCACGGCGAACTGGCCGAGCAGGCCGGAGCACCGACGGGCGGCGTGGCGGCGCTCCTCAACGCAGTGCTCGAAAAGACGGGATACCGGCGCATGCTCGATGAAGACGGGGGAGACGAGGGCGGGGAGGATCGGCTCGCCAACGTCGAGGAACTCGTCACGGCCGCCCGGCAATGCGACGAATCCTTCCAGCCTGCCGTGCCCGGTGACGACGCCCTCGGGGCGTTCCTGGAAACCACGGCGCTGGTGGCCGACACCGATGTCTGGGACGCGGAGGACAATCGCGTCTCGCTGATGACGCTCCACGCGGCGAAGGGCCTGGAATTCCCCGTGGTCTACCTCGTGGCGATGGAGGATGGCATCCTGCCTCACGAGCGCAGCCTCGATCACCCCGACCAGATGGAAGAGGAGCGGCGGCTGGTGTTCGTGGGCATTACCCGAGGCCGGGAGGAAGTCCACACCAGCGCCGCCCGCATCCGCGACTACCGGGGAACACGCCGCATCTCTGCTCCGAGCCTGTTCCTCACCGAGATGACCGGCACCGAAACGGTCGTCACCGGCGCCGAAGCGCCAACCTTGAGTGCACCGTGGGCCGGGTTGGACAAGGACGTGGGCGACGACTATTCGCAGGTTGGCGTCGACGAACCGGAACACAACGCGACGACATCATCCCCGGGCTTGCCCGCAACGCTGCGCCCCGACGGCCTGGTGCTGGAACTCGATCCGTCTGATGCGACTGCAGAAGCTGCGTTTCAAGAAACGCCCCGGCGGAAACCCGTGCCAGCACGCCAGCGGGGCCTCGATGCGGCGATTATCAGTGCCACCGAACTTGCGAGCCGTCTCGGCGGTCTGCAACCGATCAAGCGGACGTACGAGGTCGGACAGCGTGTCAAACACGCTGAGTACGGCGAGGGTACCATTGCCGGGATCAGCGGCACCGGCCCCCGCGCGGTCGGCACCGTGATCTTCGATGGCACCGCCGGCACGCGAAAATTCATCCTCGGCCACGGTGCCCTGGAGTAGCCGGCTGCACGCGAAACACCGCTTTCCTGGGAGCGGAGCGTGTTCGGGAAGTTCGCCCGGCCTGCTACCGTCGGCCGTGCTCGCGCCACCAGGCGACCGTGTTGCTGAGTCCGGCGTCGAAGTCCTGCTGAGGCTCCCAGCCCAGCAGTTTGCGGGCCCGCGAGATGTCGAGGCCGCGGCGGGGCTGGCCATCGGGCTTCGAGGCATCCCACTCGATCCTTCCCTGGAATCCACACGCCTTCGCAATGCTGCCGACGAGGTCGCGAATCGACATCTCCGCGCCGCCCCCGAGATTGATCGGCACCGGCTCATCCATGACCTCGGCCGCCCGGACGACACCCTCGGCGGCGTCGTCCACGTAGAGAAATTCCCGGGTCGCCGCGCCGGTTCCCCAACAGACGATGTGGGAATGCTCCGCCACTCTGGCCTCTTCGCACTTGCGAATGAGCGCGGGGATCACGTGGCTCGACCGCGGATCGAAGTTGTCGCCGGGGCCGTACAGGTTCACCGGCACAACCACGGCGCTTTTCAATCCATACTCTCTCCGGTAGCCGTCGAGCATCACGAAAATCGCCTTCTTCGCCACGCCGTACGGGGCATTGGTTTCCTCCGGATAGCCGTTCCAGAGATCTTCTTCTCGAAACGGTATCGGACAGTGCTTCGGATAGGCGCAGACGGTGCCCGTGTGCACGAACTTCTCGAGGCCGTGCCTCCGGGCGTGCTCTACGAGATGCAGTCCCATCGCCATGTTGGCATAAAAGAATCGACCCGGGTGCTCCATGTTCGCCCCGATGCCCCCCACCTCGGCCGCAAGGTGGATGACGACATCCGGGCGGGCACTCTCGTAGAGCCGCTCCACGTGCGATTCGATCGTGAGATCGCACTCCCGTCGCCGCGGCACGATCATCCGCTCATCGGGCACACCCCGCCGGCGGAGCGCTCGCTGGACAGCGCGGCCCAGAAAGCCCGCACCTCCGGTAATGACGATCCGCTTGTCCGAAAGGTCCATGACTCTGCGTTCCTTCTCAACCCCGTGTAGTCATCGGTTCGGAACGGTGCCTTCGTGCCCCGCGGCGATAAGCACCTGTTCCTTGTGGGCCAGTTCGAGATCGGCATCCACCATGCGTTCCACGAGTTCGTCGAACGAGCATCGTGGCTTCCATCCCAGCTTCTTCCGCGCCTTGTCCGCGGTGCCCAGCAGAAGGTCGACTTCCGCCGGGCGGAAATAGCGAGGATCGATCTCTACGAAGTCTCGATAGTCCATGCCCAGCCGGCCGAACGACTTTTCGCAAAATTCGCGAACCGAGTGCGTCTCGTCGGTCGCCACGACATAGTCGTCGGGCTCATTCTGCTGAAGCATCAGCCACATCGCCTCGACGTAGTCGCCAGCGAACCCCCAATCTCGCTGCGCATCAAGGTTGCCAAGATAGAGTTTCTTCTGCAGCCCGAGTTTGATCCGCGTGGCGGCCCTGGTGATCTTGCGAGTCACGAATGTCTCGCCCCGGCGCGGACTTTCGTGGTTGAAGAGGATGCCGCAGGATCCGTGCAGACCGTAGCTCTCGCGGTAGTTGACGGTGATCCAGTGGGCGTAGAGTTTCGCGACGCCGTAAGGCGACCGCGGATAGAAAGGCGTCGTCTCACGCTGCGGCGTCTCCACGACCTTGCCATACATCTCGGAGCTCGACGCCTGGTAGAACCGGATCTGACAGCCAATCGAGTCCTGGAAATCGCGGATCGCTTCCAACAGCCGTAGCGTGCCCACGGCAGTGACGTCGGCGGTATAGGTGGGCTGGTCGAAGCTCACCCGCACATGGCTCTGCGCCGCGAGGTTGTAGACCTCAGTCGGTCTGATCTCACGGATCAGGCGTGCCAGGCCATTCCCGTCGGCCATATCGCCGTGATGGAGCACGAGAGAGCGATGCAGATCATGGATGTCGCGGTAGAGATGCTCGATCCGCTGCGTGCCAAACGTGCTCGAACGGCGCACGAGGCCATGCACTTCGTAGCCCTTGTCGAGAAGCAACTCCGCCAAATACGAGCCATCCTGGCCGGTAATACCGGTAATGAGTGCACGCGGAGAACTCGCTGACACTAGAAACCCTTCCTTTCTCAAGCCTGAACGGGGGCGACAAACCTCTCCTCGACCGCACAACCATACACCGGATTTACGAAGTGGGCTGACCAGGCGTCCCCGGTTCCTTCGAGGCGGCGTCGAATTCCGCCAGCAATAACGCCATGAAGTCGGCGCACACCTTCGCCCCCACCCCCGCGGGCAGGGCGGTTTCTTCGATGATCACGTAGAGTTTGTACACAGCCTTGGCATCGGCCAGTTCGATCCTCGCGATCTGCGGTGCCACCCAGCGACCATCCACGCCGTAGGTCCAATACACCCGCAGCGTCTGTCCCGACTTGCGGAACGTGCCGGTGAAGGTCTCGGCGCTGCGGCCGTCGGCGAGCGGAACGGTCTGGCGGTGCTCCGTCTCCCCGATCTCGAAGCCGGCACCGGGATAGCACCGGTCCGGGGTGTGTCCAGAGGCATCGTGCGGCGTGGCACACACCACAAACACCGACACGCGAGCCTTGGATCTCTTGTTGTCAAAGGCTCGTGAAATGTGCCCCACGGCACCAGCCCGCTCCAACTCCCTCGGGTCGAATTCCAGTTCTTTGGCCGCCTCCCAATCGCCGAAACGCTTCGGAAAACAACTTTCCAGCCGCTCTGCGGACCGCTGCAATTCGACGGCGACGTTTCGCCCGCTCCAGCGCTCCGTCATCCGCCCGTGCAGGTAGGTCGTGCCAACGACCAGCACGACGGCGGCGATCGTGGTCAACATGCCGCTGGATGCTTTCATCGCCAGTCCCTCGGTTCTTTTTCCTGGTCTCGTATCGCAGGGCTCAGAGCATCGCTCACGCGGCCAATGGCAGGGCAGACCGCCGCCGCGGCTGCGCGCAGGCGACGCCATTCACCACGACTCCCAACAAACGCACTCCCACCGATCTCAGTCGGTCGACGGTGGCCTGCACCTGCGGCACGCGACTCACGTCCAACATGGCCGACAGAATGGCCACGTCGCTCTGCTGTCCCAGGAGAAGCGAATCCGACACATCCAGCACCGGCCCGGCATCGATCACAATGTGATCGAAGGAATCACGAAATCCCTTGAAGATTCTGGCGAGTTCCGGCCGTGACAGCGCCGAGATCGCGGCGTAATCGCATGCCCCGCCCGTCACCGCGAACAATCCATCGATGCTCGTGGGCTGCACCGCCTCGTCATTACCAAGCTCGCCCCGCAGCAATTCGGGCAGGCCGGCACGCAATTCCAGCCCCAGCGCCACATGGGCGCTGGGATGTCGCAGATCCCCGTCGAGTAGCAACGTGCGTTTGTCAGCACGGGCAAGGCTGGCTGCGAGTTGGGCGGCAAACGTCGTTTTGCCCTCCCGCTCGACGCCACTGGTGACAAGGATCACCTTGGGGGCTTCGCGGCTACCCTGGGAAATGAGTGTCCGGATGGTATCGCCGCACTCCGCGAGCACGGTAGCCTGATCGGTACGCTTCCGCAGGCTCGCCACCCGCGGGAACGTGCCGAGCACCCTCACGCCAACACGTCGCGAAATGTCGTCGGCCGCACTGACGTGATCCCGCAGATACTCCTGCATCACGATCGCCCCGCCACCCAGCGTGAGTCCAGCCATCCCCGCGAGCATGGTGAGCAGGAGACGAAACAACCGGTCATTTCCCTGAGGCACGCTGGCCGGCTCGATGAGCGTCAGGCGATTGGGCATGTTGAGATCGATCGCCGTGCTCTCCAGTTCGATGCCAATCTGATCGGTCACCCGCTGCAGGTGCTCCAGCTCGACTTTCCTCGCGTCCATGTCGGCGTTGGCCTTGCCCAACTCCGTCACCTCTTTCGACAGCTTGTCGAACTCCTTTGACGTCTCCTCGAGCGTTTTGGCCAGCATTTCCCTGCGTTTCTTCAGCACTGTCGGCGTTTCGACCCGCCGTCCGGCGACCTCGCCCATGAGTTGGACAACGATCGCCGGCCGGAGTTCGCGCCTCCGTACTGCGATGCGGTCGAGCAACTCCTGCCCCTGCGCACGCAGCCTGCGAACGGCCGGCTCGCTGCCGCCCCGGGCGCTTCGCTGCTCCTGAAACGAGATCGCCTCTTCGAGGTCGGCCAGCCGTCTATCCAGTTCGATGATCTGCGGGTCTCGCGAGAGGGTGGCTTCGATCATCTCTTCGGGCAACGATTCCTCCGGAGTGATATCGCCGTTCTCACGAGCGTCGGCAATCCACAACTCGGCATCGATCGCGGCGATGTCTCGCTGCGTCTGGACAAGCAGGCCCCGGAGCGTGCTCACGTGATCCATTAGCAGCCCGCGTTGGTTGGCCACCTCGGCGCTGTCGCGTGTGCCCAAAGTCTTGGCGAGATTGTTGAGCGTCTCCCGGCGAGACCGCAACTCCGCCATGTTTTCCTTGAATTTTTTCTCGAGTGCATCGCGACGGCCGAGCCGTTCGGTGCGTTCCTTGTTGACGATGTCGTCGAGGAACGACGTCGTCACCGCATTCAGGATCTTGGCGACGTCTTCGGCATTCTTTCCCCGCAACCGCACCTGCACGACCTCCGACTCAGGCGACGCCGTCACCAGGAGCGCATGAGAGAGCCAGCCGATCGGATCGGCACCTGCCTCACGCAGTGTCTCCAATTGTTCGATGCCGGGCTTTCGCATCGCTGCCTGCAGTACATACGGGCTTTTCAGCAACTGCAGCTGGGTTTTCTTGTACGACTCGTACTCGGCGGTGTCTCGTCCATGGCTGAGCATGCCGCCCTTGTCCCGCACCCGAAGCCAGGCCACTGCCTCATACCCACGGGGGAGGAACATCCACGTGGGCACCGCAACCAGTCCCGCCATGAGCAGCCCCAGCGCCGTGGCCGACAACCAGCGGCGGCGAAGGGCGTGCATCACGCGAACGTAATCGACGCCGGCGGCCAGTTGATCACTGCCACCAGGCTGCGCCATCGGCCCCACCCTGTGGTCCAGCGGCTGCTGCAGCGGCGCCAGCGCAGCACTATCGCGGACCACAAGCATGCCAGCCGACGGGCTCGCCGTGGCTGGGGCTTGATGTTCGTCCATGAATGCGTTGGAGTCGCTCATCCCGGCAATTCTACCCTGAATTCTCAGGCCGCCGCTCAGTTGCCCCACCGGTTCGCGGTGCCGGGGAAAGCGGGCCCGCCCCCGCCCCCACGCCGGCAGGAACAACGTCCCGACGATTTCTGGTCTTCCCGCCTTCCAGCCCCCCCACCTTCAGCACATCGAGGGAGATTACCGTCGCTGGGGCCGATTCCTCCGTCACCAACAAAATGGAGAGGAGCTTTTGCAGGAGAAACAGCATCCCCAGGGCCAGGGGCATCATGAAGTAGCCCGCCCAGTCGTGAAAGATCTTGTCCGCGATTTCAGCATCGACCGTGTACATCACGCCGGTCAACGTGATACGGATCGCATTGACGGCCAGTGCAATGGGGATGGCGCTGGCCAAAATTACCAGGCTCTCATACCACTCCAATTCTCCCAGCATGACGATGGCCACCGAAAGCGCGATGAAGATGGTGAGCATCCGCAGGCCGCTACAGGCATCGACGACGCCGAGGTGCCTTTCGCCGACGATGATCTGGTTGCCCTCTCGGATGGCGTCAACCCCCAGCGTCTGGATGGCATAGGTGCTGACCATAGTGGCCGTGGTCTGCAGCGGTCCGAGCAGATACCGCGTCGCCTCGTCGGGCAACGGATACATGAAGATCAGGAAGGCGATAGGCGCCCATGCCCAGCGAAACATGCTCCAGCCACCCGCCAACAATGCCGCGCCCGCCAACGCCGGCACGAAGGTATACATATCGATGGTGATGATGCGGTAGCGTGCCACGACGAGCCGCATCGCCAGACTTGCCACCAGCAAGCCCAGCCCCGCCAGCCGTGCCGAAACGCTCACCGGCGCAATCGGCTGCCGCCACCAAAACAGGATCGCCGCCGAGAACAGCGGCACGATCCAGCCGTGGGAATACTGCGGGTTGTTCCAGGCTGCCTTCGCGCTGAGCAGCCCTGGCCAATAGCTGAACATCAGAAGCGTCGTCAGCACTGCCAGCAGAACCAGAGGCTGCCCCTGTTCCGGCTGCCGCAGGTCTTCCAGGAGCGCCCGCCCACGCAGCCTGACCGACTCCCAGAGGGAACAGTCGTTAGGGAACGTTCGCGCAACGACCCCGGGTACCCCGGCGTTGGCCGTCGACTGGGACTTGAGCGGCTGATTCAATGGCAAGAATGGCGCCGGCACGTTCAAAGAGCAAACCCTCTGGGGTCTATGACAACCTTTATTTTACCCCATTTCCAGCCCAACGCCGAACATCTGCCACGCTTGCAATTACGGACGTTCTTCCGGCCCGGTTGCGGCTCCTCCGCCGGGAATTGGACCGCCATCCGTGTCCCTCCCCCGATCGCGTGGCACCTTTTGCCGGTGACACCGACGATCCGGGCTGCGATGATCCGTCGATCGATCACCGACCGGCTCGCTTCCCCGCCCAGTTTCCGCCCGTTTCTCAGCATGGATCACCCTTCTGTCAACTCCTCGGAACCCCGCCGCCGACTGCCGGGCTGGATCACGCTGACACTCCGAGTGGCGGCCACCGTGGCTCTGTTGGCGATCGTTCTGCGCGGGATCGAGTTGCGCAAGCTCTTGTCGATTTTGGAGCGGTGTGACTGGCGCTGGTGGTGCGCGGGATTTGCGGTCAGCGTGCTCGTGCAGGGGCTGGCCGCCATCCGCTGGGCCGCCCTCGCCCGCCCGATCGGCTTTCCCTTTCCCGTGGCGACGTTCGTCTGGCGTTTTTTCGAGGGACAGTTCTTCAACCTCTGCCTGCCTTCGTCGATCGGCGGCGACGTGGTTAAGGCGTATCGACTCGCCGACTCGACACCGGGCCGACTGCTGGCCGGTTGCACCGTTCTCGCCGACCGACTCACCGGATTGGCGGCGCTCGGCGTGCTGGCAGGCACCGCGCTCTTGTCTGAGAAACTCTCCTTGGGTGTGCCCGCCACGCTGGCCGTGGGCGTGGCGCTGCTGGCAGCCGCGCTCCTGATCTTCTGGCTGAGCGTCGGCTCGCTCGACCGCGTGCTGGCGATCATGCCCGAACATCACGCGGCGCGGCAGTTCATCGCCCAGTTGCTCCCCTACAAGATGCGGCCAAGCCTGATGACGCGGGCCATAGGCTGGAGTCTGATCGTCCAGATGGGCGGTTCGGTCGCCGTTGCCCTCGTCGCCCGGGCCCTGGGCGTGGCATTGCCAATGGCCGTGTGGTTCACCGTGGTGCCGCTGGTAACGCTCGCCATGACACTGCCGATCAGCATGCTTGGTTTTGGCATCCGTGAGCAGGGCCTCGAATTTCTGCTCGCCCCCCATGGCGTCCCGCGGGAGGAGGCGGTGGCCATCGGACTGCTCTGGCTGGCGGGCACGATCATGATCGGACTCATCGGCGCGGTGCTATTCATGCTCGACCGCAAACCGTCAGCCATACCGGTGGCATCCATTCGTGCCGCGCCGCCGGGCTAACGGCGGCGGGCGGCAGTCAGCAGCAGGCCGGCGATCGTTTTGGCATCGTCGATCCGACCGTCGAGGCACATCGCGATCGCCTCGTCCCACGCGACCACGCGGGCGCGGATCTGCTCCCCAGGCTCCAGCGCCTGCGGGCCCGCGACCAAGTCCTCGGCCACGAAGAGGTGCATCCGCTCCCGCAGGATGCCGGGCGACATCCACATCGCTCCTGCCGACATGATGCGGCCGGCACGGTAACCGGTCTCCTCGGCCAGTTCCCGCCGTGCCGCCTCTTCCAGAGACTCGACCCGGTCGAGCGTGCCGGCGGGGAGTTCCAGGAGCGTTCTGCCGACGGCCACTCGGACCACCTCCACGAGACAGACCTCCCGCGGCGACACCATCGGCACGATCACCACGCTGCCCGGATGCCGCACGATCTCGCGGTGGCGTCGGCTGCCGGATGCGTCGCCATCCTCAGTCGGTTCCGACACCCGCACGACGCGAAACCGCTTGGTCTCGAGCAGCACCTCGCCGGCGTCTGGCTGCTCGTCGATGGCCCGATCCTCCTGCGTCAGCTGCTCATGAGACAACGGCAGTGCCACGACGCGGGCGGTCTCTCCCTCCACTTCGAGCGGCTTTCCGGAATCGATCGCCTTCGTCTGCATGAGTCCCAGCCCGAGAGTGCAGCGCAGTACGGGCGAGAAGCAGACCGAGGTGAGCCGGCCGACGACGTCGCCACTACATCGCACGATCGCGCCGGAAACGGGTTGCCAAGGGTGGACGTTACCCAGCCGCTCGTCGATGGCGATCGCAACGAACCGTCGGTTGACATGCCCCAAGGCGTCGATTCTCGCCACGGTTTCCTGGCCCAGGTAGCAGCCCTTGGTGAACGAAATCGCGCGCTGGCCGCGGGCCAGTTCCTGCGGCAGTGTCTTCTCCGGAATATCGACCGGCTGCGGAGTGCCCGTTTCGATGCGAGCCGTCTCCCACGTTGCTGCTCCAGCCCGGGCCAGGTCTTGGGCCTCCATCCAGGCGACCAGTCGCGGTCGCTGGGCCGTGCCTGTCTGCACAAGAAATCCCTCGGCACCAAACCAGTCGACACGAACGATCGTCACGGGCACCCCGCCGAGCAGGCCGCAGCCGTGGCCGAGGAGTTCCTGTGGCGGCCGCAGGCTGCACCGCTCGGCCAGCCATGTCGCAGCCTGCGGGCCGGCAATGATCAGGTGCTCGTGTGCGTCAGACTCATCGGTCAGTTCGACCCGTTCTCGGATGTGGTAGCGATCCAGATGCTCCCGCAGACCCGCGGCCACCCCCGCAGGGGCGTCGATCCAAACGCCGTCGTCAGTCCGCAGGATGGTGGTCAGCGAGAGCACCCAGCCCCGAGCGTCAGCGAAGAAGCCTTCGCACCCTCCGCCCGTGGACAGCGAGGAGACGGAAGCCGTCGTGAAATTGTCGATGAACCGGACCGCATCGGGCCCGCGGGCCATCAGCACCGACCGCCGACCAAGATCGCCCCAGACCAGCGTCCGCCGCATGGCATCGTAGCCCTGCGGGCGTGGCTGGGGGGGAGCGAATGGATCTGTTGGCTGGGGCTCGTGCTGCTGGTTCATGGAGGGCGGCTCATGGGCGGGCGGCGGTGCGTCCCGAAGCAGGTTACCACTTCCTTTCGGGACAGATCGCCCACGCGGACGGCAAAGAGGGTCGATACGCGGAAGATCCTGGCTTTTATGGCCGCAGCGGGTCCGGGCCTTGCCGCCGCACCCCACAAAATTTTCCCGCCGCGCGAACGCTCCGTCGCACCGCTGCGTAATGGATGCACCGCTACGACGCGACGAGAAACGCGGCGGAGAGTCGGATCAGGGGTTTACGCCCACCGTCACGCACTCCTGTGGAGAAGGACACAACCATGGCCACTGTTGATTTCCATGACGGGTGTCAGAACGACTACGACGGCGATGATGCCGACGACATGCTCGACGATCCGCTGGCCGTGGCCGACACCGAACACTCCGACGCGTTGCGTGCGGCAGTGGACGGCGGTGCCGACAGGCTGTGCCACTCTAGTCGCAGGCATCGGCGGCTGCATCGCATCGCCGAAGTACGGCGGCTGCAAGGCGTGACGCTCCGCAACGTCTCGCGACGGCTGGGCACGCCACTGTCGGTGGTTCGTCGGCAGGAACAGCCCGACTCCGACCTGCGGCTCTCCGATCTGCTGCAGTGGCAGGCGGTGCTGGAGGTGCCGGTTGCCGAACTCCTCGTCGAAGGCGAGGGACAGCTCTCCGGCCCGGTGCTTCAGCGATCCCGCATGGTAAAGCTGATGAAGACGGCCGCGGCAATCCGCGAACGCACGCAGGACACAACGACGGCCCGCATGGTATCGATGTTGATCGAACAGATTCTGGAACTCATGCCCGAGCTTGCCGACGTGACCCCGTGGCACACCGTGGGCCAGCGGCGGACGCTCGATGATCTGGGCCGTACGGCACAGCAGATGGTCTCCGAGGAAGTGTTCCGCCGTCCCGTCAGGGAGTGAACTCCGGACCGCAGGGCGCGGAAATTCAACGCGACGAAAATCTCGGTGGGGGCCCGACATGTCAGGGGCGCGGGCCGCCCGTCAGTCGTACCGCCTGTGCGAACAAGCCCGCCTTGTTCGCACAGGCGGTGCTGTTTACCATCCCATCTCCGCGGCCTCCGTCGCGGGCTTCACCACACATCCATTCCCTCCTTCTGGTCGCCAATCGTGTTTTCCTTACTGGGTGTTCTCGGCATTGTGCTTGTGCTGTTCATCGTCGTTGCAATGACGGCGGGCCTGATCCTGGGAAAGTGACCGGCCGCCTGTGGGTTCGTCGCTGAGCCGGAGGGGTGCCCCGCGGAGCACGCCGGCCACGAGCAGGGAGAAGAAGCCTCCCAGCACTCCCACGAACAGCAGCCAGGCCACCACCGCGAGCCGGAAATAATCCCTCAGCCAGACCCGCGCCGGCGGTTCGGCGCTCTTGGGCACTTTCCGCTGCACCGGCCCCTCGCGGCCTGACTGCTGCCGCATGTCGCGGCGAAACTCGTCCCATTGCGTTTGGGCCTCAGGGCGATCCAGCCGTTGGAGCCAGTCTGCACGCGCCCGCAGCAGCATCACCGGCGGCACGACTAAAGCCGCCAGCCAGACGGCCAGCACTGCGGCCGTCGCAACCGTCCGCAGCAAAGCTCCCCGTCGCACCATGACATCCAACCTTCCGGAAGAACGGGAAACCCGGCATGCCTTGAAACCAATCTGACCATTCCTCGAGGAGCCCGGACTCCCCGGATACCGAAGCGAGCATTTGGGCGCCTCCGAGGAGCCCGCGCACCATGTCGCCGGTCCCCGCCGAGGAGCCGCCCAGCGAGCGCAGCGTATCCGGGCAGTCTGGGCGGCCATCGGCCATCGGCCACCGACCATCAACCCAATCTATCACCCCCCATCTTTCCCGTCTTTCCCGGCAGGCAACCGCTCTGGTGTCGGCGGCGGTCAGCCGCTATCGTCCCGCCTCCCCATGCCCCCTCAAGCCCTCGGGCTAGCCGCCGAGCCGCATCAGGAGCCTGCAGCGTGACTGTTCGTGCATCATCCCCCTGGATTCCGTTGGTGCTGCTGACCATCTGCCTGGCGGCCCGCGCCGCCGAGACCGAAGCCCAGACAGGCTGGCTGCCCACGGCGTGGTTTTCGCAGGACTCGGTCGATCCCAAGGCGATGTTCCCGCTGGCCGAGAGCGACGGCCCTTGGCTGGTGCTGGCAACCACCTTTCGTGGCGAGGGGGCCCGGGATGACGCCCGCCGTCTCGTGCAGGAACTCCGTGGCAGCCACAAACTCAAGGCCTACACGCACGAGAAATCCTTCGACTTCACGGGAAACCAAAGGGGGCTGGGCCTCAACCCGGACGGCACCCCGAAGAAGATGCGGTTTGCCAAGGCGGAGCAGGTGACGGAAGTCGCCGTGCTCGTGGGCGACTTCGCCTCCTTCGACGACACGCGCGGCCAAAAGATGCTCGCCAAGATCAAGAACCTGCAGCCTGAATCGCTCTCCGGCGACAAGGGGAAGAGCCAGTCGTTCTCTGATTTTCGGCGGATGATGGGGCTCGACAAAAACGCCGCCAAGGGGCCGATGCATCTGGCATTCGTGATCCCCAATCCGCTCCTGCCCGAGGACTTTTTCACCCGGCAACAAGTGGACAAGTTCGTTATCGAAATGAATGCCGACGTCACCAACAGCTTGCTCGATTGCCCGAGCCGTTACAGCGTGCGGGTCGCAACCTTCACCGGGGCCGGCACCTTCGACCAGAAGGCGATCGAGAAGGGGGGCGAGGGGGTAGAGTTTCAAGGTCGGTTGGTGGAGGCGGCGGAGAAGGCGCACCGGCTCACGGAAGCACTCCGCCGCAAAGGCTGGCAGGCCTGGGAATTTCATGACCGCGATTCGAGCCTCGTCTGCGTCGGCAGCATCGATCGGCTGGCCGTGCAACAGGCCGACGGCACCATCACTCCCCATCCCGAGATCATCCGCATCGTGAAGGAACTCGGCCCCGACCCGGCAAAGCTGGCCGTGGGCCAGATCATGCCTCGCAGCATCGACGGAGTCATGCTCGACGTGCAGCCAAAGCCGATCGATGTGCCGCGGGTGCCGACCGGCCGGCATTGATCGCGGCGGTCCGGCACAGCGTCTTGATGCCGCTCTGCAACACCTCATCGAAGCCCCGATCCATGGACAACGCCGAGACACTCGTGCTGGGCACGACTAATGCCGGCAAACTCCGTGAGCTTGCCGAACTGCTCACGCCGCTAGGCATAGGCTGCTGCTCGCTCGCCGGCCTGGCCGCGGTCGATGTCGAAGAGACGGGCAGTTCGTTCGCGGAAAACGCGGCGCTGAAGGCGTCGCAACAGGCCCGGGCCCTTGGCCGTTGGGTGCTCGCTGAAGACAGCGGCCTCGTGGTGGATGCCCTCAGGGGCGCCCCGGGCATTTATTCGGCAAGGTTCTCCGGCACCGACGCCACCGACGCCCGCAACAACGCCCTGCTGCTCGAGCGGCTCGCGGCCCATCCGTCATCGGCGCGGTCGGCCCACTACGCCTGTCATGCCGCACTCTCCGACCCCACCGGCAACATCGTGGCAGTGTCGAGCGGAGTCTGCGGTGGCGTGATCGCCGACCGCCCGCAGGGGGCCGGCGGTTTCGGCTATGACCCGCTCTTCATCGTGCCGGAATACCATCGCACGTTCGGGGAAATCTCGTCGACCGTGAAGGCGGTGATCAGCCACCGCGCACGGGCCATACGGGCGATCATCCCGGCGATCCAGCGGTGGCTGCATCCGCACCGGCTTCCAGCCGGTGGCCAATGACCCGCAGCACGTCGGGCGTGCCGTCCATCCGGCCCACGACGCTAGCCAGCGCCGGCGCATAGCCGCCAAGGCCATCGAGAAATTCGCGAACCCGCGTGGGCGTCACCTCCTCGAGGAGCGCGACATCGCCGCATCCCATGGCGGCCAGGAACGAACTGTTCATGAGTTGCTCTGAATGGGCCCGCTCAGGCAGTACGAGCAGCGGCTTCCCCAGGTGCAGGCTCTCGCCGATGAGCTGGTTGCCGGCCGCGCTCACGAGTGCCCGGCACCCTGCCAGGTCTTCGACGAACCTCCGCTCATCGATGGCATGAAACGACACATTGCCCACGCTTTCGCGGGCGCCAAGGCCATACACCCGCACTGGCAGGCCACAGTCGGCGAGCGATTCGACCGCCGAGAAGGGCGTGTGCCGCCGCAGATAACTGAGCAGAAACCCGCCGTCATGCGGCACCGCCGCCGTGATCTCGCGGCGCAGCAGCGGGCCTACCTGCACGACATGTTCCCATCCGCGGCGGAGTGGCGGCCGGAAAAAGGCCGACACGACGGTGTCGGTCGCCTCCACCACGTACATCCACACGGCGTGGCTCATGAACCAGGCGTTCCACTGGAGCGACCATGGCAGAGCTTCGAGATCGTAGGCGAGCAGGAAGTGCTGGTGATCGACGCTCACCAGCGGAATTCCCTGCCGGCTGGCGGCCCGGGGCAGCGCGGGCTCGAAGTCGGTGATCGCGAGGTCGGCCGGAAACGCGTCCAGCTCCTTCATCAGCCGATCGACGAGCGGACCGAGCTGGCGGGCCTGATAGTCGAGCCCGGCCGCGATCGACCGCATCACATCGAGCCGACCATCGGTGTATTGAAAGACAATGCCGGGAATCTCGACGACACGCACGCGGGGATGCCCTTCCCCAAAGCGTTTCGAAAGCAGCTCCCACGCGTCGGCCGATGTGAACAGCAGGATGTCGTGATCGCGTTCGAGATGCTCGACCAGGGTGCAGATTCGGGTGGCATGGCCGCGGCCTTCACCACACAAGCTGATGGCGATCTTCGACATCGAAACTCCTGGCCGTCCCGAGGTCTGAAGGGCGGCGTGTCGTGGTGCCGTCACCGGACTCGACCGCCATGCCAGCAGGCCCCTGGGGCGGCCGACCGGCATCGGGCTGGGAGACGTTATTGTGAACAGATCCGGGGCAGATCGACCACCGCCACATGGAACGAAGGTGGCCCAAGGGCGGTCGGCCCTCCGCGTTGCGACCACCCGACGTACTTAAAAAATATGTGGGTTCCCAGTTTTTAGCGTTTTTCTCCGTCCACGCAGGGCCTTTCCGGCCGCGATTTCGGATTGAAGGCCCGCGGACCGGCCGCTATCGTCTCCCGCCCATCCGGCCC
>JBIIGJ010000200.1:0-4241 GCA_044236455.1 Pirellulales bacterium
CGTACTTAAAAAATATGTGGGTTCCCAGTTTTTAGCGTTTTTCTCCGTCCACGCAGGGCCTTTCCGGCCGCGATTTCGGATTGAAGGCCCGCGGACCGGCCGCTATCGTCTCCCGCCCATCCGGCCCACCCATCCGGGACCCATGGATCCCGGGATTGCCTCTGCCTCGTTCAGAATCTGCCCGCCAGAATCGCTAGAAACGCCGCCATGAAGCTACGTGCCCTGCTGTTGTTGAGCTGCATGCTGGTCGTGCCGTCGCTGGCGATGTTTTCGCACCTGATCCCTGCGGAATTCAGGACGGTGGCTCGCCGAGGCTTCACTGCGGCCACGAGCGGCTGGCTGGGAACGCCCGCTGAAGCCGGAACGGCGGCCCCTTCGGCTGCATCCACGTCGGCTCCTCTGTCGGCAGGAGCGTCGCTGGATGCCGGGCTTGCCTCTGCGGCGACCGGGCTCAGGCCAGCGGCGACCGGAGCGACACCCGCCGCGACAGGGGCCCCCGCAGGGTCCAATGGTCTGGCACCGGTGAGCGAAGCGCATGTCGCTCGGGCAGAACTAGCTACGCCGCCGTTGGTTGCCCAGTTGGCTGACCGCACACGGCAGGTTCGCGATCAGCAGGCCCGTGACCAGCAGGCGATTGAGACACAACTCAAGGCGATGGGGGCGGTATCGTTCGACTGTCAGCCTCTGCCGGGGGCCGAAGGGCTCCACAGCAGCTCATGCCGTGTACCGGTGGATGCAACCGGCCAGTTGCAGCGGGTCTTCCAGGCCACGGGGCATGATCCCAACGCCGCTTCGGCCGCGTTGCTGGAGCAGGTGACGGCATGGCGGCAACGGGCGGCCCTCCAGCCCCCCGCTGCGGCCGGGGAGATGGACGGCGCTGGATCCACGCCAGGCGACCGTTTTCGCTGACTTTTGCACCTTTTCCCGCCGGCCCACTTTCGGCCACGTTTCGCCATGCGACGCAAAACGCCTTCCCGAGGCCGGCTTCGCGAGCAGCTCGGCTGCGGCGGCGGCCACGGCCTCGATCGCGGCTGGAAACCGCCGCTCGGGCTCGAATCCCACCGTTTTCTGCGACGTTCCCGCTGGCGCCGTCGGGCGGGCGCCGTCGCACAATCACCGGAACAGCCGATCGGCCCAGGACTGCATCATCGTTCCGACGAACTGGCCCGCCTGGAAGCCGCCCTCTTTCTCGCCCGGGAGCCGCTTTCCACCCGGCGCCTGGCAAAACTCGCACGCCTTCCAGACGGTACCAGGGCGCGTGTTCTCATCCGAGAACTCAAGCGGCTGCAGGATGACTCGGGGTCTGCGTTCCGGGTCGAACAGATTGCGGGCGGATTTCGGCTCCTGACACGGTCAGCCTTGGGCCCATGGGTGCGTCGCTTGCTGGGAACCCCCGCAGAAACCCGCCTTTCAGCGGCGGCCCTGGAGACGCTGGCCATCGTGGCCTACCGGCAGCCGGCCACTCGGGCTGAAATCGAGGCCATTCGCGGCGTGGGCTGCGAAGACATGCTGCGGCAGCTGATGGAGCGGGATTTCGTGGCGATTGGAGGCCGTACGGAGGATCTCGGGCGGCCCAATGTCTACGTGACATCCCGCCGGTTTCTCCAGGCCTTTGGGCTGGCCAGAATCGAAGATCTGCCGAGGATCGAGCCTGTTGCCGCGGCACCTTCGGCCGATTCCGCCGAGAATCCGCCCGACTGAGGTGGGGGGATCTGCGGTTCGCCCCAGGGCCGGCGAGGGATTCAGAGCCGCCCGACACTTGCATCGAGATCGCCTCCGCGACAAACTTTCGCCTCCGGAATGCGGAAAAGCGGCTGTGCGGAAGGCTGGACCCCGGGATTATTCGCCCGCGCCTGTTTTTTTTGTTCAGCCTGTTGGATCATTTCGGACGATCGGGTACAGAAATGCTCCAGATTGGTTGCATGCCGGCCCATCGAGTTCCTGGTTTTTGTTCCTGGTTTCCGTTCCTGGTTGTGCTCAGTGTCTTCCGTTCCGTCCTTTTGTTCACATGTCGCTGAGTTGGCAGTGCCGCCGCAGTGACACTGGACAGACTTTTGGAGGTATTGCCGTGACGATTGCGACGAGTAGCCGAGGCCATCAAGACGTGTTGAACGCGGACGTGTTCTCGTGGAGTGAACTCCCTGAGTTGCTCGCCGCTGAGGATCTGTTCGACGCAACAGCCGGAACCAACCTCGATCGTCTCACCATTGTTGCCGCGAGCGACGAAGACGAAGACGACTACGAGGACGATGACGAGGATGACGACGACGAGGATGAAGACGAGGACGGCGACGACGAACTCGAAGAAGACGACGACGAGTGGGAAGAAGTCGACGACGAAGAGGATGAGGACGACGAAGAGGAAGAGGACGACGACGAGGAGGAAGAAGACGAGGAAGAAGACGAGGAGTGGGAAGACGACGACGAGGAGTGGGAAGACGAGGACGAAGACGACGAGGATGACGACGACGAGGACTGATGTCTCGTCTGCTTCACCACCGGCTGACGCTCCGGTTCCCAGGCTTCGGTGGCCAAGCCTCCGGCGCCCCGGGCGTCACGGCCCTGCAGTGGTCATCTCGACCCGCACCAGTCTTCCCTTGCGGTCGACGTCGATCGCCACGCGGCCTCCGGCAGCCGCGAGCAGCCTGACCATCTCCGCCTGATCGCTGATCGGCTGCCCGTCGATCGCGGTCACGCGATCGCCCTGCATGATTCCTGCCCGCGCGGCGGGCGAGTCCGTCGTGACGCGCACGATGACCGGCGACGCCGGCTCACCGGGATCCTCGCGGGTGCCGATGCCCCACCGCGGCCGCTGTCTGGTGGCGGGATTCGCCTGGTCATCCGCCTGCTGTGGCCCCGCTTCCAAGGGCTTCCCCAGGCTGTTGGCAGGCGTCACTATCGTCGCGGGCTGTGATGGGCCGGCCGCCGGCGCCTCGAGCGTCCGCTTGGTTGTATCGGATTCTTGCCGCGACTGTGGCCGAAATCGGCGAGGCGACGCAGGATCGTTGGCGAGGGCCGTTACGAAGTCGAGTGTGAGCCGAGCCACGGGCTCGATGCCCTCGAAGTTGATGAGCTGCACATCGTCGCTGGGCCGGTGATACTGATCGTGCAGGCCGGTATGGAACATCACGGTGGGGATCTTGGCCACGATGAACGGATAGTGGTCGGAGTCTTCCTCGATCTTCCAGTCGAAGGAGAGCTCGAGAGGCGCGGATCCCGGCCGGTTGTTGGAGCGGACGACAGCCGCCCGCAGTCCCTCCGACGTGCGTGCTCCATAGACTTCCAGCCGCTCCCCGCGAAGCCGCCCGATCATGTCGAGGTTTACCGAGAAAACGATCGACATTGGCGCAAGGAGGGCCGGGCGCACCCGCACGAAGTGATACGAGCCGAGCAGACCCTTTTCCTCACCGTCCCAGAACGCGAAGAGAATGGGCCGCCGCGGCCGGCTGGGCAGATGCTGCATGGCCTCGGCCACTTCGATCAGGCCGGCCACGCCGGAGGCATTGTCGTCAGCGCCGTTGTGGACGAAACCGAAGGGGCCGTGGCTGTTGCTGGAGTTGCCGTAGCCTACATGGTCGTAATGGGCGCCGATGACGATCACTTCGTTGGCGACCGCCGGATCGCTGCCGCGGGCGAGCGCGAGGATATTGCGCATGCCGCCGAACTGCTGGTACCAGCTGCCATTGTCGCCGGCGGGTTCAAGGCCGAGTTTTTCCAGATGGCTGACGATGTAGCTGCCGGCGGCCCGGCCGCCGCGGCTGCCCCCTTCGCGGCCTTCGAGGGCGTCGTCGGCGAGAGCGCAGACGTGACGCTTGGCGTCGACGGCCTGAATACTCGCACGGGCGGCGGCCATCATTTCGGCGGCAAAAACGGCCGGTGCCTCACCCGTTGCGAGCATGGCGGCAAACACGGCCGCATACCACGGCAGAGTCGAAATCCTCGCGATCCTCATGGCGTGCGAAGCCTCCTTGCGTGACCAGCGAATGGGGTCCAGAATAGACCTCCCGGCGAGATCCCCGTCCATGCGGGTTTTCGCCGGTGTTTGGAGAGGTGGCAGAGCGGTCGAATGCGCGTCTTTGCTAAAGACGTGTCCGGTCAAAAGCTGGACCGCGGGTTCGAATCCCGCCCTCTCCGTTTAGTGCAGAAGGTCGAGAAGAACGGGCCCTACTTTTCCAACTGGCATCCAAGGCTTCTCGAAAAGCGAGCCGTTGTTTCCCTGCATGATTCTGCTGAAACCGCGC
>JBIIGJ010000205.1:0-4049 GCA_044236455.1 Pirellulales bacterium
GGGAACGTCTTCAAGGCGGGGCACCGGATCCGCATCGAGGTGTCGAGCGGCTACTACCCCTACTACCTGCGCAATCTCAACACCGGCGCCGACAACGTCGGCCTCGAGACCCGCTGGGTCACGGCCCGGCAGAAGATCTTCCACGACGCGAAGCATCCCTCGTCGGTGCTCCTGCCGGTGATCCCGCCGCGGCCGCCGGCAGAGACCGGGCCATGAGCGAAGTGGCGGAACGCTCCGTGGGTGAAGCGGCTCCGACGCGGGCCCGAACGACGGTGCTCTGGTTCCTGCTCCTGCTGGCCGCGATCGGCTATCTCGATCGCGTCTGCATCTCGACGGCTTCGCTCGCCATCCAGCGGGATCTTGGCATCACGAAAACGCAGATGGGCACCGTATTCAGCGCCTTCATTCTCTGCTATGCCCTGTTCGAGGTGCCCGGGGGCTGGCTGGCCGATCGGTTCGGACCGCGGGTCGTGCTCGCGCGAATCGTGGCGAGCTGGTCGCTCATGACGGCGGTCACCGGGGCGGCGACGGGATTCGTGTCGCTGCTGGCCGTGCGGGCGCTCTTCGGGGCGGCCGAAGCCGGGATGTTTCCGGGAGCCGCGCGGGTGATCACCCGTTGGTTTCCCGCGGCGGGAAACGGCCGCGTCTTCGGGCTGATGCTGATGACGGCCACCATGGGCGGCGCCGTAGCCCAGCTGCTGGCGGCGTGGCTGCTGCAGCTCGTGTCGTGGCGGTGGATGTTCGTGATCTTTTCGCTCGTCGGTTTCGTGTGGGCGTGGGCGTGGTATGTCTGGTTTCGCGACGACCCGCATTCCCATCCGTCCGTCAATCGCGAGGAGCTCGCGCTGATCGGGTCCGATCCCCCGGCTCCACATCCGCCGGTGCCCTGGGGCCGGCTGGTCAGCAGCGGCAACCTGTGGCTCATCTGCCTGATGTATTTCAGCGTCATCTACGGCTGCTATTTCTATCTCACCTGGCTGCCGGAATATCTGCAGACCGTCCGCGGCTTCTCCCTCGGGGCGGCCGGCTGGCTGGGAGCGGTCGCCCTGCTCGGCATGGGCGCGGGCAACGTGCTCGGCGGCTGGGCGAGCGATGCCTTCTCCCGCCGCTTTGGGCGGCGGTTCGGACGGCGGCTACCGGGCCTGATCGGCCTGCCGCTGGCGGCGGCCGCGATCGTGGCGGCGACGTGGACCGGCGACGGCGTCGCGTCGGCGCTCTTGTTCGCGGCGGCGGCGGGCCTCGTGTCGCTGGCGGTGGCACCGGCGTGGGCCGTCTGCCTCGACATCGGCAGCCGCCATGCGGGCGTCGTCACCGGAGCGATGGTTGCCTCCGGCTGCGTCGGCGGAGCCCTCAGCACGATGGCGATGGGCATCTGCCTCGACCGGTACCATTCGTTCGAAGCGGCACTGCTGCTGAACGCCGCGTTCGCCGTCGTCGGGGCCGTCGCGTGGACGCTGATCGATGCCGACACGCCACTCGCACTCGATTCCCACTGACGGCCCGAAGACGGCGCCGAAGAGCACAACCCGGGGACCATGAACCCATGAACGCGACGGATGACCGGAAGCCCGACGACGACGCACGACGGGCCTACTGGACCGAGCAGTTGGAGCTCGGCGACGCGTTCGTCCAGAAGCTTCTGGCCTTCCCGGTCAACGAATGCGGCGAACGCCTCACCTCGTTGCCCGAGGCGGCCGCGGCCGCGGGCGTTGAGATGGCGTTCTCCGACACGCCGATCGCCGAAGACCTCGCGAGGGTCCACTATTTGCGGGAAAGCCTCGTCCGCGAGATCGTCGTCATCGGCCGCGATATGAACCGCCGCGGCTGGATCCTCAAGATCGAAGACGCCTTCCGGTCGCTCGAGATGCAGCGGCGGCTCGTCCGCAAGCAGGGCATCTTCGACGCGATCGTCGCCCGCTGTGCCTGGGAAATCGGCGGCGCGGTGCCGTCGCCCGAGTTCGTCTTTCGCCGCGCGATCGTGCTGGTGGCAAACATCCCGAAGATCGGCACGCACATGTCGGCGTCGGCGATCGACATCTCGGTGCTCCGCCGCGACGACGGCCGCGAGGTCTGGCGTGGCAATCCCTACGTTCACATGAGCGAGCGGACGCCGATGCGCTCGCCGTTCGTGGAGCCCGACGCCCTGCGGAACCGCCTCGCGATCACCGACTTGATGGAGTCCCACGGCTTCATGCATTATCCCTTCGAGTTCTGGCATTACAGCAAGGGAGACGCGATGGCGCACCTCTTGAGCGGCGATCCGCGGCCCGCCCCGTATGGGCCGGTCGATTGGGATCCGCTGTCGGGTGAGGTCGTGCCGGTCATCGACGCCTTTTCACCGCTCAATCCTCTCGACGTCATCGAGCGGGAGATCGCTTCGGCGGTTCGTCGCATCGAAGAACAACGACATGCGTCCCGCTCGTGAATCATCATCTCTGGCGTCATGACGCCACGGGACGAACATGCCATGCATGACTCCACGACGGCCGGTACCCTCGGTCCCATCGCCGGCGGCGAAGTCGTGGGTGGTCGCTACGACATTTCCCGATCTCCACTCGAAGCCCGAAGCGCAAGCTGAGGGAAACCGGGTGGCGGCACCGCGGAAGGGCGCGCATTCCCTCGGCTCACGCTTCGGGTCGCTGGAAAATGCGGGCGGATTCACGATGGCCCCGCCATCAACCACGTCGGAACGTGCATCCAATGCCTCGTGGTATGATTCAGGGATGTTGATTTACTTGGATATGTGCTGCTTGAAACGCCCGTTCGACGACCAGTCGCAGCCGCGAATACGGCTCGAAACAGAGGCGGTCTTGGCGTTGCTGGCCGCTGAGTCAGACGCTATTCGCTTTGAGCGGTCGGCGCAGATTTTTTGGCGACATGCGACGACAGGTTGTTGAAATCCGCAAAGCAGGCAGGAGACGCCTTGCGGGTGCGTGTTGTCGGTGTCGTCGGACTCGCTTCGGAGGTGTTGGGATGAGTCATACACTGCTGGAACCGGCGGAACTGCGAAGCCGGGGATTTGACGCGCTTGTCGAGTGTCTCGGGTGGGTCAACGCGGTACGTTTTCTCCAGCAGTACGAGACGAGCCGCCTCGACTACACGGCCGAGCGGGATCGAATCCTGCCGGACTGGAAGGCCGATGAACTGGTCCGCCAGATCGAGCAGCTGCGCACCGAGGCTCATAAGAGCTGAGCGATGCTCATGTTGATAGCGGTCAAAATCGGCGGTGTGGGGCGGTCGAAAATAGTGGCGTTGGGTGGTGTTGACCTCTCCTGATTCCATGGCCTCGCACGGCCTGGGCCTGCTCGACGCGTTGATCGCTGGGGCTGGTTGACCAATGACGGTACACACGTACACTTCCTGCCAAGGCCCCCAATTTTTGGGGCCAGAGTTCGCCGCCGCGTATCATGAATGTGTCGGGATCGCGAGATGCCGTTCTTTGACTTCATCTGGCTCGATGCGGTTCTCGACAAACTCGCCGAGAGGGAGATTTCAGCCGACGAGATCGAAGCGATCATCAGCCATCCGGAGTTTGAAGACTGGAGCCGCTCCAGCGGGCTGCCGGTCGCCTTCGGGCATCTGATGGACGGTCGACTCGTCATCGTCGTCTACCGCTGGGTCGATCAAGTCACCGTTCAGCCGATTACCGCCTACGAGGTGCCAGAGTGACCCCCTCCAAGCCGATAAGCGATGCGGAGATCGAGGCTGCCGTGCGGGCTGAGCTTCCGTGGTTGCTCGAGCGACGCCAGGCCGGCGAGCGGGCGGCTGCGGAAGACACCGTCAGCGGCCGACTGCGGCGGGCGGTAAAGGCCATGCGGCAGCCCTACGAACAGGTTTGCCAGGCCACGGGCATTCCGTTCGAGCAACTCGCCGACTTCATGGCGGGCGGCCAACTCGCGTCTGACGCCCTCGACCGCCTCGCCGCTGCAGCACACTGCGAACTTGTGCCGCGAGGTACGAGGTGAAAACGGTGCCAGCCACCAAATGTGGGTAAGGTGCGCAAGGAGATTGCCTAGCTTGACTAGATTTGGTGGCTGGCACCATTTTTC
>JBIIGJ010000086.1:0-14919 GCA_044236455.1 Pirellulales bacterium
ACGCCGTGTTGATGCCGTCGAACACGCCCCAGTCGAGATAGCCGCCCCAGGTCTTGCGGCCCTCGGGGTTCATGCACTGGATGCCGCTGCCCAGTTCGTTCACGGTCCAGAGCAGGTAGACGTTGCCGGCCTCGTCCGCCGCGGCACTGATCGGGCTGCCATGGTCGCCGCTCATGCTGCCGCTGCCGTCTTCCGTCGTCCACGGGGGCGTGCCGCTGTTGTGCACGCTGGCGACAAACCGCGGCGCGAGCCCGGCGTGGGTGACCGCGCGGATCGCGTAGCTGCCTGGCGGCACTGGCTGCCCGTCGTCGTCGAGGCCGTCCCAGATCTCCGTCTGCTCGCCGGCCGGCCGTTCGGCCCGCGCGAGCAAGGTGCGGACGATCTGGCCGTCGGGCCTTCCAGCTTGTCCGGACGCTGGCCCCGCGGCCGTGATGGCGAGGCTCACATAGCCCTTGGCCGGGTTCGTGTAGCGGAGCGGAATGCTTACCGCCGGCGCGGCGGCGACCGGCGCCGCCCAGAGCTTCTGTTCGTCTGTCTGCTGCTTCGCGAGCGTCGCGGCCACCGACCCCGGCTCGACGAAGTGCCCGCGGCCCCAGTTGGCATTGGTCTGATAGGGAAACCCGGCGGCGCAGACCAAGTCGTAGAAGCTGTGGCCCAGGTCGTTGACGCCGCCGCCCGACCAGTTGCCTTGCAGCGTCATCACCCAGTCGGTGCCCGACTGCGGCGGCGTGGCCACGTGCAGAAGCTTCCAGGGGATCCGCCCTTCCATCGCAGAGCCCCCCTCGGCGGGCGCAAACCGAAACAGGCTATCGTTGCCGGTGAGCACCCGCTGATCCTTGAAGTCCCAGCCGTAGGCGACGTGGGCGGCCGGCAGTTTCGCGTCGGAGTTTTGCCAGAGCGTCATGTGGACGACGCGACTGTTCTTCTCCGGATCGTTTTGGATGTCGGTGCGGAGCACGCCCGTGCCGATCCGCGGATCGGTGATGAAGCGGATCTGAAACGAGTCGCCCGCCCAGCCCTTGTCGGGCTGGCCGATGGGATCGACGCGGTTGACGAGCGGGGTGTCGTCGGTGAATCGCACCGCCAGCAAGATCCCCTGGTCGTCATAGGCGGCAGCCACCTGCATCGCATACCGCGGCTTGTTGTCGAGGTCCGCGGCCATCGTCACGAAGGCGGCGGGATTCCAGTCGGCGAGGTCGCCATCGACGGCGATCGTGCGGCCCGGCGCCGCCACGGCCGCGGCGGGAAAGATGTTGAGACGCTCGTGCCGGAAGGCGGGCATCTCGGCCTGCAGGGCAGCCAGCGGAAGGAGCCACGCCGCGAGGCAGACGGTTGCGACGATTTTCATGATGATTCGCATGGCGGGAAACCGGGCCGTTGGACCTCGGAGCCGAGGTCCCACAGGGTTACTTAGCCGCCGGAGCGAAAATCCAACGCTCGCCCTCGGAAAAGCGGACGCAGCAGGCTCCCAAGGAGGCCGGAATTACAACTCAGGCGGTGGTGACGATCTTGGCTATGACAATCAGGGGAGTGCCTCGAACCAGAGCGCGATCCAGAAATTTCGTTCGTCGGTGTTGATCTGTCCGTCGAGCCCGATCAACCCGATCCTCAAGAACGCCTACGCCGCCGCCGGCCACCTCGACCCAAGCTACGCCGGCGTGGCCGGCGCGCCCGACGCTGCCTTCAGGACGGTAAGCACGTCGAATCCGGATCGGTGCCCACGTGCGGCTGGAGATAGACCCGGCATCTGCTCGAACGGCATTTTCGTGGGAGCACCCTTTCGGTCGACGAAGGCGTCCGACTATACGGACGTCGGCCGCAGGCCCCAGCAGGTGAGCGACGGACTTTCGAAGGTCATCGCGATCGGCGAGCAGTCGAGCTGGGGATGGGCGACGAGCGGGGGCAACCCCGTGCGGTGCCGCTGCAGGGCGAGCGGCTTCTTTGGATGGGCCAACGGTGCTGCGGGCAACGCCGGCAACCGGATTGCCAATTCCTCGGTCATCTGCCGGGCGATCGGCACGCTTGAATGCGCCGAGTATTACTTAGAAACGTCGAATCAAGAATCCACCACGGCGTTTCGCTCCTCGCACGGACCGGGGGCGCAGTTCGCGTGGGGCGACGGACGGGTTTCGTGGCTCGAAGAGGGCATCAATTTCAACCTCTATCAGCGGCTGGCCATCGTCGACACCTCCACGGTGAAGGACATCCAGCCATGATTCGCTGGCGCCGCGAGGATCTTGCAGCCCCCCATGCCCGGCCTGTGGCTCATTGTTGCTGCGCTGGCCTAGCCCGGGCTGTGGCGTCCGTTTCCGTATTAGTCCTGGCCGCCGCCGGCTGCGGCCGATCCGACATCGTGGCCGTATCGGGCCGGGTCAAATGGGAAGGGCGACCGGTACCGGAGGCGGTCGTGCGGTTCGTCCACGAGGCGCGGCCGATGGCGGCGGCGGGAACCGACGCGGAAGGAAGATACCGTCTCACCACGCGGCAGCCGATGGACGGCGCCTACATTGGCCGACACAAGGTCACAGTCGCCCCGTTGATTTCGGGAGCAGCCAGTGACTCCGAGGCTGCAGCCTTGCGGGCACGGACCGACATCCCAAGCGTTGTCCGTGATGCCACCACGTCACCGCTGACCGTAGAGGTGACCGCGGCGGGGCCGAACGAGTTTGATTTCGACCTCGCGAAGCACGCCGGCACGAAACGGTAGCCGACGGAAAACAGGGCTCAGAAAAAGAGCTCTGTTTTGTTCGCATTTGGCGGCACAACCGCTCGCCTCATCTGGCAAGCGGTGCGTGATGCAGCGCGGGGCTATCCGGCTCGCGCATCGGTATTGATCGGCTCGAGCGTCGCCACATGGAACAGCGGGCAGATCCGGGCGTCTGCCGGCTCATAGACCTGCGGTCTTCTCGTCAACGCTTGCCCGCACCGCTGCCAGGCGGTCGAGGATCTCGGGCTCGCCCTTCAGTTCCGCAAGGGGAGTCAAATGCCCCAGCACATACGCCCAGTCAAGTCTTCCAGCCTGGCGGATTGCCATCCCCTCGACGTCCACCCAATCCTTCGCTCGGGATGCAAACGCCTTCATGACGATGAGATCTTCCGCGGAGGCCGTCCGCAGCGAGATTCCCGGCGCGAACTCATAGAGCGTCGATCGCTCGACGGCAGCTTCCTCGAACGGCAAGCCGCCGAGTGCGATGTCGATGCCGACTCCTGACGGAGCCTGCACGAGCACCACTCGATTCCGCAGGGCAAATCCGACTGGATCGGTCACCCGCGGCTCGTACCAGGAGAGGATCTCCCGGATAAACCGTTCCTCGCTGCCGAATCCCGTGAGCAATGTCACGTCGACGTCGATCGTCTCGCGAGGCTCGCCCCACCGCTGCAGTGCCAGCCCGCCGATGAGGCAGAACCGCCAATGCTGTGACTCGCAGTGCTTCTGCAGCACGTCGGCGGCACGATAAACCTCAAGCACGTTGTCGCGCCTTCATGAACCAAGCCTGCTGTTCGACAAGGCCGGAAGACGAGCGGGCCTTGCGGGGCTCCACGCGGTAATCCGCAGGACCGGTCAGGAGGGCGATCGCCCGCCGCCCATCAAGCTCGCGCAGCTCCCTGACTCGCACTGCCTCGAGCGCGACCCCAGCCGTGCGCCATGTCTCCACCCAGCGGCGGGCAGCATCCATCTGCTCACTGGTCCACGGCCTCGATGCCGCCGCGTCGGTGCTCATGATGTTCTCGGCTGAGAGTCGCAGGTCAGATCGATTGTGCGATCAATATTCTAGACCGAATCTCCGTCGGAAGCCACGCTGGTGCCCCTCATTGGGCGAGAGCCTTGACGTCGTCGGCGGTCAGGCAGCGGCTGTAGATGCGGAACTCGTCGATCACGCCGCCGATGAAGGCGTCGCCGCCGCTACCTGTATTGGCACCGCCGAGGCGGGCCGCGCCCGAGTGCCCGCCTCCCTGCGGCCCGGTATTTGTCGCTACCAGCGCGCCGTCCACGTAAAGCAGTTGCTGCCGCTTCGCCTGGACCCAGGTGAAGGCCACGTGATGCCACTGGCCGTCGGCAAGATTCGTGCCGGCCGGCTGGTGGCTGTACCAGCCCCCCCAATTTGCGACCAACGTTCCGTCCTTGAGGAAGAAGTCCGCGGGCGATTGCAGGATCCCGATCGTACCCGCGCCCTCGGGCGCCCTGAACCAGAAACTGACGGTGTAGTCCGCAAGGCTGAGGCCGCCGCCTGAGCTGACTTTCTCACGGCCTTTGGGGAACGTCAGCCCGTCGCCGTGCTTGGGCAGGCCCGGCACGAGCGCCGGCATCGTATGCATGTACGACTGCACCTTGAGCGCCGCCGCCGGCCCCGCATCATTGCGGATGTGCGCAAAAGCGCCCTGCACGGCCAGACTGGCGTTGTCGAACGTGTAGTACACCTTGAGGTCGGCGTCGACGAGGACGTTGTCATTGTCGAGGAACGTCACCTCGGCCGCGCCCGCGGTGCCGTCGCCGGCGTAGGCGCTTGCGGGGGTGAGCGTCACGATCGCGGTCTCGTTCGCTTCGACGGCCGCGTCATCCACCGCACGGATCACCAGATCGGCGGAGGCCTTCCCGGCGGGGATCACCACGCGCGGCGCGGCGATGGTGAAGTCGTCGGCGTCCGCCGTGCCGGTGAGACGGTAGCCGATTTCCACGTCCGCGGCGGCCGGTTTGTCGAGCGTGAACCGGACCACTGCCGGCTCGCCGCCTGATTCCGCCGCCGTTGCCGCGACGGCCGCCACGCTCAACCGCGGCCGCGTCGGGCCTGCCGCCGTGCGCAGGCAGGCCTGCGGCACCCGCATCCACTCGTAGGTGGCGGTGCACCAGACGAGGCTGAACTGCGCGCCGTCGCCGCCGGGGAAGGAATACTCGACCTTCAGGTCGTAGGTCGCACCGGCCTCGAGCATGAGCGGCGGCGTCTGCCAAGGATTCGTCGCCGGCGAGCCATCCCACTTGTCGAGGATGAGCTGGTCGTTGAGCCAGACGCGGACGAAGCCTTTGCCCTCCGTCCACGCCTGCTGAATCGGCGTGTGGCCGGTGCCGGGCCGCGAGTTGTAGATGCGCAGCCAGAACGGCTCGGAGAACGGCGCCGTCAGCGAGCCCGTCCAGCGGACGCTGAACGGTTTGCCTGCCGCGATCTCCTTGCACGGGCCGTCTTTGGCCCAGGCGGCCACGATCTCTCCACCCACTGTGCTGTCGGAGAACCAGAGCCGCGGATCGACGCGGGAGACGGCCGGCGCGCCCGAGAAATCGGCGCTCGCGAAATACTCGGCTTTCAGTCCGTCGCCGTCGAAGCCGGCCGCTTTGGCCGCCGTCTTCAGGGTGACTGTGCCGTTCTGCCGCTCGAGGTCGCGGAAGCCGCGCAGGCGGAAGGCCATCGACCGGTCGCCGCTCAAGGCAAACCACACCGCCTCACCCTTGCCGAGATCGGCGATCGAGCCGCCCGACATCCAGTCGTCGCCGGCCAGGCCGACCCGGTCGTTATCGTTCGCCGGCATCGGCCCGTAGACAGCCTTGTCGAGGAGCGTGCCGATGAAGAGGCCGTCCGCGGTCCAGGCGGTGGTGTAGGCCATCCGGTCGCAGACAATGAGGTTGCCGTCCACCGTGCCGAGGATCGCCACCGGCTGGCCGAACTGCGCCTCGCGCGGCTGCCCCTCCGAGGCATGCTTGCCGACCACGTGCGCCACGCGTCCGCCCGCCACGGCCAAGAGGCGGCTGTGGGCCACCTGGGCCGTCGGCCAGGCGTCGGGATGCACGTCGGCCAAGCCGCCCGCCCCGCCGCTCATCAGCAGGTCGACGCGGCCGTCGGGGTGTTTGAAGGCCGAGCCCGAAAACCGCTTGCCGTGGCCCAACGGATCCTCGGGCATCGTCTCGGTCGAGAGCACGACCTGCGTCATGTCCCACACCGGCACGTCATTGTCCGGCGCGGCGTTGGGCAGCGTGGCGTAGAGGGCGTTCTTGAAGTCGAAGCCGATCCAGACCTTGCCGTCGTAGGTATGGTTCCACGCATGGTAGCGGCCGAAGACGAGGTTGAAGTCGCGGTCGAGGAAAGCGCCGTCGGGCTTGGGCCCGGTCGTGGCGAACCGAAACTCCTCGGGATCGAGCTCACCGTTGCCGTTGGCGTCGGACCAGGTGTAGCCGTTGGCCTTGTCCGACAGCGGATCGATGCCCTGATGCGCCGCGGCTTTGGCGATCGGCGCGGGCACGGCATCTTTTTTCCAGTTGCCCCATGGCTTGAACGCATAGAGGGCGACCGGCACGAGTCGGCCCGTCGCCAGATCCGGCCGCACGAGATAGGCCCCGGAGCCGCTTGTGCCGCAGAGCGCGAGATAGACCTTGCCCTTGCGGACGATGGGCTTGTAATGCGGGAACGCGCTGAAGCCCGGGAAGAGCGGCGCGTCGAGCTTCAAGAGATGGGTGAGCCGGTTTTTGCCCGTCTCGGGATCGAAGTCGTAGCGGGCGATCTCGCCGTAGCAGGAGCTGTAATAGACCTCCCGCGGGTTGCCGGGCACGGCCGCGGCACAGGAGAAGAACGGTGCGCCGCCGAACCGCTCGTCGAGAATCGTGCCGTCTTCGGCCACATGCGCGATCCGCCGCAGCCCGCCGCCGGCCTCACCCCCTTCGACGACATAGAACCGGCCCTTGTCGGTCGAAAGGCTGTCCGCCGCCAGGTCGGCGACTTCCGCGAAGCGATCGGGGAGGTATGGCCCCGGCTTGCGGCCGCCTTCGGCGCCGTAGCTCTTCTGCAGTTTGCCGTCGGCGGCAAAGCGCAGGATGCGGTTGTCGGGATCGCCGCTCGCCACGAGGAACGTCTGGGTGCGTTCGTCCCAGGCGAGGGCGACGGGCGACACGAGTGCCTTCGCCTCGACGAGCACGGCCTGCGTGTCGTCCGCGTTCACCCGCACGATGCCCTGCTCGCCGAGCACGAGGAGCGTGCCATCCGCCCGCAGCGCCACCCGGTGCGGCTTGGCGACCTTCGTCTCGCGGACGACCTTGCCCGAGGCGAGATCGAACCAGCGCACGGCATCGTGGTCGCGGTAGCCGATCACGAAGCGGTCGCCGCGGGCGTCGAGGGAGAGTTCCCGGCCGCCGTCATGGTCCGGCCGTTTGTCACCTTCCCAGAGCACGTCGAAACGCTTCGCCCCGAGGCCGGAGGTGCCGACGACGCCCGCACCGGTCTTCGCATCAAATACAGACACCTGCGCATCTTGCGCGAGCGAAACGACGGCGGTGTCGGTCATCCGCAGCATGCGATGGCCGATCGAGCTCCAGCCGTAGTGGGGCGCAAGCCAGCGGGTGGTGGCGAAATCGGGCTCGAACATATGGATGTTGGGCGGCCCTTCGGCGATCGGCGTGCCCACACAGATGCCCGCCAGGCCCACGGCGATCGAGTTGACCCCCACGTGGTTGCCGACCCACTTTGACCACGGGCCCGCCTTGGGATTTGCGCCGACCGCGTTCAAAAACGTCGCCTCGATCCCGGGGCTCGAGACGAGCTTCCACTGGTAGCTGCCCGGCTCGACGGGGCGGCCGTCGCGGTCGAGCCCATCCCAGCTCACCATATGCTTTCCGGCCTTGAGCCGCTCACCCACGAGGAGCGACCGCAGCTGCACCGCCCCGTCGGCGGAGTAGATCGCCAGCGACGTGCGGCCCGGCTTGTCGAGCGTGAAGGCAATGCTGCCGCCCGCGGGCTCCGCGGCAGCGGCAGCTGTGGCAGCAGCAACGGCAGCGATTACAACCGCCGGCAGCACGAAGGCTGGCAGCAGGAGAACCTGCAGGATAGCGGGCATGCGGGCGGAGCGGATGCCGCGTGGATCGCGCGTCGTCATGGCGTATGGTCCTGAGGGTGCTCGTTGCCAGAAGCTCGCCGTCCGAGGCTACAGGATTCCGCCTTTCACTTTCCGCCAATCGTTTCGATTTTTCATGAATCGGGAAATCGGGGACGGGAGCCGATTTCGACTGTTTGCCGATGGGTTCAGCCGAGCGGATCGCGGATGATCAGGCCTGGCAGCTTCACGAAGCGGCGATCGTGGGTCCAGAGCTCGGTGGCGCCGCCGTCGAGTGCGCACAACCCGATCTGAAGATCGAACACCCGGGGGCCGCTCACCCCCAGATCGACGGCGGTCTGGAGCAACCGGGCGGAAAACGCCGGCCCCGGACAGAGCACGGTCATGCCGCCTTGTTCGAGGGCGCGAAGAAAAGCGGCCGCTTCGTCGGGCGATGAAGCCCTTCCGCTGGCCGCGGGATGGGTAACGATGCTGAAAAACTCAGAGACACTCGGGAGCGTGATCCCAAACCCGCCCCGTGTGCTGCAGGCTGCCTCGATCGCTGCGCGGGCGGCCAGATGCTCCTGCGTGCCGGAGCGATGGGCGTAGATCAGCAGGTTGGTGTCGATCGCGATCATCGCTGGCGGCTCAGCCAGTCGTGCATGGCGGCCCGATCAGTGATATCCACGCCAGGCGGCAGCCCTCCGTCGACCGTCACCCACGTCAGCTTGGCGGGTTTCGGCCTGCCCGTCGTGGTGGCGTCACGCCTTAATTCGGCCCGCAGCCCCCTCTCGATGAGCTCCCGCAGAGGCTCTCTTAGTTCCGCGGCCCGCTTTTTGGCGGCGACAAAGAGTTCGTCCGGAATATCGACCGTTGTCTTCATACAGGAAAGCATATTCCCGTATTTATGGGCCGTCAACGCATTGCGAAACCATGATCGGGAACACGGGAGCCGATTTCAGTGCCCAGCGGGCCCTCTCCCCGATCGGTTCAGCGCAACTCCGCTCAGCGATATTCCGCGCGGCCCCAGGTGGCGGCCCGCTCCCACACCATGATGCCGTGGGGCTCGTGCGGGTTGCGGATCTCGACGAGCTGGTCCTGCCAGATCCGGCCCGCGGCATCGCTCCAGTGCACCTGCCACGCGGCGGCAAGCTGGTCCCCCTTTCGCGGCGGATCGTCTTCCGCGTGCAACACCCGCAAGGGAATCGCGTATTCGACCACGTAGCCCCGGCCGTCGGCGTCGCGGCGAAACGCACCCGTCACTCCCGCCGGATTCACGGCCAACGCCTGGAGATTCATCCCCTGCGCGATCGCCAGGCAGGCCCTGCCGGTCGGCGCGTGGTGCCACATCGTGAGGTGTGAGAGCCGCGGGTTTTCCGCCTTCGCGCGGTCGGAGGCCGTGGGCTCGAGTCTTCGTGCCGAATAGTAGCTCGGAGCATTGGCATCGGCGGGCCAGCCCATCGTGCGGTCAGCCGACAGCCTCACCTGCAGTCCCCCGCCCCGCCAACCGTCCTCGGGATCGAGTTCGGGATCGATCACGCTCTGCATCGGGTGCGGATCGCCCACATGCGCCCCGATGTAGAGATGCTCGGCGTCATACATCATCCAGCCGGCGGCCCACTTTCCATCCTCGGAATCCGGATTGCGGGCGGCTTCAAAGCCGGGATCGCGGCCCCACTCCTCGAGGCTGCCGTCGATCGTCACCGGTCGCTCGGCCGGCATGACGGGCATCGAATCGAAGAGCATCTGGCCAAACTGCTGAACGCGTTCCTCGGGCGTGAGCGGATACGGAAGCTCGACGCCCGGCAGCGACGGCACACTCCGGATGAACCGGCCCTCGCTATAGGGAATCGGCTCGGGCAGCCCTCCGTTTTTCGCATCGAACCGGACGGCCTCTCCCGCCACGAGCCGCTTGGGAAACAGCATCCCCGCGTCGCCCGACTTTCGCGTGGCGAGCACCTCGCCGTCATAGACCTGCACGTCGGTCACGAGGCCCTGCCCCGTCTTCACGGCAAACTCGGTGCCCAGGTCGAGCACGTCGGTCGTGGCGGTGTCGAGCCGAAAGCCCTTCATGCCTTCGGGCATGCGGACGACCGCCTTGCCGGCATGCAGAAACGCGGCCATCTCGCCAAAAAGCTCCAGCTCGCCCGGGCCTTCGAGCACGATCCGCACGCCGTTGCCAAGCCGCAGTTCAACGACGCCCGCAGCGATCGCGAGTCGCCCGGCATGCACCGGATCGCCGTCATGCACCGCCTTGCCCCCGGCGACGGGCACGACCAGCCGCGCCCTTTCAATCATGCCAATCACATCGCTCGTTCGATCCACCGCGGCGGGTGCAGGGCTAGTGGCTGCAGCCGGCTTGGCCTGTCTCCCGGCCACGAACCGCGTGGCGATGCCGCCGACGACGCCCCCGAGCACCAACACGCTCGCGAGCGCAGCGGCGATCCACCGCGGCTGCCAGCCGCCGCCTGAATCTGTCTGCGATGGGCCGGCTGAGAGTGGCCGTGGCTGCGGCCGGATGGCGGCGGTGACATACATCCAGTGGAGCGTCGAGTGCAGCTCCATCACCCGCTGGAATTCCTCACGGGCGGCGGCGTCGGTCTTGAGCAAGGCCACGAGCCGGCGCTCGTCGTCCTCCGACTGCACGCCGTCGGCGACCCGGCTGAAGAGGTCGAGGATGTCGTTTGCGAGTCTCATGCGCGGGCCTCCTGGGCCAGCGTCTTTTCGACGCAGTCGAGCAGGGTCTGGCGGATCCTGCGGAGCATCTGGGAGAGGGCGCTGGGGGTGGTCTGGCGGGTAGCGGCGAGGTCGTTGACCGAGCAATCGGGCTCGTAGCGGGTGGCGATCAGGGTCCGGTGGTCGGTGGAGAGCTTTTGAATGCAGTCGGCCAGTGCCGCCCGCCGCGTATCGAACTGCCGGGAGGTGATGATCGACCGATTGGCCAGCTCCTCGAGCAGGGTGTCGTCGAAGGCGATCGGGGCCCGCTTCCGCCGCTTGAGGTAGGCCATGGTCTGGAGCTTGGCAAACTGCATCGCCCAGGGGAGGAAGTTCCGCGTCGGGTCGAATTCGTCGGCCTTCTGCCAGAGGACGAGGTTGGTCTCCTGGAGCACGTCGTCGGCCTCGGCCATGTCCCAGACGACCGACAGGATGAAGGCGTGCAGCTGCCGCTGGACCCGGGTGATCTGGGTGACGAATTCAGCCGAGGCAGCCATTCAAACCGGTTCCCGCTGGGAAAAATCGCACGAAACCCCATCATCTCTTCTTAGGCGCCGCGGGCGAAATCCAACGCCGGCCAGCCCCGCGGAGCCGCAGATTTTCCCTGCCATTATGGCGGGCGTCAGATTGTGACGGGTTCGGCTAAGTCACAGATGGAACGCTGGGGAGGGCTACCCCGGACTACCCCACGACAATCGAAGTGCCTCATCTCATCGAAAGCGGAGGAAGCGTCGTGCGACCGCGATCCCATACACAAACTGGCACTGCGGCGGGGTTCACCCTCGTGGAACTCTTGGTGGTGATCGCCATCATCGGCACGCTCGTCGGCCTCTTGCTGCCGGCCGTGCAGGCGGCTCGCGAGGCGGCGAGAATCAGCACCTGCAATAACAACCTCAAACAATTGGCACTGGCGAGCCTTGTGCATCTTGAGATGCAAGGCAGGTTTCCGTCGAACGGCTGGTACAACAGAAATGCCGAATGGGGCACTACAGATTCAAAAGGATACGGCGAGATGCAGCCAGGCGGCTGGATGTTCAACATCCTGGCTTTCCTGGAGGCCAATGACCTTCGTCGGAGAAGCAGCAGCATCTCCCGCAGCCTGAACGGTTTCCCGTCGGCCTTCGTCTGCCCGACAGTGGGTTCGACTCTGGTGATCGGCGACGCCGGAGTGGGCGGATCAGGCACTCGGTACCGGATCAGTTGCTACGCTGGATCGGCCGGCCCGAACAGTAACGAATCGTACACATGCCCACAGTCGGGAGCGGGAGCATTGACCTGGCCGTCGATTGCGGCACTTCCCACGGCCGAGGAGCGAGAGTCTTATTGGAGGCAGTGCTGGGGCTATCCGTTTCGTCCGCAGACGTGGTGGTCGAACGGGGTCATCGCTCCGCTCGGCCGGATTCGGGAGCGTCATGTTACTGACGGTCTGTCGAAAACGTATTTGCTTGGAGAACGGCCGATCCAGATATCCACAGACATTTCTGCCCGGAGCGGGTCGGGCAGCGAACAGGAAAATATGTACGAGCCTTTTTCAGGCCATGTGCAAGGAATCTACAAGAAAACGAACCTTCCGCCCGCGCCCTTTCGGAGCGGGGTCGTCAGCGTGGCTCCCAGCCAATTCGGCAGCCGGCACGCCAACGCTTGCGGCATGGCTTTCTGCGATGGCAGCGTTCAGACCGTGTCATTCAGCGTAAGTTCGACTGTCCACTCGGCGCTCGGCACGCGGGAAGGCGGGGAGGCCAATGCCTCTCTTGACTAAGAACGCGAACAGTGCGGCGAGGCGCCCCCCGTATGGGCTGTTCCTCATCGTGGCGATCTCAATCACTGGTGCTACAGGCTGCTGGCGGTCGGAGATGGGCACCGTCACCGGTACCGTCACTCAGGCTGGCTTACCCGTGCGAGACGCTGAGGTGACGTTTCTAACGTCGGGTCGGCCAACGTCCGTCGGCACCACCGACGCCGAGGGGCGGTTCACCCTGTCGACCCGCCGCCTGAACGATGGCGCCTATGCCGGTCAACACGTTGTGGTGATCACAAAGTCACCCCCTTCTGCCCGCCCCGACAAATACCAATCGCCCGAAACGACGCCGCTCCGGGCAGAAGTTGTCGCCGGCCTGGCGAACACGGTCACGTTCGATCTGTCGCAGTAACGCTGCGGGCGCGGAAGAACACGGGGACGCAGATTTTCTGCAGTCCCTCGCTTGCGCTTCGGGCTGGGATGGACGGTTGGTTCCCATGCAAGCCCGAAGCGCGAGCGAGGGAATCCGTGAGGCACCGAAACCGTTTACGAAAAATCGAAACACTTACGCAAAATCGAAAGAAAAAGCTGTTGTCGGGGCAGTTGACGGAAACCATAATGAGCTCCGCTGGATGGCGGGGCGATCCACGCAATCGATTCCATAAAAAGCAAGGGCGACAACCATGCGGGCCAATCTTATAAATCGATCTCACAATCGCACCGCGGCACCGCAAGCCGTCGCGGGCTTCACGCTGGTGGAACTCTTGGTCGTGATCGCGATCATCGGCACGCTCGTGGGCCTGCTTCTGCCGGCCGTGCAGGTGGCCCGCGAGGCGGCCCGCCGCAGCAGCTGCATGAACAACATCAAGCAGGTTTCGCTCGGCGTCATCAACTTCGCCGATGCCAAGCGATACCTGCCGAATAGCCAACAGAGTCTGCTCTACAACGGCTTTACAGGTCTTACCCTCGACGGCTGGTACCGCGGCTACATCCCGATCATTCTGCCGTTCATCGAGGAGGAGGCCGTCTTCAGTCGTGTCGAACCCTTCCGCGCAGCCAACGGACAATTAAGTAAGAACACAGTGGGCGGTATCGCGTCGCCATACACGGCGGTTATTCCCACGCTCCAGTGCCCCTCCGACCGGTTCGCCGGCAGGCGGCAAACTTACGGAGGCGGCGACGGCAAATACCCCACGAGTTACCGCTGCAATAGGGGCGATGTCAATCTCGCGAGCACCACATTGGCCCCGGGTGCGGAATACCCGACCCAAGTGATCAGGGCACCCTTCGTGCAGGGCGTGATCGATTGGTCGAGCGCCCAAACGGCCGGTACGTCACGAAGGGTGGCGTTCAAGGACATCACCGACGGTACCTCGAAAACGGCGATGCTCGCGGAAGCCCCGATTGGGACCTGGGGCTTCGCGACCAGCGTATCCTCCGTGCCTGTCGGCACGAAAGCGGACCAGTGGACCGCGGTAATGAGCCCCACGAGCAAGCCGGGCGTCTGCTGGGCCGCTTCGACCACGTCGACGCCCAACGCTAGCACGGGAGGCATGGAATGGGGCAGCGGGAACTTAACCGTTTATTATGGAATCATCCCGCCGAATGGTCCGACGTGCACCAACAGCAACGATAGCACCTACGGGCAATACGCTACGTACACCGCTGGCAGCTACCATTCTGGGGGTGCCAATCTGGCGTTCTGCGACGGCTCTGTGCGATTCGTCGCCGACTCGATCGACGCCGGCGACCAGACAAACGGCTCTGGATCCGGCCTCACGTACAAGGGGCAGTCGGTATGGAATGTGTGGGGCGCGATCCACACCATCAACGGCGGCGAAGTGAACGCGAATGCCGAATGAACCGTCAGATATCAGGGGCCGTCAGGCGTCGACGGCCGAATCCGTGATCAGCCCATTTTTGCGGAGGAGGTTCCGCGTGAGCATGCACAATCACATTTCTTTGCACCCGCTATCCGCCAACGCCGGCCGCAGAGTCGCTGCCTGCGTTGTTTTCCTTGGCATCGCGGTTCTGGCTGCGTGCGGCTGCGGTGGGGGATCAGGCGTGGAGTTTGTCGAGGGGATCGTGCTCTTCAACGGAGAGCCCCTTGATGATGCCATCGTTGCGTTTTCACCGGCCCAGCGCGGCCAAGGCCTGCCTGCCGTCGGCAAAACGAGGCCGGACGGAAAGTTCACGCTGACGGTCGTCCCGCAGGGCAAACGCGGCAAGGGCACGGGCACGGCGAAAGGCGACTATCTCGTGTCGGTCAGCAAACAGCTCGTCGAATATCCCCCGCCGCCGCCCGGTGCCGTTCCCGACGCCATGGGCATTATCAAGCCTCCACCCCCCAAGATCACCGACATCACGCCGCCCCGGTATGGCGATATCAAGACCTCGGGGCTCACGGTCTCGATCGTCGCCGGCAAAAACCAGCCGAAGCTCGAGCTGTCTTCCAACTGATCGCTGCCGCGCCGCAGTCTCGCCGGGGGAAAAGGTGCCAGCCACCAAAAATAGGCAATCTGCGAACTGCTGCCTTTCTCGTCTACCCAATCGGGGTGGCCGGCAGTTTTTCATAGCTTGTTCACCGGTAAGTAACCTGCTGCGCGACAGCCGGCGGGCGGGATGGTTCGCCGACCGTCTGGAGCGTATTCTGCATCGATGTGGATGTTGGCTTCAGA
>JBIIGJ010000206.1:0-3957 GCA_044236455.1 Pirellulales bacterium
ATTCCGACGGCGGTGCGAGGGCGCGGCGGCGGGACGGCGGCGGACCGGAGGATGGATGCATGGACTACGTGGCAATGCCAGGGGCGGCTGCCGCGACGGCTGCTTCCGCACGATCGAGCACGCTGCGATAGTAGGCCAGACGGGTCGCCGCATCGTCCAGTGCGCCGCCAAAACTCCGCGCCAGATCGAGGTAGACCAGCGGAACAGGCAGTTCGACGATCCTCAAGGATGCAGCCGCCGCCTGCACCCACACCTCCAGCGGCATGGCATAACCGGTCTCGCTGATGTGCAGCTGCTCGAGGGCCCGCTGCGAGTAGGCCTTGAAGCCGCAGAACGCGTCGGTGAGTTCGAGGCCCAGGCGGGCATTGATGTCGGCCGTGATCTCGGCATTGATCCGGCGGCGGGCGGCGGGCGGCTGGCTGTCGCCGGGAAAACGCTGCAGGTAACGGCTGCCGCTGACGATGTCGGCGGCGGGCCGGCCGGTGGAGACGGCGCTGAGGGCGGCGATGAAGTCCGGGATCAGCTGCGGCTGGTGCTGCCCATCGCAGTCGATCGTCACGAGGCCGTCCCACGGGCCGGCCAGCGTCTCGCGGAATGCGGTGGCCAGCGCCGCTCCATATCCCTGGTTGCGCGGATGCCGCACGAGGCGGATGTCGCCTTGCCGCTCGACACGCGCCGCCAGCAACGGCGACGTGCCGTCGGTCGATCCGTCGTCCACAACGAGGACGTCTGGCGTGAACCGCAGCACCTCGTCCAGCACCCCCGAGACGTGGGCCGCTTCGTTGTAGACCGGCAGGGCAGTCAGGAATCGGGGCATGGAACCGTCATTTCCGGCAGGGGGACGCTCTCGGGGCAATACCCTTAAGTGTAGCGCCGGAAAACTGCGGAGCAATTTTTATTTCCGGCACGCGTTTCAGGAAAAAACACGGTCTACACCATCCAGCCGATTGGGTCGGTTTCGTCGCGGCTGGCCCAGCAGGAAAGGCCGGGCACCGCCTCCGCCAGCCGCCGGGCGAGCACCTCCATCGAAAACCGCTCGCTGGCATGGTGCCCCACCGCAATCACCGCCAGGCCAATGGCCCGGGCCTCGAGGGCCTGGTGCAGCTTGACTTCGCCGGTCAGGAAGGTTGTGCAGCCCGCCTGCTTCACGGCGGCCAGCGAGTCGCCGCCGCTGCCGCAGACGATCCCAACCCGTCCGGCTGGCTGGTCCGGGCGGCCCACCACCTGCACGCCCGGCGCCCCCAGCCGACCGGCGATGTGGCGGGACAGTTGGGCGACTGACCAGCCGTCCGGCGCCGTGCCTGATCGGCCGAAGCCGGCCAGCGGATGGATCGCATCGGGCTCGATCGGTGTCACGTGATCCAGTCCCAGCATGGCGGCGAGCTGATCGTTGATGCCGCCGGCAGCCGAGTCCCAGGCCGTGTGCGAACTCCAGACGGCGATGCCGGCGTGGATCAGCTCGAGCAGTACGCGGCCGGTGGAGGTGTCATCGGTGATCCGCGGCACGGGGCGGAAGGGAAGGGGATGGTGCGTGACGACGAGGTCGGCCTTGTCACAGACCGCCTCGGCGGCCACCTCCGGCGTGAGCGACAGGCAGGTCATCACGCGGTCGATCTGCGGCCGGTGACTTCCGACCAAGAGGCCGACCGAGTCCCATTCGGCGGCCAGTCGCAACGGGGCCATGTATTCCAAGGCTTCGGTCATCTGGGCGATCGTAGGCATGCCGATGCAATCTCCTCTGGCGGATCGAGATGGTTCCGGTGCATCCATCCGGATGCCGTTGTTCCCACACTACAATCCAGAGGCTCTCTTTGCGAACCGCGCAGCATTCAGGATCATGGAAGCCGATGGACATATCCCGCCTTTCCGTTGCCACCGTGGCCCTCTCCCGCGACCTGCGGACCGCCCTGAAGAAGGCGAGGGATCTCGGGGTCCGCGGCGTGGAGATCGATGCGCGGGGCGGGCTCAATCCGGAGCAGGTGTCGCAGACGGGACTGCGGCAGATCCGCAAGTGGCTCGACGACGAGGGGCTCGTGGTGTCGGCCGTGGCGTTTCGCACCCGCGGCGGCTATGCCGATGCCGACAGGCTCGAGGCGCGGATCGCCGCGACGAAGTCGGCCTTCGAACTGGCCCGCAATCTCGGCACCCAGGTCGTTCTCAACCACATCGGTGACGTGCCGCCTCAGGCAACGGACCCAGAGGCGGAGCCCGACCCGCAGTGGCGGCTGCTCATCGACGTGCTCTCCGAGCTCGGCAGCTGGGGCCATCGCGTGGGCGCGACGCTCTGCGCCGAGGCGGGCCGCGCCGGGCCCGACGACCTCGTGCGGGTGATCGCCAGCCTGCCGGAGGGATCGCTCAGTTGCGACCTCGTGACTGGTGCGCTCCTGGTGCACCGGCACGATCCGGCCGAGGCGATCGAGAAACTGGCGGGGCACATCGGGTACGTGCATGCCACCGACGCGGTGGCCGGCAGCTTCGCGGGCCGCGGTCGCGCAGCCGTGCTCGGCACCGGCCACGTCGACCTTGCGAGTGTCTTCGGCACGCTCGAGGAGCGGGGCTATCGCGGGTGGATCGGTGTCGAGTCGGCCGACGCCCGTGGCGGTGCCGGCGAACTCGCGGAGGCGGTTGAGTTGTTGCGAAGGTTGTAAGGGACGTCCGTCGCGAATGCCCTCGCTTGCGCTCCGGGCTTTTTTGGGGAGAGTCACATACAAGCCCCCGGCGCGAGCCGGGGGATCTGGGCCACCGAGATAGGCCCGTATCGCTTGCTCCCGCGTTTTCGATGCCGTTTGCCTTTCTCATTTCCGAGGCTATCCTCTCATTATGCCTCCCCGCGCACCGCTTCGTCTGATTACGACCTGGCTGGCGATTCTCGGCTACACGCTCGTAGCGTCGGGGTTGCCGTTGCCGCTAGGCTCCATTTCTCTTGGGGTCGTCGCGCCGGCTGCTCCAGACTCGCCCGCTGCGAAGCGGCTGGCCGGCAAGGATCGCTCGCGTTCCTTTCCCTGCATGGACAAACCCTGCGGCTGCGCCACGGCCGAGCAGTGCTTCACCAACTGCTGCTGCAACACGCCGGCCGAGACGCTTGCCTGGGCCAAGGCTCATCGCGTTGAGCCGGCGGTACTCGCGGCGCTCGCGCAGCGGGTGGCTAGCAGCAGTCCGCTGGCGGCGAAGGCCACAAAGTCGTCGTGCTGCTCGACCAAGGCTCCTGCAGCCGAGGAGTCGTGCTGCACGAGCAGGCAGTCCGCGATCGCTGGTATCGAAGACAACGATCTCTGCAGCATGGACGCGTCGCTGGTGGCCACGCCATCAACGACCGAAAAAGTTCTTCCTGCGGACGAGCCTGCGGAGCCGCAGTCACGGTCGGTCACGCTCCGTGCGATGCTGGCCTGCGGTGGCATCGTGGCGGAGTGGTTCGCGGCCGGCGCGGCGTTGCCGCCGCCGCGGCTCGAGGTGTCTCTTGTGATGCACGTGCTCGACGTGTGCACGCCCGGCGACGAAGCGGGCGAATCGTTGGCTGCCTCTCCGGCATCGCCGCCGCCCCGCGCGGCCTGATCTCTGTCGCAGCACTGCGCGGTGTGATCCCGACTCTGGATCCAGTCCACGTCAATGCTGCGTGTCAGTGTCGTGATCCGTTTCAGCGTCGCATGCTGCGCGCCGGCGGGAAGAGCTTAATTGGCAGATGCCGTGTCAGCTCCATGAGCGGTACGTCTGCCTGAAGTGCACACAGACAAGGATCCGCATCATGACCATGTATCGCTGCACGGGCCGCGGGCCCGTGCCACATAATCGACATGCCTTTACGCTCGTTGAACTGCTGGTGGTGATCGCCATCATCGGCACACTCGTCGGCCTTCTGCTCCCGGCCGTGCAGTCGGCACGGGAGGCAGCCCGGCGGATGAGTTGCACCAACAACCTCAGGCAGTTCGGCCTGGCGCTGTTCAATTTCGAGAGTGCTCG
>JBIIGJ010000074.1:0-17451 GCA_044236455.1 Pirellulales bacterium
AGTGCATCAAGCTCTTGAACAACGTGGGAGCTTTGGCGGAGCGGGAGCAGCACCATCCCGACCTGCATCTGGAGGGCTACCGCAACGTCTGGATCGAGATCTTCACGCACGCCATCGGCGGCCTCTCCGAAAACGATTTTATCCTGGCAGCGAAGATCGATGGGTTGGCCCCGGCGTGAATCACCGAGACAAGCCCGAAGCGTGAGCGGTGGGATCCCCCGGCTTGCGCCGGGGGCTTGTATGCGCGGAGATGGAGTGGCTGGCGCCACGGGCTTTTTCATTGACGGGGGGGGGGGGGGGGGCAGAGTATCTTCTCGGGGAGGGTTTGAAAGGCGGGCGGACTCGCTTTAAAGCAATCTTGCAACCTCGTCGACCTGGCTTCGGAGAGATACCCATGCGAATCGTGCGTTCCCATGCAGCCTGCGGCTGCCACCCACATGGCTTTACGCTGGTCGAACTTCTGGTCGTGATCGCGATCATCGGCACGCTCGTCGGCCTCTTGCTGCCGGCCGTGCAGGCGGCCCGCGAGAGTGCCCGCCGCAGCACGTGCTCCAACAACCTCAAGCAGATCACGCTGGCGTTGAATACTTTTCACGATGGCAGGCAACAGTTTCCGACTGGCGTGGTCGGCCCTTCCAATTTGGGAAGCGGTTACAACCAGCGGATCACCTGGATGTTGCAACTGCTCCCCTTCGTCGAGGAGGCGGGGCTCCATAGCAGCCTCGCGCCGCGGATCAGTCCTCAGGCCTCGGCGAGTTATACGATCGCGAACTTGAAGAGCGTCGCGAGCTATACATGCCCTTCCGATACTGCCTTGGGCACCAAACAGGTGAACCCATGGCAAGCTGGGTTTCTTCCGAGGTCCAACTATGTCGGCTGCTTCAGCCCGGATGCCGGGATGGTGTCGAAGGATGCCGACTTCACGCTGCATAGCGGAGCGGGCAAGAGCGCATCCGACCTGCGTTCGCTCTTCAATTACAATGTCACGCGGCGGATGAAAAACGTTACCGATGGCCTGTCAAAAACCGTCGCGGTGTCTGAATCCATCGCGGGAACACCTGATTCTGCCGATACGCGCGGAGTCTGGTGGGACCCGTGGGGAGCTCAGTATTCCCACGCCCGGACGGCGAATTCGAGCGTGCCGGATGCGATTTGGCATGCAGTCGCGGGAAGTCCCAGCAACTTGTGTGTGTCGACGCCAGCCGCTCCGTGCAACGGCGTTGCCAGTGAATGGGCGAACCTGATTTTCTCAGCCCGTAGCAAGCATTCGGGCGGGGTGAATGCAGGCATGGCCGACGGAGCCGTGCTCTTCATAAGCGACAACGTGAGCACAACGGTATGGCAGGCGCTCGGCAGCATCAACGGAGGGGCAGGGGAGGTCGCCGCCGATGCCAGTGCGCAGTAACCGGACGGCAAATATCCACGGGTGGTTCCTAGCCGTGCTGCTCGTGGTTGCTGCCGGCTGCGGCCGCAACACCGGGAAGGTGAGCATCGGCGGCGATGTCTCCTACGATGGCCAGCCGGTGGCGAGTGGGACGATCATCTTCACGCCCGTCGAGGGCACCCAGGGGCCGTCCACAGGAGGCGGAATCGAGGGCGGGCGGTATCAGGTGCCGGCCCAGAAGGGGCCGCTGGCCGGCGGCCGATACAAGGTCGAGATCACCGCGCTGCGAAAGACGGGCAAGGCCTTGCCGAACATGTTTGATCCGAAAGGCCAGTCGCTCGAGGCCGTCGAGCAGTTCGTGCCGGAGTGCTACAACGCCCGCTCGAAGCTCATGGTCACGGTGACCCCCGGCACGAACAAGGCGGATTTCCCTCTCCGCAGTTCCGGCGAGTAGCCTCGGAGAGCTGCGGCCCCATCAGCTCATTGAGGCCCGGGCCTGTTGACGCATGAAGTGAACGCATGTATACACTTGCGGGATGGGTTCAATATACGTCGAGACGTCGATCTTCGGATACCTGACTGCCCGTTCCGGCAGAGACGTGATTTTCCAGGCGAGGCAGCATCTCACGCGGCGGTGGTGGGACGAAAGGCGGCATCGGTTCGACGTGTTCGTGAGCCAACTCGTGTTCGAAGAAGCGTCGGCCGGCGACCCGACGGCCGCTGCCGAGCGAGTGAAACTTCTCGAAGGCCTTCGTTTCATTGGGAGAATGACCGAGGTCGACCAGGTCGCTGAACTGCTCGTGACTCGCCACCTGCTGCCAGCGAAGGCGTTGGCCGATGCTCAGCACATTGCCTACGCCGCGATCGCGGGCGTAGACTACATGTTGACATGGAACTGCCGGCATCTCGCGAATGCGGAGCGATTGCCGGGAATCTACGCAACCCTGCGGTCGGAAGGCCTATCGCCGCCGTTGATCGTCACGCCAGAGGAGTTTTCCGATGCCGAGTAAGCCTCTCTATGACGATCCGGTCGTGGCGGAGATTCGCTCGATCCGCGAGAAGATGCTCGCCGAATGCGGCGGGAAGCCGGAGGAGTTTTTTCGGCGGCTGCGTGAAGGGGAACGATTGCAGGCGGCAGCAGGGCGAGAGTTTGTCGATGGGCCGGTGGCGACGGCAACCCAGGCCTCGCCGGCACGGTCGAGCCCACCGCCCCCGGCGGCGTGAATTGCCGATACAAGCCCAGAGCGTAAGCGACGGGATCCCCCGGCTCACGCCGGGGGCTTGTATGCGCGGATACAAGCCCCGGAAATAACAGGGAAACGCAGCTCTTTTGCGACGCTCTTTTTGCGACCCTCTTTTTGCTTCCTTGGCTCAGCCCAGTTCTTCGACGTCGCCGAGGTCGCGGGCGCGTCCCGTGGCCCGCTTGTTTCGCAGCAGGTCATCGCGGCCGATGAAGTTCACATCAACCCCGCCATAGCGTCCGCGGACCGTTTTGTGACGGGCCTCTTCGAACGAAATGCCCGCGATGCGGTTGAGCAGATCGATTCTCACGGGCTCGAGGCCAATCGAGAAGACGGAGTCGGGACGTTGCAGCACCTCGACTGATACCGTCGACTCCTGGAAGCCGAACGCGACAAGTGCAGCGTGGAGTCGAGCGAGATTCTCACGATCGTCCGCAAAGAAGACGTCGATGTCCTTCGTGAACCGCGGGAAACCGTGAAACGCGACGGCATAACCGCCGACGATCATGTAATCAACGCGTCGTTCTTCCAGCAATCGTAAGAAGTCTTCGAAGTCGGGATGGGTACTCGGGGTGCTCTGGGTGCTCATGGAGAAACCTCCCGGCTTCGATCCTCAACCGCTCGACGACAGCGAGTCGCTCTTCTGGCGTGTGGCTGAGCCACCGGCGTCGGTCCGCTTCGCGCTGCTCCGCGTGGTCGGTGACCGTGAACGTGCGCGAAGATGTGGAAGTGTCGTTTGTCATCGGACGGTCGTGCAGATGGCGATGCAAAACTCACTTGGAACACTAGCATGATTTGGCGGGAGCATCCATCCAAGCCCGGAGCGTGAGCGATGGGATCCGGCTTACCCGCCGCAATAGTCGATCGCCCGGGCGATCTCGCTCTTGAGATCCTTGCGGGCCACGATGCGGTCGATGAAGCCGTGCTCGAGCAGGAATTCGCTCGTCTGAAAGCCCTTCGGCAGCTCCACGCGGATCGTCGCTTTGATCGTTCGCGGCCCCGCAAAGCCGATCAGGGCCCGCGGCTCGGCAAAACAGAGATCGCCGAGTGACGCGAAGCTCGCCGCCACGCCGCCCATCGTCGGATTGGTGAGCACCGAGATAAAGAGGCCGCCGGCCTGCGAATGCCGGGCCAACGCCGCCGACACCTTCGCCATCTGCATGAGCGATAAAATCCCCTCGTGCATGCGTGCGCCGCCGCCGGAGGCGCTGATGATGATCAGCGGCAGCTTGCCGGCCGTGGCCCGCTCCACGAGCCGCGCCAGCCGTTCGCCGACCACGCTCCCCATGCTCCCCATGATGAACGAGGAATCGGTGACGCCGCAGGCGACGCGACGGGCCCGGATCATGCCGGTGCCGGTGATGACCGCATCGGGCATTCCCGTTCGCTTCTGCTCGGCCACGATCCGTTCGGCATAGGCCTTCTTGTCGCGGAAGCCGAGGGGGTCGGTCGGCCGCAGGTTGGCATCGCACTCCTCGAAAGTGCCGTCGTCGAGCAGTTGGGCGATCCGCTGCTGCGCCGACACATACCAGTGGAAGCCGCACTGCGGGCAGACGTTTTGCATCTCCTCCGCTTCTTTGCGGTAGATCGTGGCGCCGCAGCCGTCGCACTTTTGCCACAGCCCTTCGGGCACGCCCCGCTTGGCACGCGGAGCGGCTGCCGCCTTCGCGGACGGGGCCGGCGAGGTCGCCGTGCTCACCGCGGGATCGGCCACGGCACTGGCGGGGCTCCCGGCAGCCGGTTCAGCGGCTGTTTTCTCGGGGCTCGGTCGCGGAGAGCGGCGGCGTTCCATGATCGCGTTTGGAGGGTGTGCGGAGCGTTTTGTGAGAGGGTGTGTCGACGCGTGTGGGGCAGGCTGGTGCGAGTTGATGGCGGCGGGGCGGCAGCCGTCGAGACCAGCATTGTAGCCCGGGGCTCGGCTGTGCGGCTGCGCCGGAATTAGCGGCATCTGCCGGGGCATAGCCACGTTGCGGCCCCGCGGACGATCCTTCCTCAAAGGGGGCTCAAATGGGGGTGGGTTGGCGGCGGCCAGCGCGTGTTTTGGCGATCCACTGTGCGGCCACCGGAATTTCCGCCAGCGGTTCACAGTCTGGATCGCGAGCCCACAGGTCACCCATCGATTCCCCAGCCACGAGCCAGCGGACGATGCGATCGAGCGGCTCGGGAACGACGAGCGCCACGCGGCCTTCTCCATGCCGCCGAAGGATTTTTTCAAGCGCCCCCTCGACGCGTTCGCACGCCTCCTCGAGGAGTTCTCCCTCGGGGGGCGCGACCGCCCACGGGTTGTCCTGCCACTGCCGGTAGAGCCGGGGCTGCTTGCGGCGGATCTCTTCCACGAGCAGCCCCTGCCACAGCCCCTGATCGAGGTTCTGCAACTGGGCGACCGCCCGCGGCTTCAGGCCGACGGCCCGGCCGATGATCTGTCCTGTTTCCACGGCGCAGCGTTCTTCCGAGGTGTAGAGCGCGACCAGTGGCGACCCGGCCAGCAGTGCGGCTGCTTGTTCCGCCTCGGCGACGCCGGCAGAGCACAGCGGGATGTCGACCGAACCGCGAATGCGGCCCTGCAGTTCGTAGTCGGTTGCTCCGGCGCGGATCACGATCAAGGAGTCGGGCGTCAAGTGGGGAGTGGCTCCAGGAGGAAAGCATTCCCCGTGGCGAAGATGCCACCGGAGAAACAGAATCGCGGGGAATGCGTCGTCATGCGGCACCCCGGGCGAGTTGTTCGAGTTGGGCGATCGCCTGGGCGTAGTCCAGCGACCGGATCACGGCGCTGCCGGCCACGATCAATTCGGCACCGGCAGCAGCCACGGGGGCAATGGTCTCGGTGGAAATGCCACCGTCCACGGCCAGGCGAAACGAGCCGCCACGCTGCGATCGCAGGGCGGCCAACTGGGAGAGCTTTTCCAACGCCACCGGATTGAACCGCTGGCCACCGAATCCCGGCTCCACGCTCATCACGAGCACGCCGTCGCAGACGTCGAGATAAGGCTCCACGCGTTCCACTGGCGTGCCCGGGCTGATCGCCAGATGGGCCCGGGGCCCGAGCGAGGCAATCGTTTCCAGCGTGCGGCGCGGCTCAGAAAGGCCCTCAAGATGCACGGTCAGGATGTCGGCCCCCGCCTTGGCGTAGGCTTCGATGCACGACTCTGGCTGCTCCACCATGAGGTGGACCTCGACGGGCCCCTTGGCAGCCCGACGAACGGCCTCGACCACCACCAGGCCATAGGTGAGCTGCGGCACGAACCGGCCGTCCATCACATCGAGGTGAAGGCCCGCGGCACCGGCTGATTCCAGCCGCTCCACCTCGTGGGCGAGGTGGCCGAAGTCGCACAGCAGCAGGGCCGGCAGCACCACCGGACCGCGTGCCTGCAGTCTGGCCGACAACTGATCGAAGGCCTGGCCTGCCGGAGGGTTCACGTGTGTGCGAAGCAGAGTTTGTGCGAGAGGGCTACCGTGCCCGCTGCGATGGCGAGCATTGTAGCACGGCTGGCAGGTGGGGGGCCGATTTCGGTGCCGTCCGCCGTTCGCGATCCTTTCGCAAACTCTTGCCGTATAAACACTTGGAGACAGGAGGGCATCGTTATGACAGCCACGTCAGGAGCCGCGTTCGAGGGGGTGCTTCCCAGCCGGTTGTCGCCGGCCGACCGGAAGCAGATCGAGGGCCGCACGCAGCAGATCGGCCGCAGCCTCCTGGAGCGGTCGCTCGCCGCCGAGCCGACGGCCGTCTCACCGGAATGGTGGGTGCAGCAGGCGGCGGAATGGGCGACCCAGGACGACGATCTGAAGGTGCGTCTGTTTCGGCTCGTCGACTGCATGCCGATGCTCGACGACCCGGCGGCGCTCGACCGGCACCTCCGCGAATACATCGACGGCGACATGATCGACCGGCTGCCTCAGTCGCTGCGAATGGCCCTGCAGGCGTCGCGGAGCGGGCTGCTGGCGCCGCTAGCAGCCCGGGCGATCCGGGCCGCCGTGCTCGCCCAGGCACGCCGGTTCATCGCCGGCTCAAATCCCGCGGAGGCGGCACGGGCGGCCCTCGCCCAGCGGCGTCATCACCGCGGCTTCACGCTCGACCTGCTCGGCGAGGCGGTCACGAGCGAATCTGAAGCCGACGCCTACGCCGCGGCCTACGCGCAACTGCTCACCGAGCTGCCCCGCCTCGCCGCGGCATGGCCCGCCGATCCGCTCGTCGACGACGGGCCAGCCGGGGGGGCGATGCCGCGGGTGAACGTGTCGCTGAAGCTCTCCGCGCTCGACAGCCAGTTCGACGCCATCGACCCACAGGGCACCTCGCATCGCGTGCTCGCGCGGCTGCGGCCGCTCTGGCGGCTGGCCCGCGCCAATCATGCGCAGGTGCACATCGACATGGAGAGCCATGCCACGAAGGACCTCACGCTCGCCATCTTCCGGCAGATCGCCATGGAGGAGGAGTTTCGCGACTGGCCGCATTGCGGCGTGGTCGTGCAGTGCTACCTCCGCGAATCGCTCCGCGACCTCGAGTCGCTGGCCGCCTGGGCCCGCGATCGCGGCACGCCGGTCTGGATCAGGCTCGTGAAGGGCGCCTACTGGGACTACGAAACAGTGCACGCCGAGGCTGCCGGCTGGCCCGTGCCCGTCTGGCGGGAGAAGTGGCGGACCGACGCCTGCTACGAGGCGGCGACGACGTTTCTGATGGAGCATGCGACCACGCTGCGGCCCGCGCTCGGCAGCCACAACCTGCGGTCGCTCGCGCACGGCATGGCGGTGGCCGAGCATCTCGGCCTCGACCGACGCAGCGTCGAGATGCAGATGCTCCACGGCATGGGTGATCCGGAGAAAGAAGCGGTGACGGCCGCCGGCTGGCGGCTGCGGATCTACATGCCGTATGGCCAACTCGTGCCGGGGATGGCGTATCTCGTGCGGCGGCTCTTGGAAAATTCTTCGAACGATTCGTTTCTCCGCGCGGGCTTCGTGAAGCACGTGCCGCCCGCCACGCTCCTCGCGCCGCCGGCACCGGCCGCCCATCACGGCGCTGCTGCCGACGCCGGCGATCCCGCAGAAGCCCGTAAGCCTGTCGCCGCGACCGGCTTTCGCAACGAACCCCTTACCGATTTTTCCGTGGAGGCTTCGCGTCGGGCGATGCAGGAGGCGGTTGAACGAATCGATGCCGCGATCGCTGCAGGGCCGGTCGCGGTGCCGATCGTGATCGACGGCCGGCGTGTGGATGATGACGAAAAGTTCCCGCGTCGCGACCCGTCGGATCACGCCCGGCTGATCGCGGAGGTGGCGGCGGCCACGCCAGCGGATGCCGACCGCGCGGTTGCGGTGGCCCGGAATGCGCTGCCCTCGTGGCAGGCGGTCGGCTGGGAGCGGCGGGCCGAGATCCTCGTGCAGGCGGCGGGCATCATGCGGCGGCGTCGATTCGAACTCGCCGCCATCGAGGTCTTCGAGGTCGGCAAGCCGTGGAGAGAAGCCGATGCTGACGTCGCCGAGGCGATCGACTTCTGCTGCTACTACGCCCGCGAGGCGCTGCGGCTGGCCAGGCCAGCGAGGGTGGACGTACCCGGCGAGGAGAATACGACGGCGTGGCTGCCGCGGGGCGTGAGCGTCGTGATCGCTCCCTGGAATTTCCCGCTGGCGATTCTCGCCGGCATGACGGCAGCCGCGCTCGTCACGGGCAACACGGTGGTGATGAAGCCGGCCGAGCAGTCGTCGCTCATCGCGCTGCGGCTGCATGAGATCCTGCTCGAGGCGGGGGTCCCGCCGGCGGCGGTCGCCTTCCTGCCCGGCCGTGGCGAGGAAGTGGGGCCGACGCTCGTGTCGCATCCCGACACGGCGCTCGTGGCCTTCACCGGCTCGCGGGCGGTGGGGCTCGCGATCAATGCGCAGGCTGCCGCGGCTGCGGCATCGCCCGGGAGCCGGTTGGTGAAGCGGGTGATCGCCGAGATGGGGGGCAAGAACGCGATCATCGTCGATGACGATGCCGATCTCGACGAGGCGGTGGTGGCGGTCGTGCAGAGTGCGTTCGGTTTTCAAGGACAAAAATGCTCGGCCTGCTCCCGCGTGATCGTGCTCGATCGCGTGCACGATGCCTTCGTCGCGCGGCTCGCGGAGGCGGTGAAGAGCCTGAAGGTGGGGCCGGCCAACGCGCCGGGAACGCGGATGGGACCGCTGGTCGATGCGGAGGCCCGCGACCGCGTGCGTTCATTCATCGAACAGGGGCGGCGAACAGCCCGCGAGGTGGCGGCCGTGGACGCCGGGCCGTTGGCCGATCGAGGCTGGTTCGTGGGGCCTCATGTCTTTGCCGAAGTCGATCCGGCCGGCCCGCTGGGCCAAGAGGAGATTTTTGGCCCGGTGCTGGCGGTGTTTCGTGTCCGCGATTTCAAACACGCGATCGAACTGGCCAACGGCACGCCCTACGCGCTCACCGCCGGCGTCTTCTCACGCAGCCCTGCGCATCTGCATCAGGCCGAGGCATCCCTGCAGGCGGGCAATGTCTATCTCAATCGGGGCATCACCGGCGCGCTCGTCTGCCGGCAGCCGTTTGGCGGCTACCGGATGTCGGGCATCGGCAGCAAAACCGGCGGCCCCGACTACCTCCAGCAGTTTCTCGTGCCGCGGACCGTCACGGAAAACACACTGCGAAGGGGCTTCGCACCGCCACGGCGGGATGAGTGACACGACGCCCCTCGGGTGTGGCCGCCGGGCAATGCCTCGTTTTCCGGGCGTTTTCTCGTCGCTCATGAAACGCTCGCAATTCCCGCTACGATTTCCCACCGGGTCTCGCTCTCCCCAGGCTTTCCCCTCCAAAGGAATGTGTTGATGTCGACACGCATGCTCAAAACGGTGGCCGTTGCGTTCGTTGGATTCGCCCTGCTGCCGGCATTTTCCTGTCTCGACGCGAGCCTGACCGTCCGCACCGCCGTGGCGCTCGATCAGGAGATCGATCCGGCTCTGAAGCCCTATGCCAAGGTGGCCGGCGAGGTCGCTGGCTCGCTGAAGTGCGTCGGCTCCGACACGATGAACAACCTCGTCGCCCTCTGGGCGGAGGGCTTCAAGAAATTTTACCCGAGCGTGCAGGAGGGGATCGAAGGCAAGGGCTCGGCGTCGGCCCCGCCGGCGCTCACGGAGGGCACGAGCACGTTCGGCCCGATGAGCCGTGACTGGAAGCCGTCGGAGATCGACGCCTTCAAGGAAAAGCACGGCTATGCCCCGACCGTGGTGCCGGTGGCGATCGACATGCTGGCCGTGTTCGTCCACAAAGACAACCCGCTCAAGAGCCTGTCGCTGCAGGAGGTCGATGCGATCTTCTCGAAGAACCGCGCCGGTGGCGGCAAGAATGAGATTCGCACCTGGGGCGACCTCGGGCTCGAGGGCGAGTGGAAGGACAAGCCGATCAGCCTCTATGGCCGCAACGCCACCAGCGGCACCTACGGCTACTTCAAAGAACACGCCCTCTTCAAGGGTGACTTCAAGCCCACCGTCAAGGAGCAGCCGGGCAGCTCTGCCGTGGTGCAGGCCGTGGCCAGCGACAAATACGGCATCGGCTACAGCGGAATCGGCTACGCCACCGCCGATGTGCGGGCCGTGCCACTGTCGGCGAAGCCGGGCGCGCCGGCGATCGTGACCGAACCGAAGTTCGCCTATTCGGGCGAATACCCGCTCTCGCGGTTCCTCTACCTGAGCGTCAACCAGAAGCCGGGCACGACGATCGATCCGCTCCGCGGCGAGTTCATCCGCTACGTGGTCAGTGCCACGGGCCAGGCAGACGTGAAGAAGGACGGCTATCTGCCGATCACCGGTCCGATCGCGAAGCGGGCCCTACAGAGCGTCGGTCTCACCAGTCCCTGATCGGTCACTCGTCCGCGGGAAAACGGGTTTTTCCCCTGGACATCTCACGCTGAGACCCGAGCCAGGGTATGCAACCGCAGTCCACCTTCACGGGCCGCTCGCGTCGCCGCAAGACCCATCCGTGGGTCAGGGCGGGTGACGCGTTGGCCCGTGCGGTCATCACGCTCGGGGGCATCGGCACGATCCTGGCCGTGTTGGCGGTGGCGGTGTTCCTGCTGGCCGTGGCGCTGCCTCTGTTCCAGCCGGCACGGCTGACGCTGGAACGGCCATCATCCGTCGTGGGCGGAGCCACGGCACCGTCATCCGCAGCACCTCCGTTGGCGGCGGGAGACGAGGATGCCGTCGCCACCTGTCTCGGCGCCGATGAGGCTGGTGTCGTGGCCTGGCTGTTCGACGCCCATGCGGTGGCGAAGCCGGGTGATTCATCCGATGCGGGGCTCGTGCGGGTGTTCTCGATTGCCGATGGCACGCCCCTTCTCACGCGGACAGCCGCCGAGTGCGGGCTCGCTCATGCCACCACGATCCAGATGTTGCCGGGAGGCATCCAGGCCGTGGTTGGGTTTGACGACGGAGCCTTTCGCATCGGTCGGCTCGGTCTGGAGTCAACCTTTCTCGCCGCCGATACGCTGCCGCCCGGCGTCGCCGGCCTCGCGGCTGGATCGGCCATGGCGCGGGATGATACCGTGATCGTGCGGGCGCACAGCGGCCAGTATGCGACCGTCAGATGGGTGAACGAATTCGATGCGCCAGCATCGACATCTCTCCAGCGTCCGGTGATTGACGCCGACATCACCATGCTCAGCGGCGGCCCGCTCGTGGCGGCGTTGGATGCTGCCGGCCAGGTGCGGGTGGAGACGATCTCGTCGCGACGCAACCTGCTCACCGACGAACTGGTTACCTCCGCTTCCGGATCGACGATCGACGCCAAGCAGGCCGATGCCGCCGGGAGCGGCGGCGGATTCGTGCCGCGGTTCGTGCGCGTGTCGGAACTGGGCGACCAACTGTTTCTGATCGCGGTGGATGGCAGCGCGCGTCGGTACGAGATTCGCGATCCCGAGTCGCCGGTCTTGATGGAGTCGTTCGACGCGGCGGCGGACGGACACAAGGTGACCAGCGTCGCCCGCGTGTTTGGCGGCAATTCGCTGGCCGTCGGGGACAGTGCCGGCGTCGTGCGGGTGTTGTTCGCCACCCGGCCGGCCGACGCGGCCGCCACGGACGGTCTGCAGATGGCCGCCGCGAAGGTGTTCGAGGCGGTCGCCGGGGATGGACCAGACCACGGCATCACGGCACTGGCACCGTCGCCGCGTTCCCGTCTGCTGGCGGTTGCGGATGCCTCCGGCGGCATTCGCCTTGTGCAGACGACCACCGGCGCGACGGCGGCGTCCCTACGCGGCGGCGATCCCGGCGGGCTGGAGGCACCAGCCCGGCAGATGCTCATCGCTCCCCGCGAGAACCGGCTGCTCGCCGCCGATGGCGCACGGCTGGCGGCCTGGACGTTGAACGCCGGCTATCCGGAGGTCTCGTGGCGATCGCTATTCGGCCGGGTTTGGTATGAGAAATATCCCACCCATGTCCACGCCTGGGAGACGACCGGGCACGAATCGTTCGAGTCGAAGTTCGGCCTCGTGCCGCTCATCTTCGGCACGCTCAAGGCCACGCTCTATTCAATGCTCTTTGCCACGCCCATCGCCATTCTGGCTGCAATCTTTGCCAGCCAGTTCATGCATCCCCGGTGGAAGGCCCGCATCAAGCCGACGATCGAAATGATGGCCAGCCTGCCGAGCGTGGTGCTCGGCTTCGTGGCCGGTCTCATTTTTGCGCCGATCATTGAACGGTCTTTGATGACGATGCTGGCCGGACTGTTCTGCGTGCCGCTGACGCTGCTCACGGGAGCGTTTTTCTGGCAGCTGCTGCCGGCCGGCTGGAGGAGCCGGTATGCCGCCTGGCGGTTTCCGATCATGGCGGCCGTCGCGATGCCCGCGGGCTGCGTGGTGGCCAGACTGGCGGCGGCCCCCATGGAGCGGTTGCTGTTCAACGGCAACGTGGCCGCGTGGCTGGACGGACGTGGCGGCAGCGGATTCGGCGGCTGGGTGCTCGCCCTGCTGCCGCTGGCCGGGGTGTTGTCGGCGATGCTGGTGGGCCGGTTCGTCAACCCGTGGCTGCGGCGTCATAGCGCCGGCTGGTCGCAGCACCGCGCCGCCGTCGCATCGCTCGGCACGTTTGCAATCGGCATCGCCCTGGCGGTTGCCTTGGCGGTCGCGGCCGCCTCCTTCCTCGATGCGCTTCGGCTCGACACCCGCGGAGGGCTCTTCGGCACTTACGTGCAACGCAATGCCCTCATCGTCGCCATCGGGATGAGCTTTGCCATCATTCCGCTGATCTTCACGATCGCCGACGACGCTCTGTCGAGCGTGCCCGACCATCTCCGCAGCGCCTCGCTCGGCGCGGGCGCCACGCCCTGGCAGACGGCGGTTCGCGTGATCGTGCCGGCTGCGGCCAGCGGCCTCTTTTCCGCCGTGATGATCGGTCTGGGGCGGGCCGTCGGGGAGACGATGATCGTGCTGATGGCGGCGGGCAACACGCCGCTGATGGGCTGGAACCTGTTCAACGGCTTTCAGACTCTCTCCGCCGCGATTGCCACCGAGCTTCCTGAGGCGGCCCGGGGGAGTGCCCACTACCGCGTGCTCTTTCTGGCCGCGCTCACGCTCTTCGCAATGACGTTCGTGGTCAACACGGCCGCGGAGATCGTGCGGCAGCGGTTCCGCAGGAGATCCCATGAGCTCTGACAAGCAGCGGCCGCGGCGGAGCCGATCGACGTATTCGAGTCTCACGGCCCACGGAGAGCCGTGGGTTTGGTTGACCGGCGGGGCCCTGGCGCTGGCGATCATGATGATCACGGGCCTGCTCGTGTTCATCGCCTTCCGCGGGGCGAGCACGTTCTGGCCCGTGCCGCTCGAACTCGTCGAGTTGGCTGACGGTCGGCGGGCGCTCGGCGAGGTGTCTGAACGGGAGGAGGCCGAAGCCACCACGGCCACGTCGGCAGGTCGCGGCAGCCGCCGGCTCGTGCGGACGGCCAACTTCGAACTGTCTGGCAACCATTATGAATGGTTCGATGACGCGGCGCTCGCCAAGGTGAGCCGGCCGGAATGGGCCACCGTCGTGGAGCGATTGGAGGGCGGAAGGTTTCACGGATTCCCTGTTCGGCTTCTGCACGGAGAGGAAGTGGTCGCGGAAGGGGCCGCGGAGGCCTGGAACGCCTTCGAGCGGGAGCATCCAGCCGTGCGGCGGCGTTGGCGGGAGGCGATGCGGATCGACAGGCACGATCGCGGCCTGTTGCAGCGAGAACTCCGGGCCGCGCGACTGGCCGTCGTGCAGGCTGGGCTCGACGCCGGGGCGGCACAGAGCTCCGGCACGACGTCGGCCGCCCAGGCGGCGGCGGCTGCTGCGGAACGGGAGATCAGCGAACGGGTGGGCAGGCAGTCGGCGGAATTGGACGCACGGACCGGAATGCTGCGACGGGAAAACGAGGGCTGGGGGCTCGAAGTTGAAACCGCTGGCGGGATCAAGAAAGTGATCCCGCTCGACGGCATCGTGCGGGCCTGTCAACCGAACCGGCTGTCGATGGTCGGCAAGCTTGGCGTGTATGGCAGCCGGTGGCGGGAGTTTCTCGGAGACGATCCGCGGGAGGCCAACAGCGCCGGCGGCGTGTTTCCCGCGATCTGGGGCACGGTGGCCATGACGCTGATCATGGCGCTCCTGGTGGCTCCGTTCGGCGTGCTGGCGGCGCTCTATCTCCGCGAGTACGCGTCGCGTGGGCCGGTGACAACGGCGGTGCGAATCGCGATCAACAACCTCGCCGGCGTGCCGAGCATCGTCTACGGCGCCTTTGGGCTGGGGTTCTTCTGCTACGGTCTCGGCGGTGGCATCGACGAACTTTTCTTCCGCGCGAGCCTCGTGGCCGACAAACAGCCCACCTTCGGCACCGGCGGCCTGCTCTGGGCGTCGCTCACGCTCGCCCTGCTGACGCTGCCGGTGGTGATCGTGGCCACCGAGGAAGCGCTCTCTGCCGTTCCCAACTCGATGCGGGAGGGGTCGTATGCGTGCGGTGCCGGAAAGTGGCAGACGATCCGGCGGATCGTGCTGCCCAGGGCGCTGCCGGGCATCATGACGGGCCTCATCCTGGCGATGGCGCGAGGGGCAGGCGAGGTGGCGCCGCTGATGCTCGTAGGGGTGAAGAAGCTCGCGCTCGACCTGCCGATCGACGGCACGTTTCCCTTCGTGCACCCGGAGCGGGAGTTCATGCACCTCGCCTACCTGATCTACGACGTCGGGTTCCAGAGCCCCAACAGCCAGGCGGCCAAGCCGATGGTGTTCACGATCACGTTTCTGCTGGTGACGATCATCGCGCTGCTCAACGTGGCAGCGATTTGGATCCGCTCCCGTCTGAAACGGCGGTATGTCTCGCAACAGTTTTAGCCGCACGCCAACCGCGTACCTGCCGGGGCTGAATTCGATCTGGTACGATCTCACAACACGCGTCAGGGGCCATCACCCGTCTCTTTTTTCATCATGAATATCCAGGCAGAGCCAACACCGGTGCGGGGCGGACAGCCCGAGGCAGTCTCGGCTGCGGCCGATCGTCTGCAGGCCGTGGCTGCGGGCCGCGACGTGCCCGCCGAAGTGCACTCAGAGGTGCTCGAGGCGACGCCGGTGCTGGAGATCGACCGCTTCAACCTCTGGTATGGCGGCAAGCAGGCCCTTCACGGCATCACGATGCCAATTCCGCACAACAAGGTGACGGCCCTCATCGGCCCGAGCGGCTGCGGCAAGTCGACGCTGCTGCGGAGCGTGAATCGGCTCAACGACCTCGTGCAGAGCGTGCGGATCACCGGCGACATGCGGCTCAATGGCGACTCGATCTACGATCCCCGCATGGACGTGATCGAGTTGCGGAAGCGGATGGGGATGGTGTTCCAGAAGCCGAATCCCTTTCCGATGAGCATCTACGAGAACGTCGTCTATGCGTTGCGGATCGACGGCGAGAACAATCGCGGCGTGCTCGACGAGGTGTGCGAGCTGAGCCTGCGGGGAGCGGCCCTCTGGGACGAGGTGAAAGATCGCCTGCACGACAGTGCGATCGGACTCTCTGGCGGCCAGCAGCAGCGGCTCTGCATTGCGAGGGCCATCGCCGCCGAGCCGGAGGTGCTTCTGCTCGACGAACCCTGCTCGGCCCTCGACCCGATCGCCACCGGCAAGGTGGAGGATCTGATCCAGGAGCTGCGCGGGCGGTATTCCGTGCTGATCGTCACGCACAACATGCAGCAGGCCAGCCGCACGAGCGACTATACGGCGTTCATGTATCTGGGCCGCCTGATCGAATACGGTTCGACGACAAGCATCTTCACCAAGCCCATTCTCCGCGAGACCGAGGCCTACGTCACCGGCCGCTTTGGCTGAGCACTCCCATGACCCACCATATCGAACGCCAGATCGAGCACCTCAAGGAGCGGATCCTCCGCGTGGGCACCCTCGTGGAGGAGGCGATCTCCAAGTCGATCACGGCGCTGATCAATCGCGACACCCACCTCGCCCAACGCGTGATGGCCAACGACGAGGAGATCGACCGCATGGAGGTTGAGGTGGAGGAGGAGTGCCTCAAGATCCTCGCCCTCTACCAGCCGGTCGCCGCCGACCTGCGGTTCGTGGTGTCGGTTCTGAAGATCAATAACGACCTCGAACGGATGGGCGACCTCGCGCGGAACATCGCCAAACGGGTGGCCCAGCTCACGGCCGGCGAACCCTGTGACCTGCCCCCAGAAATTCGCACCATGGCCATGCAAGCGCAAGACATGGTGAAGGAGTGCCTCGATGCCGTGGTCAAGGGGGATCCGCTCCTGGCCCGTCAGGTCCGCGAGGAGGACGATGCGGTCGACGAGGCGCGGCAGAAGATCCGGCGCAGGATCATTCAGGACATCAAGGCCAATCCCGAAAACGTCGAGAGCCTGTTGCGGGTCAATTCCGTCTCGAAGCACATCGAGCGGATCGCCGACATGGCGACGAACATCGCCGAGGACGTGATCTACATGGTGCAGGGCGACATCGTTCGGCACCGGTCGACGGACTGAATACACGCCGGGCTTGTCCGGTCACTCTGGCCGCCTTGGTTTGGCGACGCGCCGCCGGGGTGGGTGAAAGCCTCCGACTTCACGAAAAACATCGCATCATGCGATTTTTTTCTTGGCGGGCCTCCGCCCGCTGGTGCTTACCCGGCCCTCCGGGCCTGGCGCCTGGTTACTCTGCTTTCAGCTTTGCGCTTTTCGGTTGATAAGGCCCCGTGGTAGCCTTTTACCGGTCTTTTAGCCCCTCCGTTGCCGGAAGCCGCGACCATGCCATCATTCGCCACCGTTCGTCCGCAGTCCCAGTGCATCGCCCTGCTGGTGATTCTCCTGATGCTGGCGGCGGTGTCGCCAGTGGCTGCCCGCGCCGAGGATCCCGTCGCCGTGCTGGTTACGGGGCCGCTCTCGGCCAAGGTCGGCGATCGGGTGGCATTCGAAGTGGAGTTGGTCAATCGTTCCGGCAGACCGCTGGAGAAGTTGCGGGTGATCGACTACTTCGACAAGGGCTTCCATCACGAGGCATCCGCGAGCCCGATCGAACAGAAGGGCACCATCGATCTGGCGGCGGGCACATCGCGGCGGTTGACGCTCGATTTCCTGCTCGACGAACCCGGACGGCAGTGTCATCGCGTGGAGATTCTCGACCAGTCACACACGTTTGTCGGAGGTGCCACTTCATGCGTGCAGGTGGCCGCTAATCTGAGCGCTGCTGCGCCGATTGCCGCTGCTGCGCCGATCGCCGCCGCTGCGCCATCGGCAGCCGCGGCCACAACGGTGCCCGCACCGGTTGCCGCGGTCCCCAATGCGTATCCTCCCACGACCTATCCTGTTGCCCCGGCGATGCCCTCCACGCCACCCGCGCCGTTGGCGATGGCGGCGC
>JBIIGJ010000046.1:0-25335 GCA_044236455.1 Pirellulales bacterium
TCGGCAGCCGCGGCCACAACGGTGCCCGCACCGGTTGCCGCGGTCCCCAATGCGTATCCTCCCACGACCTATCCTGTTGCCCCGGCGATGCCCTCCACGCCACCCGCGCCGTTGGCGATGGCGGCGCCGTTGGCCGCCGCCCCATTGGCAGCGGCGACGACAGCGCCACCGCTGCCCGTCACGCAGCCGCTGGCGGCCCCGCAGTCCGTCCCGGCGGCGACCAACAGCCTCCCCGCCTCGACGGCCCTTCCCGTCACGCCGTCACTCGAACTGGATTTGGTGGGGCCGGCGGAGGTGTCGAATGGTGCCGTCTCGGAATTCGTCGCCACCGTGCGGAATACCGGGAGCGTGGCTTCGGGGCCGACCACGCTCGAATTCAGCTGGGACGATGTCTTCACCCCCCTGGAAGCCTCCGAGGGCTACAAGCTCGCCTCGTCGCGTGTCTCGTGGAGTCTGCCTTCGATCGAGCCGGGTGGAAGCTTGCGGCGGCAGATCAACCTGCGTGCCCAGCCGGCAGGTGCGGTCTCGCCATCCTCGCGGTCATGCGTCCGCAGCGTGCTCAGCGGATCGGTCGGAGGGGTCATGGTTGCCGACGAATCCTGCGTGCTCATCCGCTCGAACACGCCGCGGCCGCGCACTCCCCGTGAGGCAGGTCTGCGCGTCACGCTGGCCGACTGTGACGATCCCGTCGTGATCGGGCATCCCACCACGCTCATCTGCACGGTCGTCAACAACGGCACCACGTCGACAGGAAAGCTCGACCTGACGATCGTGCTGCCGGAGCGGGCTACGCTCGTGGGTGATCCGAGCCCGTCCCGGGTGCGGATCGATGGTTCGAACGTGTCGTTTGACTCCATCCCGAGCATCCCGCCGGGGGGGCAATCAACGGTGGAGTTGGCGTATCGAATTCCGGGAAGCGGCATCGCGAAGGCCACGGCGATCCTGACGGGCGCCGAACTTGATGGGTCGCTCGATTCGAGCTGCCAGACGACGTTCCTGGCACCCTAGGCATTGCGGATGCAGCCGCACCGTCCCGTCGCTTCCGCTCCGCGTGTCTTCCGGGAGAGAACTGGCCGGTTGGCACGAAGCTTCTGGGAAAAACTGTTGTGGGAAGCCCGCATTGGTTCTGTAACCCGCAGGGTCGGGGCCGGCGGCTGCTGTCGATGGCGCGAATGAGTTCAGCGGTCACACCACGGGTTTCCGCGTGCCGATGATGATGGACGGCTCTGGTGGCCTGGATCTGTCCATGTGTCGATGCCGGTAGGAATTCCGCCATGCTCGTGGTGACGTCGAACTGGTGTCTGTCGGACGGCACGCTCTCCGCCGGACCGCCGCGCCGACTCATCGACCGGTTTCGGGCGGAGGTACGGCGGTCGAGCCTGCGGTACGGTTTTCGTCGCGACGGCAGTTACCGGCCCGTGGATGCAATCGATGTCGTGCTCGCCGGTGACACCTTCGACTGGCTCGTCAGCCGCGAGTGGACCGGCAAAGAGCGACCGTGGGACGAGGGAAGAAAGGCTGCGGCGGCATTGGAGCGGGTCGCGGTCGGTTCACTGCAACGCGGCGGGCGCCTGTTGGCAACGCTCGCCGCCTGGATGAGACGTGGGATCGAGGTGCCGGCAGCCGACCGTCGCGGGCGGCCAATGCAGGCGACGTTGCAACGGGTGCCGGTGCGGGTTGCGATGTTGCGCGGCGATCGTGATCGTTGGTTGGAGCAGGTGGCCTCCGGCGGAACGCTGTGGTCGCAGGGCCCGGTCGTTGGCACATGCTGGTCGGATGGCGACGTCACAGTGCGACATGGTGAAGAACTGGACCCGCTCTACGGTGCGTGCGGTCGCGGGCCCACGCTTGGCGAAAGCCTCGCAGTCGACCTGATCGCCAGATTTGGCAGAGCGATCGACGACATCACCTCACTGCAGCCTGCGGCAGCCGGTCTGCTGCGACGGCTGGCCGGGGGAGACCTGATCGATGTGCCGACGCGACTGGTCGCCTGGCTGACGGCTCACGACCGCGGCGGCAGGCTCCCGGCGGAGGCCAGGCAGGAACTGGTCGATGCATGGCGGCGGGCCGTCGAGTGCTGGCACCGCGCCGCTCGGCGGCTTCCGCCCCGCGGGAAGGATGGCGTGGACCTGGTGGGCCGGCTGGCGGAGTGGCTGGAACTCGGCGGCGGCTCGGCGGCAGGGAAGGTGTGGCAACAAAGCGATTTCCCGTCGTCGCCGGCCATTGAGCACCCCTCCGACGACGCATGCGCCGTGGTTCTCGGCCATCTCGCTGCAGATATCGGGGCAACGACCGCCTGGCGACGGCAGGTGGTCTGCCTTGGGCCCCGGGGCTTGCCAGCCCGGGCCGGTCTCGAAGACGATTTTCTGGCTCCAGCCGTGGTTGTCATCCGCCCGGGCTGTGAGGGCCGGCAGGTCGACTGGCTGCCGACGGCCTCCGTCATGCGCGGGGCAGGCGGGCATAATGATGACCATGAGGAGCGCGGCGTGTGGCTTTCGGATGTGTCACGGGCCGGTCGACGGATCGTCGATGCCGCGTGAGTCCGCTGTCCGGAGGTGTCCATGACGGGGCAGGATTTTGTATCGCTCGTCGAGATCCGCACGACCTTCGGCACACGTGCCGATGCCGACGCCTGCGCGGCTCGGCTCGTCGGACAGCGTCTGGCGGCGTGTGTGCAGGTGGATGGGCCGGTGCAGAGCACCTACTGGTGGCAGGCCGCCGTGGAACGGGCGGAGGAATTCCGCTGCACATGCAAGACGACGCCGGAAAGGGCCCAGGCCTGCATCGAGGCGTTGACCCGCGACCACGGCTACCAGACGCCCGAGGTGATCCGGGCGGACGTGTCGGCGTCCGCGGCTTATGCAGCGTGGGTGCGAGCGAGCGTGGCAGCCGGCTGACACCTGCGAGAGGAAACCGCCGATGAATGTTGGTATCGCAGACGACGACCTCTACGCCTTCGAGATCACGCTGCACGGCTGCTCCACAGAGGCGGCGAATCTGCCTCGCGCGGAATCGTATGTGGATGCCTGGGGCACGTGGCCCACGCTGGCGGTATCGCACGACCTGCTGGCCGTGCCGATGGCGATCGAGTTCGACGACGCGCTGTCGCGACTGGCACGGCTCCCACGCATGTACGTCGAGCCCGACGGGGCGATCGTCTGGACGAGCCCGCGCGAGGGGCGAAGGTGGCAGGTGGACGGCAACGCCTTCGAGAAGGACGGCCGTGTGTTGCTGGCGGATCTGAAGGGCAGCTGCCCCGCGTCCAAGTTCGATCAGCTGCTGGCGGGGTTCGGCTGGCCGCACCAGGCGATGCTGACGCAACTGGTGCGACCAGCCGTGTTTCTCGACGAGCAGACGTTTCGCCGCCATGCCCGCGCCCGTGGGATCGCCGGGGATGGGGAAACCTTACGGCCCGGGTGAACGGCCGGTAACGCCGATTGTGCCGGGGGGATGTGGCGGGCCGGATGTGACGCCCGGAGTCAGCCGATACGGTGGACGTGGGTGGGGGTGGATGGTCGCCGGGAGGACTTTTGGCGTGGGGAAAAACCAGATGGACAGTGCTGCGAGGGACGGGCAACGGGACTGTGTGACGCGGCGACCCGGGCTGGCTGCACGCGAGACCCTGTTCCGGTCACGGTTTGCCCTGATGGCGTTGGCGGTGGCAATCGCGGGCGGGGCCGTCACTGCAGCCGAGTTCGTGGGTGAAGAGCCACTGGCGGTGAGGGAAGCCATAGGCGGCGGCATCCACGCCTACCATGCGGGTGATTTCAACCGCGCCTACGACGATCTCACCAACGCGATCGAGGCCGGCACCGACGATCCGCGGAGCTACTACTTCCGCGGGCTCGCGGCCCTGAGGCTCGGCCGCACGAGCGAAGCCGAGGCCGATTTCTCTGCGGGAGCGGACCGGGAGCAATCGACCGGCAGCATCCGACGGGTGTCGCTGTCACTGGAGCGAGTGCAGGGGCAGGATCGTCTCACGCTTGAGCGCTTTCGGGCCCGGGCTCGGCTGGGTGCGCTGCAGCGGGGTCGTGAAGCATACGAACGGCGGTATTCGACGATTGACGAGACCACGAATGACGTCCGGCGGCGCCGCCGTCCCGAGGACATCCGCCCCGAACTCGTCGCGCCGCGGGCCGCACCGGAGGAGATTCTGCCGCCGGCCGGTGCAGGCGTCGAGGACGTGCCGGCGCCTACGGCCAAGGCGGCTCCCCCTGCCAAGCCGAGCACGACGTTTGCCGACGAGCCTGCCGAGGAGCCTGCCGAGGAGCCCGCTGAGGAGCCCGCCGCCGAGTCGGATGACCCGTTTGGAGACGAGCCGACGACCCGCAAGAACGCGTCGGAAGACGAGGCCGACGAGCGGACGGTGCAGGACGAGGAGATGGATGCCGAAGTCGAGGACACCGCCGCCGAACGGGATGTTCAAGACGAGGTCGAAGCCGCTTCCGGACAGTAGTCCCGCGTGACGCCGGCGCCGTGTGCCGTCCCGACGGGGCCTCTGCTCACAGGGGCGGTTTGATTTTCAGGGCGGCGGCGGCCGTCAGGCCCCAGCCGAGGAGGAAGAGCACGCCTCCGATCGGTACGATCGCCCCGAGGATCCTCACGCCCGAGAGGGCCAGCGCTGCCAGGCACCCGCTGAAGATCAATACGCCCACCAGAAAGCACCAGCCGGCCGCGGCCAGCAGACCGCGGCCCTGCGCCGCCTGGGGCAATGCCGCCGCCATCGCGATGATCAGGATCGCCAGGCCGTGGTAGAGACAGTAGCGGACGGCTGTCTCCCAGTTGTCGGCTCGGCCGGTGGCTTCGAGCACCGCCTTCAGCCCGTGCGCTCCAAACGAGCCCGCTGCCACGCCGAGTCCGCACAGGAGGCTGCCAGAGAAGAGAAAAAACTTCAGCATGGGAGACGTCACGGACGGTTGGCGCCGAGGAGTTTGTCTTCCTCCTCCTCCTGGATGATGATCCGCGGCGTCACCATCAGCATCAGACTGTCGGTGGTGCGGCCCATGCCCACGTTCTTGAAGAGGCGGTTGATGTAGGGGATCTTTGAGAGGATCGGAACGCCGAACTCGTTGCGGCCCTCTCGAAGCCGCTTGATGCCGCCGAGCAGAACCGTGCCGCCATCGGGCACGCTGACGGTCGTGGTGACCGTCGTGAAGATGAATTCGGGCAGCTGGATCGTGGTGCCCCGGGAAAAGACCTCCTGCTCGGCACTGCTCTTTCCCTGTGTTTGCAGGCTGGCGTTGAGTCCGGCGCCGGCGGCGGCGTCGCCGCTTAGCCCCGACTTCTCGTCGCTGCTCTTGGACTTCGTGGACCGCGTGCCCTCGAACTGGAACTGCTCGACCTGACCGATTTGGGAGAAGAACGGCACGAGTGTCAGCCGGACAAAGCGACGGTCGCTGGAGACGACCGCCTGCACGTTGACCGCCGTACCCTCCGAGAGCACCGTGATCACCGGTTGCTGGGCAGCCGCAAAGTCGCCCACCACCGGCACGACGCTCGTCACGAACGGCCGCTGGGTGCTGTCGGAGATAAAGGCGTTCTGGCCGTTGAAGAGCGTGACCTTTGGTGCCTGCATGACATTCGATCGCGTGTTGCCCTGCGCCGCCTGGATCAGGAAGAAGGCTTCGATGTCGCTGAGGATGGCGAAGCCGAAGTTGGCGGCCGATGTGCCCGGGTCAGGCAGGCCTGGCAGCGATGGCACCGTGGCGCTGCCGAAACTGTTCTGGCGGAAGGGAATCGAGAAGAAACTGGGGATCGCCTGAGCCGCGGCCTGGCCCGCCGTGGTGCGGCCGGCGGTCGTGCCACCGCCGCCGAGGCCACCGCCACCGCCGAGTCCACCGCCGAGTCCACCGCCACCTGCGGTCGTGCCACCCGCAGTCGTGCCACCACCGCCGGATCCCAGTGCCACGCCTGGATTGCCGGTGTTGTCGAGGCCGATCGTCTGGCTGGCGGTTCCCGGAGCCGCCTGGATGCCGAGCGACGACGGGGCGAGCGAACCGTTGCTCTGCGTGGGGACGGCCGTCAGGTTGAGCGGAGCATTGACGCCGGACTGGATGTTGAAGTCGAAGTCGACACCGATTCGTTCGAAGAAGGTGTCGTTCAAGCGAATGAACCGCACCTCGATCGTCACCTGCAGATCCTGCAGCCGGCGGAGCTGTTCGAGCAGGTCGGCGATCTCTTCGTGCACTTCCTGCGTCTGGCTCACCACGATGCTGAGATTCGTGGCAAAGGGCTGGATGGCGCCCTGCCCTCCCACGGTGTTCCACGTCTGCGGCGAAACGGTGTTTTGGATCAAATCGATGAGCGACTGGAAGTCAGCCTGGCTGCCGCCGGCCGCGGGCGCGCCGAACGGGATGGACGGGGTCGAGCCCATGGCCGGCGCGTTTCCTCCCGCCTGGAACTGGGCCAGCGATGCGGGGTCGATGGCCGAGTCGTTCGCCGCACGGCTCACGCCATTGATGCCCACCGGCGGCGGGCCGTACTGCACCGAGGCGCCGTTCCGCGGACTGAGCCGGGAGTAGCCGTCGCGGAGGGCACCGGTGATGCCCAGGCCGTCGGACGAGAAATTCGGGATGGGGATCACGAGGTCGGCGACGGGATAGGAGACGCTGTAGACCTCCCCTTTCACCAGCCGCGGGCTCGTCACCTTGAGCACCTCGTCCTTGACAACGTAATCGAGGTGGAGCGGCTCGAGGAGCAGCTTGAGGGCGCTCTTCAGCGAGATGGGCTGGTCGAGGGAGATGGTCACCGGCGTGTCGCTGCGGACCGCCTCCTGCTCGAGGCCGACCAAGTCGAGATGAATCGGCACGTCGGCCTGCCTGGCCAGCGAGTCGAGGACGGCGGAGAGCGGCTGGTCGCGGTGCGACGCCTTCACCTTCACGCTCATCCGCTTCTGGATCTGCATTTCCGCGGGCGTGGCCCTCGCACGGCCCTCCGCCTGCAGTCGTGTGCGGTTCTTGGTGAGATCTTCCCAGTCGTGGGTGGTCGGAAACTCGATCGGCCCGACAAACGGCGTGGAGGAACGTTCCGTGTCTTCGGCGACGTCCATGAAGCCCGACCGCTTCTGGCCCTCGATCGACTTCTGTGTGTCGAGCCGGCGGATGACCCGGCTCTGCGACAGCAACTGCCGCACGATCGGATTGTCAGGGGCGAGCTGGCCCGCCTTCTTGGCGACCGCCTCGGCCTCGGCAAATCGCTGGGTGTCGATGAGCGAGTTGTATTCGTCCACGAGCATGGCAAGGCGCTGGTCGACCTCGACCTTCTGGGCTTTCTCGCGGCTGACGCGGGCCTCGATCTGGGCGCTTTTTCGCTCCATTTCGAGTTCGCCACGACGCTTGCCTGTCGATTCCTCGATGTCGCGACGGGCCCGTTCGATTCGCTGTTGGAGCTGTGTTCGAACCTTCTCGGGAACCGCCGGATCGGCGACCTTCGCGGCTGCCTCGTCGAGCAGGGCGAGCGCATCGGCAGGCGATCGCTGTGCGGTGCGTCGGGCCTCGAGTTGCTTCGCCGCCACTTCCGCGGAGATCCGCGCCACCAGAAGGTCGTCTGGAACGGCGCCGGCCGCCCCGCTGTCGGCAGGTGCCTGTTCTACGGTCGGGCGGCTATTGCCAGCAGACCTGGAGATCGCTTCCTCCATGATCCTCCGCGCCGCCGCCGCTTCCGGGGTTGCCGGCGGCAGTTCCTCCACGGTGGGCTCCGCGGCCAGGATCGCACGCATTCCGCTCAACACAATCACCAGGCAGGCCACGCCGAGCATAACCGCGACCGCTCCGCCCCTCGCATGGGCTGAAGGGACAGATCGTGTGGGATTCGCTGCCATAAGGCTGTTCGCTCGTGCCATTGATACTGCTTCCTGTGCGCAGAACCGGAGTCGCCGGGGGGAGAAGTAGCGGCCTGTGCGAAGGTAGGTCAAGGGCATGTGCCGCCGGCGAGGCTGCCCAAACTGCCCAGAGGGGGACAGCCTATGTTTCCAGAGGTTTTTGCCATCGCTCGACGGCCGGGGACCCCTCGTGGAGAGGGGGCGTCAGTCGTGACGGGACTGTTTGACGGCCGAGGCAGAGTCGCCCGCAGTCGATGCGAGCGACGGGGAACGCGCAAGGACCTTCTCGACGGTGTCGAGAAGCTGGTCAACGCGGAACGGTTTGAAGAGCACCAGATCGACGCCTGCCTGCCGGGCCTTGACGATCGAATGGCCCGGGTCGTAGCCGAAGCCGGTCATGAGAACGAGCGGAACGAAGTCACGCAGCTCCCGAAGCTTGACGAGCAGTTCGTAGCCGCTCATGTCGGGTAGCCGGATGTCGGCGATGATCACGTCATAGGCGTCGGCGCCGCACGCCCGCACCATCGAGGCCGCTTCCGTGCCGTCGCGGGCCGTTTCGACGGTGCAGCCACACCGTTCGAGCAGCGCGTGGGCTGCCGCTCGCACCTGTTCGTCCGCATCTGCTACGAGAATGCGGCGGCCGACGAGCGACGGGTGGCGATTCCCCTGACGGCGTTGGGCGTGGGCCGAACTGGGGGTCATCTGCTCACCGACCTTCTGGATCACCTGCTTGATGTCGCGGGCATTCCGCAGGATTCGCTGCAGCCGCTCCACGACATCCGCGTTGTGGCCGATGTAGCGCTCCATGACGCTGACGGCATCGTTCAAGATGTCATCCACCGGGAGCGCCACGGCGCCGTGGATGGCCTCGATGCTCTCGGCCGCGGTCGAAGCCTTTTCAGCGACGAGCAATTCGAGCGTATTGAGGGCGGCCGCCACGTCGCGCGAGAAGATCTCAAGGAACCGCAGATCGGTGTCGGTGAAACCGCCGGGCTCAGGGCTCTCGACGTTGAATGTTCCGATCACCTGCTCGTGCAGCATGAGGGGCACGGTGAGCGAGCTTTTCGCCCCTTTGCAGCCCTCCAGATAGAGCGGGTCCTTCGTGGTGTCGTTGCAGAAATAGCTGCGGCCCGTGGCGGCCACGTAGCCCGTCACGCCGTTGTGCTCCGGCCGCGCGTAAAGCACACGGGCCTCGGCCTCCGGCTGCATGCCGACGGCGAGCAGCGGCTCGAGCCTGCCCGTCTGCCGGTCGAGCAGCCGGATCTCGACGACATCGAACTGCAGCAGGTCCTTCGAGTAATGAAGGATGTTGCTCTTGAGCAGATCGATTCGCTCCTCAACGCTCATGTCGGCCAGTTCAGCCGGCGCGAGATCGGCGAGCGACTGTCCTGCTTGATGAATGGCAGCCAACTTCTGCTGCTCGAGGATCGTGTGCGTGACATCCCGCACCGCCGCCAAGGCGACGGCCATGCCTTCGATAGCGGCGTCCGCCTTGACCTGCAGGTGGAAATAGCGGTTGTCGGCGGTTCTCAGCGTGGCGCTCGTCGTGCGGCCCGTCGCGATCGCAACGTCAAAGGGACTGGCGTCGGGACCGAGCATTTCCGGGCGGTCGAGCGCCGCAAAAAAGTTGAGGCCACGGAGGTCGGGCTTGCCGCACCAGACCGCCAGGCGACTGTTGGACCAGGCGATGGTGTTGTCTGCGCGGACCAACGCGATGCCATCCGGCAGATGCTCCAAGACCGCCCCGGCATCGCACTGCCCAGGCAGACTCTGGCTCACGGGGGATGGAACTGGATTCGGCACCAACGGCTCTCCGCACACCGGCCACCGCTCGGATCACTGCCCCCAAAGTATAAAATCAGATGAATCGCACGCCAAATGCGGTGCCGCCGTTGCCGCACGTCGCGACGAATCTATACTCCAGAGGCTGGCGGAGGCCCCCCCAACCGCTCGGCTCGTGATCCACCGGTATCGAATCCGGCGTCGAACTCAGTGCAGCGAGGCAGTTTGTGACCGCGCCCGACCCATCCCAGTCATTCCTTGCCCGTCACCAATTCCTGATCTACCGGCTGTTCTCTCTGGCAGGCCTCGTGCCGGTCGGCGCCTTTTTGGTCGTGCACCTCCTGACCAACGCCTCCGTGCTTGCCGGCCCCGGCACGTTTCAGTCGCGAGTGGACATGATCCACTCGCTGGGCCCGCTGCTCGTGCCGATCGAGTGGGCGTTCATCTTCCTGCCGATGCTCTTTCACGCGGTGATCGGGTTCGTGATCATCGCCAATGGCCTGCCGAACGTCGGCTCCTATGCGTATGTCGGTAACGTGCGATACACGTTGCAGCGGGCGACCGGCATGATTGCCTTCGTGTTCATCATCTGGCACATCACGCAGTTGCATTGGATGGGCGCTCCAATCGGCGGCGGCAGGTTCGATCCGCATCATGCAACGAGTTCCGCGGCGGTCGCGCTGCGGCCCCTGCTGGTGTCGATCCTCTACGCGGTGGGCGTCTTGTCGACGGTGTTTCACTTTTCCAACGGTCTCTGGACGCTTGGCATCACCTGGGGCCTGTGGACGAGCCCCGCTGCGATGCGGCGAGCCAACTGGATCAGTATCGCGGTCGGAGTGCTGTTGGGCGGAGCAGGCCTCGGGGCGCTGGGCGGCCTGCGGAGTGTGGATATCGAGCAGGCACGAGCGATCGAAAATCGCATGGATGACGTGAAGCGGATGCTCGAAGGCGCTCCGCCGCATTCGGGAGCCCCTGGAGGCCATGCGGCCGAACCGCACACCCTCCCCGTCATGCCTGCGTCGGGGTCCGCGGGACAGTCGCCGCCAGGAACCTGATCAACTCCCCGATCAACCAAGGAGCCCGAGCATCATGGCACAACCCAGAGTCCTCGTGATCGGTGGTGGCTTGGCCGGCCTTTCGGCCACCATGCGGCTGGCGGAACTCGGCGTAAATGTCGATCTGGTCAGCCTCGTGCCCGTCAAACGCTCGCACAGCGTCTGCGCCCAGGGGGGCATCAACAGCGTCAATTCGCTGACACGGCAGCAGGGCGACAACGAGTGGAAGCACTTCGACGATACCGTCTACGGCGGTGACTTTCTGCAGCATCAGCCGCCCGTCAAGGAGATGGCCGACTGGGGGCCGCGGATCGTCGACCTTATGGACCGCCTCGGCGTGCCGTTCAACCGCACCCCCGAGGGCTTTCGAGATCAGCGGCGGTTCGGCGGCACGCTCTTCAAGCGGACCGCCTTTGCCGGCGCGACCACCGGCCAGCAGTTGCTCTACTCGCTCGACGAGCAGGTGAGGCGATGGGAGGTGGAGGGGAAGGTCAAGAAGTGGGAGTTCTGGGACTTCCTCGAGCCGGTCCTCGATGATGCGGGCCGGTGCCGGGGAGCGATCTGCCAGGATCTCGTCACCATGCAGTTCCGCGCCTTCCCGGCGGATGCCGTCATCATCGCCACGGGTGGCTGCGGTCTGATCTACGGCCGCTCGACGATGTCGATGGTCTGCACGGGGAGCGCTGTGAGCCGGGCCTACCGGGCTGGTGCCTGGTATGGCAACGGTGAATTCATCCAGGTGCACCCGACCGCGATTCCGGGGGCCGACAAACTGCGGCTGATGAGCGAGAGCGCGCGGGGAGAGGGCGGCCGCGTCTGGGTGCCGAAGAAGCCGCACGATCCCCGCGATCCCCGCGACATTCCGGAAGGCGAGCGGAGCTACTTCCTCGAGGAGCGGTATCCGAAGTACGGCAATCTCGTGCCTCGCGACATCGCCACCCGCGAGATTTTCGACATCTGCACCAACGAAGGGCTGTCGGTCGAGAAGGACCGGCTGTGTGTTTATCTCGATCTCACCCACGTTCCCCGCGAGACGCTCGATCGCAAGCTCGGCGGCATTCTCGAGATCTACGAGAAGTTCCAGGGGGTCGATCCGCGGGTCGTGCCGATGAAGATCTTCCCGGCCGTGCACTACTCCATGGGCGGCCTGTGGGTCGACTATGAGAAGAGCAGCACCGGCGGCCTCGTGGAGGGCTCGCCGCGAAACCAGCAGACCAACATTCCCGGTCTGTATGCCATTGGCGAGTGCGACTATCAATATCATGGTGCCAACCGGCTTGGTGCGAATTCGCTGCTGTCGTGCATCTTCAGCGGCTTGTTCTGTGCCCCGGGCGTGATCGCGGGATTCGATGCCGGCGGTAAGAAGGCTGCGGAGGAGTCGTCGCGGCTCTTCGAGTCGGGGCTGCGACGCGAGGAGGAGCGGCACCGGTCGCTGCTTGCCCGGACGGCCGGCGATGAAAACCCCTATGACCTGCACCAGCAACTGGGCAACCTCATGACCCGTGTGGCCACGGTGGTCCGCCGCAACGAGCAGTTGGCGGCCGCGTACGCCGAGGTGTGTTCGCTGGAGGAGCGGTGGAGGCGGTGTGCGGTGTCGGATTCAGGCAACTGGACCAACCAAAACGTCGTCTTCACCAAGTCTCTCGGCGACATGTTCCCGCTGGCGAAGCTGATCCTCAAGGGGGCGTTGCAGCGTGACGAGTGTCGCGGTGCCCATTACAAGCCCGACTTCGCCATGCCTGGCCTCCATGCCACCGATCCGGCGGAGAAGCGGCGTGAGGCGGAGCAGTGGTGCGACCGCTTCGAGGCAAACACCCGTCGTTGGCTCAAGTCGACGGTGGCAAAGTATGGCGAAGGCGGTGAGCCCGAAATCACCTACCAGGATGTTGACACCTCGCTGACCCCCCCCCGTCCACGCCTCTATGGTTTGGTGGGCGGCGAGATGATCGAGGAGGTCTGGAACGATCGGCAGAAGAAGGCGGGCACAGGCGGCGAGGGCCAGGGAAAGCAGCCCGCCTACGCCGGCGCGGCGAGTTAACGGATGCCAGACCGTGAGGCGGTCGGGTGTCTGATGGAGCAGGGTGCGGTTTCCGAGTGCGGAGGAGAATCAACCGATGATCAAGGCAACTGAATCAGCCGGGCACGACGGTGGCGCGGGGCCGCAGACGGCGGCCGACCATGGCGGGAACGGGCACAGTGCCGCGGCGCCGCGAGTGGTCCGCGTGCGGATTCTCCGACAGGATGCTCCCGGTGAGGAGAGCTACTGGGAGCGGTTCGAGATTCCCCATGTCGATAACATGAATGTCATCAGCATCCTGCAGCAGGTCGCCGCCCAGGCGAAGTCGCGGGATGGGCGCCGGGTGGCCCCAGTGGCTTGGGATTGCAACTGCCTCGAAGAGGTGTGCGGGTCCTGCACCATGCTGATCAACGGGCGGACGCGGATGGCCTGCTCGGCGCTCGTCGACAAGCTCCTCGAAGAGTCTGCCGACGAGATCGAGCTGCGGCCAATGTCGAAGTTCCCGGTGGTCCGCGACCTCGTGGTGGACCGCGGCCGATTGTTCCGCTCGCTCGAACGAGTGAAAGCCTGGGTGCCTGTGGACGGTTCGTACGACCACGGCCCGGGGCCGCGGATCTCGCCAGAGAATCAGGAGGATGCCTATCCGCTGGCCACCTGCATCAGTTGCGGATGCTGCCTGGAGGCCTGTCCGCAGTTCACGAAGATCGAGGCGGTGCGCCGCGAGGACGAGTCGGCCGAAGACTTCGAGTCTCGGCGGAAGGCGGCCTTCGATTCCGGCTTCGTGGGTGCGCACGCGATCAGTCAGGCGATGCTGTTCAATGGGCATCCCACCGGCAAGATGATCGCGGACGAACGGCTGTCGTCGCTCACGTCGCAGGGGGGCATCCAAATGTGCGGCAACGCGCAGAATTGTGTCGCCGTTTGCCCGAAGAGCATTCCGCTGACTCGCTCGATCGCCCGTGCCGGCCGCGCGGCCACCGTCTGGGCCATCCGCAAGATCTTCGACCGGTAGCCGGTCGGACTCCCCGGACACGCTGCGCTCGCTCGGCGGCTCGGCGAATGCGTTCGGGACGATGGTGCGCGTGCTGCGCCGAGGCGCCTGATGCTCGCTTCGGTGTCCGGTGAGCCCGCCCTCGTGGGTTTGCCTGGCAGGATGCCATGCGCAGCGCCAGCACACTGTGTTTACGGGGAACTGCTTGTCCGTCGCCCTTGATTTCGCGGCCACGTTTGCCGTGGCGGGGCCGTCGTGGTAGTTTTCAGCTATAAAATCCGGTCGTTTGCTGCTTCATGTCGGGGTCTGGTGCGCGGCCTGTGGGTATTTCAGAAGAGGATCACGAGTGTCTGTGAACGAGAGCGGTGGGCAGCCGGCGGAGCCGGTGGGAAGTTTTCGCACGATGGGGCTGTCGCCCGACACGATGGCCGCCGTCGAGCGGGCTGGCTACACGACTCCGACGCCGGTTCAGGCCGGTCTGATTCCCCGGGCCCTGACGGGCATCGACGTGCTCGGACAGGCCAGGACGGGTACCGGTAAGACGGCGTCGTTCGTACTCCCCATTCTGGAGCGCATGCTGCAACCGGGCCGCCCTGGTGGCCCGCGGGCACTCGTGCTCGTGCCGACTCGAGAACTCGCCGTGCAGGTGCGGGACGAGTTTGAGAAGCTTGCTCATGGCTCACGGATCCACTGCGTGGCCGTCTACGGCGGCAAGCCGATCAAGGGCCAGATCGACAAGTTGGCCAAACATCCGGCGGTGATCGTCGGCACGCCGGGCCGTGTGCTCGATCATATGAGCCGGGGCACGCTCTCGTTTTCAGCACTCGAGATCGTGACGCTCGACGAGGCTGACCGCATGCTCGACATCGGCTTCCGGCCGGATATCGAAAAGATTCTGCGTCGCTGTCCCGAGAGCCGGCAGACGCTGCTGCTCTCTGCCACGGTGCCGCCGCCGGTGGCCAAACTCGCGACCCGCTACATGCGGGATCCCGAGATCCTCGACTTTTCCGTCAACGAACTCGCCGTCGAAACGATCGAGCAGGCCTATTTCACGGTCGATCCGACCCGCAAGTTCGATCTCCTGGAGAAACTGCTGGAACGGGAAGACCCGCGGCAGGTGATCGTGTTCTGCCGAACCAAGCGGGGCACCGACAAGATCTTCGAGCGGCTTTCGCGCCGCCGCAGTCGCGCCGCCGGCCAGAGCGGCCATCCGGACGAGGTGGCCTGCATTCACGGCGACCTCCCACAAGGGGCCCGTGACCGGGCGATGAAGCAATTCCGCGATGGCACGACCCGCATTCTCGTGGCCACCGACGTGGTTGGCCGTGGCATCGACGTGTCTGGAGTGTCGCACATCATCAATTACGACATTCCCGAGTTCTGCGATGACTACGTGCACCGTGTGGGCCGGACGGGCCGCATGGGCCGCGAGGGTGTCGCGTACACGTTCGTCAGCCCCGAGGAGGGGCCGCAGTTGACGCGGATCGAGATGCGGATCGAACGGCTGCTGAAGCGGGACGAGATTCCGGGCTTCGAGGCTTTTGACCGCCGTCCGAAGACCGAACTGCCCCGCCTGGGAGTTGGGGAACGAGCTGCTGTGGACGAGGGCGGCCAGGCGGTGGGGCTGGCCGAGGCGGTCGCCATGGAGCCGGCTCCTGCCGAACCGAAGAAGCCCTCCGCGGCGGCGCTGCTCGGCAAGGGCCGGGCCCCGAAGCGACACCGCCGCGCACTCTGACTGGCTGTGGAAAAAGCCATCCGCGGCCTTTTTTCACGAGATCGACAGCCGCTTCCGGCGGCGGACCACTTGAACGACGGGCTTCGAACCGCCACAACCCGCAGTGAGGACGCGATCCATGGATGGAAACGCTGGCACGTCGGGCGCGCGGGGAGGCGGCCGCAAGCGTGCTTTGAAGCAGCGGCTGGAGAGCCTGGCCTCGGCGGGGGTCTCCGATCTGCCCAAGCGGCGAGCAGCGAAGGGCCGGCTGGCGGTCGGTAGTCGGGCCGCGTCGTCTGGCCCGGTGGCTGCGGCCGTGCATGCTCCTGCTGCCGCTGGCACGCAGTCCCCTGTCGCCGACGCGCCGACGCGGATCCGGTCGCTGGAGATCCTCCGCGAGGAGGTGGCCGGCTGTCGGCAGTGTGAGCCGCTGGCCAAGGCCCGCACGCACACGGTCTTTGGCGTGGGGCCCGCCACCGCGAGGCTCTGCTTTCTGGGCGAGGCCCCCGGCGCCGACGAGGATGCCTCCGGCGAGCCTTTCGTTGGCCGGGCCGGGCAACTGCTCACGAAGATCATCGAGTCGTGCACGCTCTCGCGTGACGAGGTCTATATCCTCAACGTGCTCAAGTGCCGTCCGCCCGACAACCGGCGGCCACAGCCAGACGAGACGGCCAACTGCCGGGGCTACTTCGAGAAACAGCTCGAGATCATTGCCCCGGAGTTCATCTGTTGCCTGGGCACGACGGCCGCGCAGGCCCTTCTGCAGACCGACGAGACGATCGGGAATCTGCGGAAGCGGTGGTTTTCGTGGAGGTCGTCGCAGGTCATCTGCACGTATCACCCGTCGTATCTGCTGCGGAATCCGCCCGCGAAACGCGACGTCTGGGAAGACATGAAGCTCCTCATGGCGAAGATGGGCGTGCAGTTGTAGGGCATCCGGCGCACGTCGAGCGGATCAGGCCGCCGGGGGCGGTGAAAGCCTCCGACTCGGGGCGAGGATACGCCGACTCGCTTCGGCTTCCCCCGACCCCCGGCTCCTCCAACGGTGAGAGATGACGCTGTGTTCAATTGGGAGCGACTCGGTCGGGCCGGTTTTTCCGGTTGAATCGGTTTTTCTGAAGAATCCGCGGTCGACCGGACGAAGATTAGGGCGGGGATTGGGGGTGGGGGAACAGCCGCTGTGAGAGCCGGGGCATGACGCCCGGCTGGCGGGACGGGGGCTGGCTTGCCTTGCAGGCCGGTCTGCGACTCCCCGCGGGATTGAGTCCCGCCATCTGGAAGGGGCCGCATGGTCGAGGCACGACAGACGCAGGGACTGCTCCGGCAGGCGTGGACGCTGGCAACGGTGGCTGCCGTCGGGCTGACCTCGGTCGGCTGCACCATGTGTCCCGACCCCTTCGATTATTCAGGCCCCGTGCCGAATGGCTCGGCACCGCAGAACGACTTTCGGGCTCGCAGCGGAGGCATCCTGCCGCTGGGCGCAGCGCCCAAGCCGTTTCCGTTGATCGTCAAGAACGACAGTGACCCGGCCACGCGGCCGCAGGAGTCCGGGCCGACGGGCACGCTTGCCGACGAGGCCGCTGCAGACGACTTGCAGCAGGCCATGGCCGTTGTCGAGGGATCCGCGGAAGAGGCCCTCGGGAATGGCCAGCCGAAGGTGGCCGCTGACTCGGCTGGGGCTACACCAGACGCACTCGAGCCTGTGCCGACTATCGCTCAACCAAAGAAAACGCCGCGCGCTGCAGTTGGACAAGCTGCGGTCCAAGAAGAGCAGCGGGCTGTACAGCAGCCGCCTGCGGCTCCGGCCTCACGGCCTGGCCCGGCCGGCGAGACGCCCGGTTGGCGGGCCCGTCGCCCCTGAGCAGCGCTGCTGAAACGGTCTCAATCGCGTTGATTCAAGGCCGCCAGCCGTCGGGAACGACTGCATCCTTGGGCACAACCGCGATGCCGTCCCGAACCGTGAATCGGTCGCTATCGGCAGACGACTCGCAGCCGTGGTCATTGACAATCCTGACGCCGCGGCCGATCCGCACGTTCTTGTCGACGATCGCTCCCTCGATCACGGTGCCCGCGCCGATGCCCATCCGAGGCAGGCCCTTGGCTGTGTTCGCGGCAATGTCATCCGCCGTTTCGAAGAAGTCGTTTCCCAGGATCACGGAATTGCGGATCACCACGTCGCGGCCGATCCGGCACCGCACGCCGATCACGCTGTTCTCGATCACCGCCCCCTCCTCGACGAGGCAGCCGTCGGACAGCAGGCTGTGCCGAATGGTGGCGCCGTCAATCCGCGACGGGGGCAGAAACCTGCCGCGTGAATAGATCGGCGCCTCCGGCATGGCCATGTCGAACGGCGGGGCGGGGCTGGCCAGGTCGAGGTTGCACTGGTAGTAGGACCGGATCGTGCCGATATCCTCCCAGTAGCCGTCGAAGGGGTGGAGTTGCACCTTCTTCGCCCGGATCGATGCGGGGAAGACCTCGCGGCCGAAGTCCTGGTAGTCGGTCTTGGTGAGCAGGTCGACGAGGCAGTCGCGGTTGAACAGGTAAATGCCCATGCTCGCCATCAGACTGCGACCCTGGGCCGGAATGCCCTGCTGTTCGATCCAGGCTGGATCGGTTCGCATCATGTCGAGTTCCGCCTGCGTCTGCGGCTTTTCCAGGAAGCCCTCGACCCGGCCCTGGCCGTCGAGTCGCATGATGCCCAGCGCCGATGCCGCGTCTGCGTGCACTGGAATCCCGGCGATCGTGACGTCGGCGCGGCTCGACAGGTGGGTGGCCAGCATGTCGGCGTAGTTCATCCGGTAGAGCTGGTCGCCCGAGAGGATCAGCACGTGGTGGATGTCGGGCTGCTGGATGTAGCGAAGGTTTTGCCGAACCGCGTCGGCCGTGCCTTGGTACCAGCCGGCGTTGTCGGTGGTCTGCTGGGCGGCCAGGATCTCCACGAAGCCACCGTTGAACGGATCGAACGTGTAGGTGCGGCGGATGTGCCGGTGGAGGCTCACCGAGTTGAACTGCGTGAGCACGTAGATCCGCTGCACGCCGCTGTTGATGCAGTTGGAGAGCGGCACGTCGATGATGCGGTATTTGCCAGCCAGCGGCACGGCCGGCTTGGACCGGTCGCGGGTGAGGGGATAGAGCCGGGTGCCACGTCCACCCCCGAGCACCAGAGCCAATACACGCTGCACGCTCATGTTGACCACTTCCTTGCGAATGCCTGTGCCTGCCCGCCGGGCACCATGCTACGGGAACCGGCGAAACTCGCCAATTGGCGTCGGTTCCGCCCCGGCTGCGGCTTCAACACGGCAGTGTTCATACCTGCCTCGGCGACGTGGCCAAGCCCGGTTCACTTCAACACGAAGTTCACGAGGCGACCGGGCACCGCGACGACCTTGGCGATCTCCTTGCCGGCGATCAGTTCCGCGATCTTCGGATCGGCCATCGCGGCCGCCTTCATCGCCTCGGCGTCGGCATCGGCCGGCACCGTCACTCGGCCGCGGAGCTTCCCCTGGATTTGCACCGGGATTTCGACCGTGTCGTCCTTGAGCCACTTCTCTTCGACGGCTGGCCAGGTGGCCAACGACACCGGGGCGGACCGGCCGAGAATCTCCCAGAGTTCCTCGGCGAGATGCGGCGCGAAAGGGGCCAGCACCGTCACGAAGGGCTCGAGGATCGCCCGCGGCCGCCGCTCCAGCGGCGTGCAGAAATTCACGAACTCCATCATCCGCGCGATCGCCGTATTGAAGGAGAGTGCCTGGATGTCCTTCGTCACCTTGTCGACCGTGCGGCTGATCTCGCGGAGCTGGTCGTCGGTCGGGGCATCGGCGCAGACCTGCGGAGCGAGCGTGATTCCGTCGGCCCGCTCGTCGACGACGAGCCGCCAGCAGCGGTCGAGGAACCCACGCACGCCCCCCACGCCCGCCGTGCTCCAGGGCTTCGTCGCCTCGAGCGGCCCCATGAACATCTCGTAGAGCCGCAGGCTGTCGGCGCCGTGGTCGCGGACGACCTGATCGGGATTCACCACGTTGCCGCGGCTCTTCGACATCTTGTAGGCCCGGCTCTCGACGCGGATCTTGGGCGCGTCGCGGAGCACGAAGTGCTCCCCCTGCTTCTCTACCTGATCGGCACGAACCTTCACCGGGGAATCGCCCTCCCCCTGCTGGCCCGCCATCACCCAGCCGCCCTTCGCGCTGCGGTAGCCGGTGAACTCCATCTCGCCGAGGATCATTCCCTGGTTGACGAGTTTCCCGAACGGCTCGGCATGCGAGACATGGCCGCGGTCGAAGAGCACCTTGTGCCAGAACCGGCTGTAGAGGAGGTGGAGCACGGCATGCTCCGCACCGCCCACGTAGAGATCGACCGGCATCCAGGCTTTTTCCACCTCGGGGTCGAGAAAGCGGTCGGTGTTGCCGGGGTCGAGAAAGCGGAGGTAATACCAGCAGGAGCCGGCCCATTGCGGCATCGTGTTGGTCTCGCGGCGATACCGTTTGCCGTCGCGTTCCACGAACAGCCAGTCGGCCGGCGACCGGGAGAGCGGCGGATCGGGCGTCTGACCCGGCTTGAAGTCGGTGAGGTGCGGCAGGTTCACCGGCAGTTCGCGTTCGTCCACGGCGCGGATCGCGCCGGTGGGCCGCCCCTCCGCATCGACTTCGTGCAGGATCGGGAACGGCTCGCCCCAGAATCGCTGCCGACTGAAGAGCCAGTCGCGGAGCTTGTAGTTGACCGCCGGCCGGCCGAGGCCAGCCTCTTGAAGATCGTGGGACACCCGCGTGATGAAGGCCCGCGTGTCGAGGCCTGTGTAGGGGCCCGACGCGATCGCCACGCCGTCTCCCGCGAAGAGTTCGCCTGCCGCGAGGGCGGCGCCGTCGGCCGGTTCCACCACCGTGATCACATCGAGCCCGAACGTTTTGGCAAATTCAAAGTCGCGGTCGTCGTGTGCCGGCACCGCCATGATCGCGCCGGTGCCATACGAGGCCAGCACGTAGTCGGCCACCCAGACGGGGACAGGCCTGCCCGAGAGCGGATGCACGACGCACGAGCCGGTGAAGACGCCCGTCTTGTCGCGGGCGAGATCGGTGCGGTCGAGATCGCTCTTCCGCGACGCCGCCTCGCAGTAGGTCCGGATCGCCTCGCGTTGCGTTGGCGCCGTGAGCGTGTCGAGCAGCGGATGCTCCGGAGCGATGACCATGAAGGTCACGCCGTAGAGCGTGTCGGGGCGGGTCGTGTAGACGCGGAGCACGTCGTCGGGCGCCCGCTCAGGCAGGCCAGATGTGGCACGCAGCTTCTTCCATTGCTGGAAAGCGGCATCACCACCGTCAGCTGGCGCGATGAAGAAATCGACCTCGGCGCCGGTGCTGCGGCCGATCCAGTCGCGTTGCAGCTTCTTGATGCTCGCGGGCCAGTCGAGGCCCTCGAGTTCGCGGTCGAGCCGGTCGGCGTAGGCGGTGATCCGCAGCATCCACTGCCGCAGCGGAATCCGCACCACCGGATGGCCGCCCCGCTCACTGACCCCGCCGATCACTTCCTCGTTGGCGAGCACCGTGCCCAGGGCAGGGCACCAGTTCACCGGCGCCTCCGACTGGTAGGCGAGCCGGTGGGCGTCGCGATAGGCCGCGACGGCCGCCTCGCCCTGGCCGGCGACCTCGGCGGGAATCGGCAGTTCGGCGATCGGCCGGCCCTTCTGCAGGGCGGCGTCGAACCAGGTGTCGAAGAGCTGCAGAAAGATCCACTGTGTCCAGCGGACGTATTCCGGATCGGTCGTCGCCAGCGAGCGGTTCCAGTCGTAACTGAAGCCGAGCATCTTCAGCTGACGGCGGAAGGTGTCGATGTTGCGCTCGGTGCTCTCCCGCGGCGGCGTGCCGGTGCGGATCGCATGCTCCTCCGCCGGGAGGCCAAAGGCGTCGAAGCCCATCGGGTGCATCACGGTCGTGCCCCGCATCCGCTCGAACCTCGCCACGATGTCGGTGGCGGTGTAGCCCTCTGGGTGGCCGACGTGCAGCCCGTCACCACTGGGGTAAGGGAACATGTCGAGCACGTACGTTTTGCGGTTCGCAGGCAGCCGCGGCGTGGCGAAGGTGCCGTGCGTGTCCCACCAAGCCTGCCACTTCGGTTCGATCTGGGACGGCTGGTAACGGGGCATCGATGGGGGTCCGGGGGGCGGTGTACGGCAGCGCGTACGGTTGGGGTGAAGAGCGTGCCGCGATCTGAACTGGCCATCCCGGCACGGGCCGATTCTAATGCCTGCCGGCTGACGGACAACGAGCCCTCATGCAACCGCCCTCTGGACCATTCCATGCCCAACCAGCCCGATTCACCGATGTTGTTGCAGCGGCGGCTGCTGCGGACCTGCCGCAGTGCCGGTAGCCGTCTCAAGATGGCCGACTCGCTCGGCACGCGGCTCACCGGCAGGGAATTGCTGACCCGGATCTTTGCCGCCAAGAGCGTGCTCGATCGCGTGCTCGGGGCCGACGAGAAGATGGTCGGCGTGCTGCTGCCGCCGACGGCGGGCGCGGCGGTGGTGAATGCGGCGCTGGCGCTCTCGGGACGCGTGGCGGTGAACCTCAACTACACCTCGTCGCAGGCCATCCTCGACCTCTGCATCGAGCGGGCCGGACTCAAGCACGTGATCTCGAGCCCGGCCTTTCTCACCAGAGTGAAACTCGACGCGGGCGGAAAACTCCTCGACGCCGGTAACCTGCGGAAGCAACTCGGCACGTTCGACAAGATCCGGGCCTTCGTTCACGCCACGATTACGCCGGTCAGCCTGCTCGAAAAGCTCCTCGGGCTCGACCGGATCCGTCCCGATGACGTGCTCACCGTGATCTTCACGTCGGGCTCCACGGGTGATCCGAAGGGGGTCGTGCTCACGCAGGAAAACGTCGGCTCGCAGATCCGGGCCATCGACAGTCTGCTGCACCTCTCCGCGGCCGACGTGGCGCTTGGCGTGTTGCCGTTCTTCCACTCCTATGGCTACACGACCACGCTCTGGACGCCGCTGGCGCTCGAACCTGCCGTCGTCTACCACACCGACCCTCGCGATGCGCAGACGGTGGGCCGGCTGGCGCGAGAATTTCACGCCACGCTCCTGATGGCCACGCCCACGTTCCTGCGCTACTACACGCGACGCACGCCGCCGGAGGATTTCTCCACGCTGGAGGCGGTGTTTGGCGCCGCCGAGAAACTGCCGAAAGAGGTCTGCGATGCCTTCGAGAAGCGGTTCGGCCTGCGGCCCAGCGAGGCCTACGGCGCGACTGAACTCTCGCCGCTGGTGGCGGCCAATGTGCCGCCGTCGCGGCATGTGCCGGGGCGGCCGGTCGATGCGAGAGAGGGCACGGTGGGCCAGCCGATCCTCGGCTGCCGGGCGCGGATCACCGAACGCGACAGCCTCAAGGAGCTGCCCGTCGGCGAAGACGGCATGCTCTGGATCAGCGGCCCGAACGTGATGCAGGGCTACCTCAACCGGCCCGATCTGACGGCAAAGGTGGTGCAGAACGGCTGGTACTGCACGGGGGACATCGCCAGGCTCGATGCCGAGGGGTTCATCACGATCACGGGCCGCGAGAGCCGGTTCTCGAAAATCGGCGGCGAGATGGTGCCGCATCTCACCATCGAGGAAGCAGTGAACGAGTCGTTGGGCGCCGCCGAAGGGGAATTGCTGGCGGTGGTGACGTCCGTTCCCGATGTTTCCAAGGGGGAGCGGCTGATCGTCTTTCACCTGCCCATATCCAAGAGTCCGTCAGACATCGTGAAGGCGTTGTTGCAGCGAGGCCTGCCGAATCTCTGGGTGCCCTCGTCCGACAGCTTTGCGGAGATCGCGGAATTACCAGTGCTTGGATCGGGGAAGCTCGATTTGAGGCATCTTGGCGACATGGCCCGGCAGCGGTTCTCCGCCGGGAATACCCAGTGATGCTGCCCGGCCCATCGCTGCCGCTGGCGATCCTGGCGGGTCGGGCCGACGACATGCGGGCCGAGATCATCGTGCGGATCTCGAATTGCGTGACGCGCGGCGGCGAGAGGGCACGCCTCGAGGGCACGCTCGTGGGGCCGCGGCGTGGCCGCGACATGACGTTGCCGACGACGGTGAAGCTCGTCGACGTCACGGGCAATCACGCGGCAGCCGCCAATGCGGGGCAGGCCCTCGCACGGGCCGTGTTCACCGAGCCCGCCTACTGGACGCCCGAGCTTCCCAACCTCTATCGGCTGGAGGCCCGTGTGCAGAGCGGCGATCATTCGCTCGCGTCCATCGACCGGATGATCGGCCTTCGCCGGCTGGGCGTGCGCGGCCGATCGCTCTGGCTGGAAGGAAGACGGTGGGTACCGCGCGGGGTGACGATTTCCCCGACGGGCTTCGATCCGATGGCGCTGCGGAGCCTGCCCGCGGCCGCCGTGATCGACGATCCTTCCGACGCGATCTGCGCGGCCGCCGATCAGACTGGCGTGGCGATCGTTGTGCGGCTCGAGGATCTGTCTGGCCGGCCGTTCGACCCCGGCGTGGCAGCCGAGCGAATCGCGGCCTGGGCGTTGCATCCATCGGTGGTGCTCGCCGTGGTGCCGCAGAGTGCAAAAGCGGAAGAGGCCGTGGCGATCATCGCTGCCGCGCGGCCGCTCAAGGGCACGATGCTCGTGGGGCTGGAAGTGGATGGCACGCAGTCGCCCGATGCGGTGCCGGCAGCGGTTGTCGGCGCAGTGGATTGCATCGTGGTCGATCTCCCTCCCGACGGCCTGCCGCACGACGGATGGCGGTCAGGGAGCTCATGGGGATCGCACACGCCGCTGGTGGCCCAGCGGGCTGTGGCCCCGGGGAGCGTTGTTGAACACCGTCAGGAATGCGATCGGCTGCAGGCCGCCCTGGCCGCCTGGGGGCTCGCCGAGGGAGCGCATCGGGCCCCTTGGGACTGGGCGGGCTATCTGACGGCGGCGTGGTAGCATCCGTTCCATGGCATCATTCGATCCTGATCGCTACTCCCGCCAAGTTCGATTCACGCCGCTCGGCCACGAGGGACAGGCACGTCTCGCGGGTGCCCGCGTGGCCATCGTCGGCTGCGGGGCGCTTGGCAGCGTGGTGGCGATGACACTCGTGCGGGCAGGCGTGGGATTCGTGCGGATCATCGATCGCGACGTGCCCGAACTCTCGAACCTGCCGCGGCAGGTGCTCTTCGACGAGGCCGACGTGGTTGCCGGCGTGCCCAAGGCCGCGGCCGCAGCAGCGCATCTGCGGCGGATCAACTCCGCCGCCCAGATCGAGCCGGTAGTCGCCGATCTCACGCCCATGAATGCAGAGACTCTCCTCGGCGGCGTGGACGTGATCGTGGACGGCACCGACAACTTCGAGGCCCGGTTCATCGTCAACGAATATGCCTGCCGGCATGGCATCCCGTGGGTGTATGGCGGCGCGATCGGAGCGGAGGGCCGCGTGATGACCGTGCTGCCGGGCATAACCGCGTGCCTGCGGTGCCTCATTCCCGATCCGCCGGCCCCTGGCGTGATGCCGACATGCGACACGGCCGGCATCATCGGGCCAACTGCAGTCGTGGTGGGAGCGATCGAGGCCGCCGAGACGATCAAGCTGATCGTCGGCGTGACCGATCGTCTGGGCAATCGACTGCTGGCATGCGATCTGTGGGACGGAGTCTGGAGGACGATCGATCTTTCGTCGCTCGCCGAGCAGGGCTGTGCCACCTGTCGCGCAGGCGATTTTCCCTGGCTCGAGGGCAGGATGGGCACGCAGGCCGCGGCGATCTGTGGCCGCGATGCGGTGCAGGTGGCGGCCGCCCGGCCAGGGGCTGTCGATCTGGCCGCGCTGGCAACACGGCTTGGGGCCTTCGGGGCCGTGACGGCAAATCCGTGGCTTGTCCGCGCCGAACTGGAGCCAGGGATTCTACTCTCCGTATTTGCCGACGGCCGGGCAATCGTGGCCGGCACGCGGGACGAGTCGAAGGCCCGGGCGATCGTCGCCCGCTACGT
>JBIIGJ010000207.1:0-3880 GCA_044236455.1 Pirellulales bacterium
AGACGCCTGACGAATCGGCTTTCGGAGTAGGGAATCCGCTCCATGCCCGCCGGCGACTGCGGGTTGAACCGGGCGGCCTGCCCGGCCTCGAGCCGTTTTGGATACCGTTCGCCCGAGCGAGAATCCCTTCCCGTCGCGATCACCGCGCCGTCGTAGACCTGGACGTCGGTCACCAAGCCGTTGCCGGCCTGCACGGCGAACTCGGTGCCGAGGTCGAGCACGTTGGTCGACGCGGTGTCGAGCCGGAATCCGCGCATGCCCTTCGGCACACGGACGACGGCGTTGCCGGCATCGAGAAATGCGTGCATCTCGTCGATGAGGTCGATCTCGCCCGGTCCCTGCATGACGATCGTGACGCCGTTGCGGAGCGTCATCTCCACCGCCCCCGACAGGATCGACAGCCGCCCGGCATCGAGCGACTGGCCCACCCGGATTGCGTCGGCCTCGTGCGGCACGCGCAGAAACCGCGACTGCGTGACGGTCGCCAGGCTGCGGGCCGAACCGGAGGCACCGAACGAGCCGCCTGGGCCAGTGGATCTGCCGAGCATTCCAAAAATGCCGGCCGCCCCTGCCACGGCCCCACCCACGGCCACGGCCAGCAGCATTACCGCGGCCCATCGGCCACGCGGCGCTCGACTGCGGCGGCTGGCTTCGGCGACTTCGGGGAAGATCGCGGCCAGCGACGGTCGCCGCATGCGGGACTTCTCCTGGCCGCGGATGGCAGCGACCAATGTCGCTTGCCCGTGGACAAAGCTGCATTTCATGAAATCGCGACGGGCGTCTGCATCGACGGCCAGAAGCTGCTCGAGCCACGCGACATCCTGCTCTGCCGCGATGCCGTCGCAATAGCTCGCGGCCAGTTCAAGCAGCCGATCACGGTCGTACGGCATGGCTGTGGGTTCGGAGGTCATGAGATGAAGTAGAAAACAGGGAATGAATCAGGACTGGTCCGCCAGCGTCCGGTCGACGCAGTCCATCAGATTGCGCCGCATCACCTTGAGCGCCTTATAGACCGCATGCACGGTGCGGTCCCACGAGACAGCGATCGCATCGGCCGAACGCCGCTGGCCATAAAAAAGGTCGAACAGTTGCCGCTGCCGCGCCGACAGTTTCTCCATGCAGGCCACCAATGCCTCCTGCCGCGGGTCTGCGTCGAGGGACAGTTCATGGGCGACATCCGCGAGTTGCGAGAGGACCTCCTCGCTGAAGACCAGCCGATCCCGCCGCCGCGACCGCCAGTAAAGCAGCACCTCCTTGCGGGCCACGCCGAGTGCCCAGTGCAGGAATTCAGCGTCGGCTCGGAACGTCGGGAATTTCCGCCACAGTGCCAGGCTGGTGGCCTGGTAGACGTCGTCGGCGGCCGTGCGGTCGTGCACGAGCGAGCGGATGAAGGCCTGCACCTGCGTCTGGGCGAGGGAGTAGTGGGCCAGGAATGACTCGTACTGGTCGCTCTCGGCCGTTGATTTCGCGCCCATGACGTCGTTTCCTGACGGGTAGCAGGCCTACCCTCCACGGCTCCGGGCTGGCTACGTGGCTGCCGTTTCGGGGATGGTTGAAGGGAAGGAAAAAAGCCCCCCGTGAGAGTATCTGCCACAAGCCTGAGGATTGGTACTTTCGGAGCGGGCCGCCCTTTCTCCCCGTACCGAGTATCTCCCGCGATCCCCCTTCCTATTGAGTACCGCCCGCAGCGACCACCCGTTCGCCAAACCGGCCTGACACGCTATCTTCACGGTTTCGGGCGGCCGGGGCCGCGGTTTTAGGCCGCTGCGCGGTCGCCGTCACCATCCCGCCTGCTTTCTCTCGGAGCCCCCCCGAATGTCGGTATTGAGCAAGGAAGAGATCGCAGCACGTCTGGCCGCCCAGAAAGTGCTGCCGCTTTTCAACTGCGGCGACGCCGCCACCGCCATGGGCGTGCTCGAGGCGCTGCACGCAGGCGGCATCCGCATCGTGGAATTCACCAACCGCTCGGCCGGCGCGCTCGACGTCTTCCGCATGATGGCGGCCGAATCGGCCACGCGTTTTCCCGACATGCTGCTGGGTGCCGGCACGATCATCGACGTCTCTCAGGCCGAGGCCTTTCATAAGGCAGGCGCCGCGTTCCTCGTGGCGCCGAGCCTCGACGAGGAAGTGGGGGCGTATTGCGCGAGGCACGGCATCGCCTGGTGCCCCGGCACCGGCACGGTGACGGAGATGATCCGGGCCCACCGGCTCGGCGCCGCCGTGATCAAGGTCTTTCCAGCCGACACGCTCGGCGGCCCCGCCTTCATCAAGGGCGTCCGCGGGCCGTGCGCCTGGCTCAAACTGATGCCCTCGGGCGGAGTGACGCTCGACGAGGCCAACCTCAAGGCCTGGTTCGCCGCCGGCGTGCACTGCGTCGGCATGGGGTCGCATCTCGTCGATGCCGCCACGCTCTCGGAACGCCGGTTCAGCGACCTGGCCGACCGCACCCGTCGCCTGGTCGAACTCCTCGGAAAGGTCTGACTTCATGTCACTGGCCATCGTTGGCATCGCGATCGTCTCGCTCGTGGCGCTCGTCGTCTGGGCGAAGGTGCATCCGTTCCTCGCGTTCGTGATCGTGTCGGCCGCGGCGGCCTTGGCGCTCGGCATGCCGGCGGACAAGGTCATGGGCGTGGTGAAGCAGGGGCTCGGCGACATCCTCGGCAAGCTGCTGATCACGATCGTCAGCGGCGCGATGCTCGGAAAGCTCGTGGTCGAGAGCGGTGCCGCACAGAAGATCGCCACGGTGATGGTCGACACCTTCGGCAAGTCGCGGATGTCCTGGGCGATGGCGCTGACCGGCTTCATCGTGGGCATTCCGCTCTTCTACGGCGTCGGCTTCGTGCTTCTCGTGCCGATCATCTTCGCGGTCACGACTCGCTACGGCCTGCCGCCCCTCGTGGTGGGGCTGCCGGCGCTGGCATCACTGAGCGTGGCCCACGGGCTCCTGCCGCCACACCCGGGGCCGATGGGACTCGTGCCGAAGTTCAACGCCGACGTGGGCCTCACGCTCCTGTATGGAATCGCGATCGCCATACCGGCCATCATCGTCGCCGGCCCCGTCTTCGCCCGGTTTCTCACGAAGATCCCCGCCCGGCCGCTGGCCGGCATGGAAGCGAAGCCGATCCCCGACGACCAGTTGCCCGGCGCGGCAACGAGCATTCTCACCGCGCTGTTGCCCGCGGCCCTGCTGCTGGCAACTACCGCCGTACGGATGGTCATGCCGACGGGCCCCGATGCGCCGCCGTGGGCCAAGGCGGTCGAGCCGTGGGTCGCCTTCGCGGCCGACGCCGACCTCGTGATGCTGTTCACGCTCGCCGTGGCCGCCGTGACCCTGGGACTCATGCGGGGTCGGTCGTTCACCTCCGTGATGACGACCTACGCCGGGGCCATCGGCGACGTGGCCTCGATCCTGCTCGTGATTGCCGGCTCCGGTGCCTTTAGCGCGATGCTGTTGAAGAGCGGAATGGACAAGCAGATCGCCGAGCGGCTGCAGGACCTGAGCGTTCATCCGCTGGTGCTGGCCTGGATGGTGACGGCCGTGATCCGGGCCTGCGTCGGGTCGGCCACCGTCGCCGGGCTCACTGCCGCCGGCCTGCTGGCGCCGCTGGCCTCCTCGGGCACCGTCGACCCAAACCTCTTCGTGCTGGCCATCGGCTCGGGCAGCCTCGCGCTCTCGCACGTCAACGACGCCGGCTTCTGGCTGTTCAAGGAATACTTCGGCCTCTCGCTCGGCGACACGCTCAAGAGCTGGACGGTGATGGAGTCGATCGTGGCGGTGATGGGCCTCGCCGGCGTGCTCGTACTCGCGCGGTTCATTTGACCGCAGCACGGGCATCCCATCGCTTCCGCTCCGGGCTTTTATGGGAACGGTCCCATCGCT
>JBIIGJ010000101.1:0-11966 GCA_044236455.1 Pirellulales bacterium
TGACAATAGCAGCGGCCGGACTTGAACCGGCGACACCCGGCTTATGAAGCCGGTGCTCTAACCAACTGAGCTACGCTGCCACACTCGGTCAGCCGCCAAGGGGCCGCTGCCTCGCATGGCGGCAAATATAACCCGTCGATCGCGGGCCGTCAGCCTGTGGTCCTCGTTGGGCCGGAAAACATGGGGAAATGCCGCCCGTTGTTAGCCCTCTTCGCGGAAAGAGCGGATAGAATTTCCGTCGTGCCTGATAGAGGCGTTCCTGGCCCCCAGGTGATGCTCCGCGGCGAGACAATTCCCAATGAACATCGACCACATACTCCGGACGTTCAACGCGAGCGAGGTTGAATATCTCCTGATCGGCGGCATGAACTTCCTCCTCCGCCATGAGCCCGTGCTGACCTACGACATTGATTTCTGGATCCTGGACACCGCGGCGAACCTCGACCGCTGTGACTCGGCACTGCGAAAACTCGATGCCTCGTGGGGGCCGACCGAGGACTCGTGGAGGCCGGTGGCGGAGCAGGCTGGCTGGTTGACGCGGCAGTCGGTGTTCTGCCTGACCAGCCCTGCTGGTGCCATCGACATCTTCCGCGGAGTGACCGGCCTGCCGTCGTGGGAAGCCTGCCGGGGGCGGGCCGTGGTCGGTCAGACAGCGGCCGGCGTCGAGTACCAGGGGCTCTGTGATGAGGATATGATCGATTGTCAGCTAGCTTTGCCCGAAGGCCAACGACGGCAGGCACGGATCGAGTCTCTCCGACGGGCGATCTCGATGTCGAATCAACGAGGTCGCCAGACATGACGCCGACGACGAACGCGGACGGTGAGAACTCCGCTGAAGACTCCGCGGATCGTTCAGCGTGCGAGCACGAACGGCGGGAACTCGCCTGGCACCCAGCCGCCCGCTGGCAGGTGATCCAGGAGACGATCCGATGGGCCGAGTCGCAGTCCACGGCACGTCGAAATACGCCGCGGGCTTGCATCGAGCGAGAGCGTCGCCTCAGGCGTCAACTTGGGGAAGGCCAGAGCCTCGGGTGAAATCTCGCCTCGGCTAATGAGGCAGATCACGCGACACGCAGCTGCGATCCAGAAAAGCAAAGCGGCCCGGGGGGCATTCGCCTCCCCGGGCCGTCATGATCATTCACGAGCTTTTCGGCCGTGCCTGACCGTCGCCCTCAGGCTATTCCGTCATCGCGCAGGCCGCCTCAACGATCGCGTCGATCTTCTCTTCGGAGAGCTGACCCTTGGCCAGCGCGTGGTTGGCCTGCACCTTGCCTCCCTTGAAGCAGACCACCGTCAGATCCGCGTCGGGCGCGATCTTATAGTCGGCTGGGCCGTTGGCCGAATCCTCAGGCACCACGAACGCAATCCGCTCGATGCCGTGCAGCTTCACGAACTCAGCCGCATCCTTCTTGATCGCGTCCGGGTCGGTGCCCAGCATGTTCACGAAGCCCGTCAGCTTGGCGCTGGCGTGCTCCTCGATCTCCTCGTCGAGCTTTTTGAGGAGCTTGCCCAACTTTTCGTCAGCCGTCCGGGCAAACACCATCACCACCGGCCGCGACCCCATTTTGCAGCGGTAGCAGAGCGTCTTGCCATCAGGCACGCCGTCCAACGGATTGCCGGTGACCTTGGTCACAGTCATCGCACCGACCGATTCGCCCACCTGATACCCGCTCGTGACCTCGGCCGAAGCCGTGCCCGTCATGACCGTTGCCGCCGCGATGATGCCGATCGCCGCCACCATCGAAATCCATGCTGCACGCATTGATAAAAACTCCTCGAAAACCCGATGTCACTCCGCTCCGGCGACGCACGATGCGCCGCCGCACGCTTCTTGCTACTCCCATCCTATCGCGGGTAGCATTTCAGCGGCAACTTTTAGGTGGATTGCGGCTATTGAGCCTCGACGGAGTATTCCATGGGCAGAGTGAAGACAGGCGGCGGCTGGCGGGCGGTGCTCTACACCTTCAAGAAGGCCCGCCAAGCAGGCGGCGTGTGGGCCCTCTGGAAGGCGATGCGGTCGAAAAACGCATGCAAGACCTGCGCCGTGGGCATGGGTGGCCAGTCGGGGGGCATGGTCAACGAGGCGGGCCACTTTCCCGAGGTCTGCAAGAAGTCGTTTCAGGCAATGGTCGCCGACATGCAGGGGGCCGTGAAGCCGACGTTCTTCGAGACCTACTCCGTGCCGCAGCTGCGGATGTTCACGCCGTATCAGATGGAGCACTCCGGCCGGCTCGTCCAGCCGGTCGTGCTTGAGAAGGGCTCGCAGCACTACCGGCCGATCGACTGGGCCGACGCGATGGAGCGGATCACCAAGAAGCTGCGGGCGACGCAGCCTGATCAGAGCTTCTTCTACTTTAGCGGCCGGTCGAGCAACGAGGCGGGCTTCCTCCTGCAGCTCTTCGCGCGGCTCTATGGCACCAACCACGTCAACAACTGCAGCTTCTACTGCCACCAGGCGAGCGGCGTTGGCCTCACGAGCGTGATCGGCACGGGCGCCGGCACCGTCACGCTCGACGACATGGAACATGCCGACATGGTCTTCCTGCTCGGCGGCAACCCGGCCAGCAACCATCCGCGGCTGATGCGAACGCTGATGATGGTCCGTCGCCGCGGCGGGAAGGTGGTGTCGATCAATCCGATCATCGAGACCGGCACCGTGAATTTCTCCGTGCCGAGCGATCCGTGGGCGCTCTTCTTTGGCGCCGAGATCGCCGGCACCCACGTGCAGCCGCATGTCGGCGGCGATCTTGCGCTCGTCTACGGGCTCATGAAGCGGCTGCTGGAGATGCACCGCGCTGACCTCCGACAGGCCAGTCCGCGACAGACCGGCTCTCAGCAGGCCGACCCGATCGTCGACGAAGCGTTTCTCACTCAGCACACCGTTGGATGGTCTGAGTTGGCGGCGCGGCTCGAGAGCCTCTCCTGGGACGAGATCGTGGGGAAGTCGGGCGTGTCGAAGCCCCAGATCGACGACATCACGGCGCAGTATGCCAACTCGAAGCGGGCGATCTTCGCCTGGACGATGGGCGTGACCCACCAACTGCACGGGGCCGCCACCGTGCAGGCGATCGCGCAGCTGGCCCTCATGCGGCGCATGGTCGGCAAGCCCGGCGCCGGCCTGCAGCCGATCCGCGGTCATTCCAACATCCAGGGCATGGGCACCGTCGGCGTCACCCCGACATTGAAGAAAGCGATCTTCGACCGGCTCGAAAGCCATTTCGGCGTGAAGTTGCCAACGACCAAGGGCTACGACACGCTCGAGTGCCTCGACGCGGCCGACGAGGGAAAGATGCGTTTCGCCCTCTGCCTCGGCGGCAATCTCTACGGCGCGAGCCCCGAAGCGAGCTATGCCAAGCGGGCGATGGAGAGGATCGACACGGTCGTCTACATGAGCACCTCGCTCAACACGGGCCACGCCTGGGGCACCGGCGCCGAGGAGACGATCATCCTGCCGGTGCTGGCGCGGGACGAGGAGCCGGAGCCCTCCACCCAGGAGAGCATGTTCAGCTACATCCGCCTCTCCGACGGCGGCAAGCCCCGGCATGTCGGCCCGCGAAGCGAGGTCGAGATCATCGCCGACCTGGCCCTGCGTGTGTGTGGCGATGCAGCGTCGACCGGCGGCACGAGCCCGGTGAACTGGCGGGAGATGTCTCATACGAGCACGATCCGTGAGGCGATCGCGAAGATCGTGCCGGGGCTGGAGGAGATCGCGGCGATCGACCGCACGAAGAAGGAGTTTTCGATTCCGGGGCGGACGATCGACCGGCCTGCGTTTCCGACGGCCGACGGCAAGGCGCACCTTTTCGTGCACGACCTGCCCGCCGTGCCGGAGGGTATGCAGCTGATGACGATCCGCAGCGAGGGTCAGTTCAATACGGTTGTCTACGAAGAGGAAGACCTCTACCGCAACCAGACGCGGCGCGACATCGTGCTCATGCACCCCGACGACATCCGCCGGCTGGGCCTCACGGCGGGCGGAAAGTGCCGGATCGCGAGCAGCGCAGGGGAGATGCGGGGCCAGATCGTGTCGGCCTTCGACCAGATCCGGCCGGGCAACGTGGCGATGTATTACCCCGAGAGCAACGTGCTCGTGCCGAAGGCGGCTGATCCGCTCTCACGGACGCCGGCCTACAAGCGGATCGCCGTCACGGTCGGCTCCGACGCCGACGTGGTGCCGCTCGCGAAGCCGGCGCCGGAGTTGGTGGGGGCCGGCACGCCGCGGGACAAGATGAACGCCTGCGCGGGGTGAAAAAGGGGACGCAGCTCTTTTCGGTTCCACCGAAAAGAGCTGCGTCCCCTTTTTTAGTCCTTTTTTAGTCCACTGACTCGCCGAAGAGCGAAAGCTGGTCGGCGGGCTCTGCCTTGCGACGCGGCTTGACCGCGGCCGGGCCGGCCATGCCGCCAGTCTCAAACCCGAGCAGCAGGTCGCGGGCCCGCTCGATCACCTGCTCCGGCACGCCAGCCAGCCGGGCGACGTGCACGCCCCAGCTCTTGTCGGCCGCACCCGGCACCACCTGGTGGAGAAAGACGAGCTGGTCGCGGTGCTGCTTCACGAGCACCTGCACGTTGCTCACCCCAGCAAGCCGGTCAAGCGCGGCGAGCTGAAGATAGTGCGTCGCAAACAGCGTGCGGCAGCCGATTCTGCCCTGCAAGTGCTCCACCACGGCCTGCGCGATCGCCAGCCCGTCGAACGTGCTCGTGCCCCGGCCCACCTCGTCGAGGATCACGAGGCTTCGCGGCGTGGCCCGGTTGAGGATCCGCGCCGTCTGCGACATCTCCACGAGGAACGTGCTCGCGCCGCGGGCGAGATCGTCGCCGGCGCCAATCCGCGCGAAGAGCCTGTCGACGATGCCCACGCGTGCCCGCTTCGCGGGCACGAAGCTGCCGGCCTGTGCCAGCACGGCCACGAGCGCCGCCTGCCGGATGAACGTGCTCTTGCCGCCCATGTTGGGGCCCGTGACGAGCAGGATCGCCGGCGCCGCATTCGCGCCGGCGGCCGGCAGGGCTGACAACATCAGGTCGTTTGCCACAAGCGTGCCCGCCGGGAGCAGATCCTCGAGCACCGGGTGACGGCCCGCTTCCACGAACAGATCGCCCCCCTCCGTGATCTCCGGCCGCACCCAGCCCCGTGAGCGGGCCACGTCGGCCAGCGAGCGGAGCACGTCGAGCGTGGCGAGGATGGCGGTGATGCGGTCGAGGGCGACGCGGTGCTCCGCCACGAAGAGCCGCAGCAGTTCGAGCAGCTCGATCTCCCGTCGCAGCGACTCTTCCTCCGCACCAAGCACCTGTCGCTGGCGATCGTCGAGTTCCGGCGTGGTGTAGCGCTCCGCATTCTTGACCGTCTGCTTGCGGATGTAGTCGGCCGGCACCTTCGCCGCCTGCGCGCGGCCCACCTCCAGGAAAAACCCGAACACGCGGTTGAATCCGACCTTGAGCGTGGGGATGCCGGTCCGCTCGATCTGCTCGGCCTGATACCGCGCGATCCACGCTTTGCCTCCCGACGCCATCTCCACCAATTCGTCGAGGCGGCCGTCGAATCCGGGACGGACAAAGCCGCCATCGCGGGCAAATACCGGACAGCCCTCGCGGAGCGTCACGCCGATCCGCCGGGATAATTCCTCGCAGGGATCGATCGCGTCGCGGAGCTCGGCGAGCAGGCCTCCGCTCCCCGCCAACACCGCGATCAGGTCGGGCAGGATCGCCGTGGCCCGGCCGATCCGTTCGAGGTCGCGCGGGCCCGCACGGCCCGAGATCACGCGGCTGATGAGCCGTTCCAGGTCGCCGATGCCGGTGAGCTTCTCGGCCAGCCGCATGGCCAGTGACTGATTGGCCACGAGCGTGGCCACGGCATCGAGGCGGGCATCGATCTGCGTCTTGTCGATCAGGGGGGCCGATAGCCATTCCACGAGCAGCCGCGCACCCATCGGCGACTTCGTGCGATCGACCACGCCGGCGAGCGTTCCCTCGCGGCGGCTGCTGCTACCCGTCGCCGACCGCACGAGTTCCAGGCTGCGTCGCGAGGCCTCGTCGATCTCCATGCGGTGGCCCGGCCTCCAGGCGGAGAGCGTCTCGATGCGGGCAACCGCGGCCGGCTCGTTCTCCTCCAGATACGCCACGATGCCACCGGCGGCGGCGATGCCGGGCAGGTCGGCCGGCAACTCGAAGCCGAGCCCCTCCAGCCGCTTCTGGGCCAGGGCCCGGTCCACCGCTGCCCGCGCGGAGGTGCTGTCGAACCACCAGTCGGGGCGGGCCGTCACCGCGCAGCCAGCCGACAGCAGGCCGCCGCCCGCTTCAGCCATGATGGCGTTGACGCCGTCGCGATCTTTTTCCGCGCAGAGACACTCCGTCGGCTCAAGGCGGAGCAGCAGGTCGGGCACGTCGTCGCGGGGCACGACCGCTGCCTCGAATCGTCCTGCCGCCACGTCGATCCAGGACAGACCGCAGAAGATGCCGCCGGCCTCGTCGTCGACTTCGCCGCCGGCCGCGTCCGTCGAGGCCGCACCCCGCTTCATGACGGCCTGGGGCACGATCGCCACGAGCCAGTTGCGCCGCGCGGGATCGAGCAGCGATTCATCCGACGCGATGCCGGGCGTGACGATCCGTGTGACCTCGCGGCGCAGGAGGCCCTTCGTGGTCTTGGGATCGTCGATCTGTTCGCAGATCGCGACACGCCGGCCTTTGGCCACGAGCTTCACGAGCTGCACGTCGAGCTGATGATGCGGAAAGCCGGCCATCGGCAGGGCGTCGGGCCCCTTGTCGCGGCTGGTGAGCGTGAGGTCGAGGAGATCGGCGGCCTCGCGGGCGTCGTCTCCGAAGAGCTCGTAGAAATCCCCCATGCGAAACAGCACCAGCGCCCCCGGACACCGGGCTTTCGCGGCCTCGAATTGCTGCATCATCGGTGACGCCATGGCGGGAAAATGTAGCAGCCTTTGACCGTCTGCGCGATGCCGCGTACAAAACAGGTGGTGCGAACGCCGATGAGAGGCCCCTGCGATGGGGGCCTGTGAACCTGGTCAGGGCCTAACCGCAGCAGCCATAAGCAGTCGCCCCTTTGTGCGGTGGGCCTCTCATCGGCGTCCGGCCTCTCACCCGCACCGTCCCTTTTCGCGTGCCATGGCCCAGAGCGAACCAGCCTCCGACGCAGGCACAGCGGCCGTACCCGTGCAGGGCTACCAGGTGGTGGCCCGCCGCTACCGCCCGCAGCGGTTCGATGAACTGGTCGGCCAGGAGCACGTCGCCCGCGGTCTCTCCGGGGCGATCGAGTCGGGCCGGATCGGCCATGCGTATCTCTTCACCGGCGCCCGGGGCGTTGGCAAGACGAGCGCTGCCCGGATCTATGCCAAGGCGCTCGAGTGCACCAGTCGCGTGGGTGGCGAGCCCTGCAATGCCTGCGACACCTGCCTGGCGATCGCGGCCGGGCAGGATGTGGACGTGGTGGAAATCGACGCCGCCAGCAACCGCGGCATCGACGAGATGCGGCAGCTGCGGCAGAACGTCGCCGTCCGGCCGGCGCGGGGCCGCTACAAGACCTACATCATCGACGAAGTGCACATGCTCACGCGGGAGGCCTTCAACGCCCTCCTCAAGACCCTGGAGGAGCCGCCCGCACACGTGAAGTTCGTGCTCTGCACGACGGAGCCCGACAAGCTGCCGATCACGATTCTCTCGCGGTGCCAGCGGTTTGACTTCCAGACGGTCGACCCGCCGGCGATCGCCCGCCGCCTGGCCCAGATCGTGGAGGCTGAGGGGGCGGAAGTGACGCCGCAGGCGCTGGCCCTGATCGCCCGCCGTGCGGCCGGCAGCATGCGAGACAGCCAGTCGCTCCTGGAACAACTGCTTGGTTCGGCTGCCGGGACGATCGGCGTGGACGAGGTGCACGCGGTCATCGGCACCGGACGCGAAGAAAAGGTCGGCGCACTCATCGCGTGTTTGACGGCACGAGATGCCCGCGGTGCACTCGCGGCGTTTGACGCGGCGACCGCAGGCGGCGCCGACCCCGGTGGGGTGCTGGAGCAGGTGATGGCGGCCCTCCGCGACAGCCTGTTGGCGAGCGTGGGCTGCGGCGCGGAGCTGATGCTGCAGGGTGAGGGACTGGGCGTCGATCTGGCGGCGGTCGGCCGCGAGACGGGCACCGTCACCCTCCTGGCCATGTTGCAGATCATCGACCATGCACTCGGACGCATGCGGTCGAGCGGTCACGCGGCCGTGCTCGCCGAGATGGCGATCGTGCGGCTGGCGAGTCTCGAAGACCTCGACAGTCTCGCGGAGGCGGTGGAGAAGGTCGGAGTGGCTGGCGCGGGTGCGCCGCCGGCCCCGCGAGTAGCAGCGGCGCCTTTGGCTGAGCCTCCGCGCGAAAAAAAAACGACCGACCTGACGCCGCCGGCCACGGCCGCCGTTGAGCCCCAGGCTGTCGTCGCCCTCGAGCCGGCTGTGGTGGCCAACACAGCTGAGCCAACGCACGTTCAAGACAGTGAGCCGGCGCCCCCGCCGATGCCTGCCGCGGCCGGACTCCCCGCTGATCCGCTCGCGGCCTGGCTCCGCGGGGCAGAGGCAGTCGGCGGACTCGCGGTTGATTTCGCGGAGATGGCCCACCGGGCGGTGTGGCGCGACGATGTGCTGGAGGTTGCGTTGCCGAGTTCCGCCGGCAATGCCGTCTCGTTTCTCCGGCGGCCCGAGATCGCGGCCGGCCTGTCGAGAGCCCTTTCTGATCTGGCCGGCCGTCCTGTGCGGCATGCGCTGCAGGTCGAATCCCCGCCCGATGCCGGGGCAACTGCGTCGGAATCGAACGGCCGGGCGTCTGGTTCGGCTGAACGTGGCCGGCCTGCCGTATCGCAGGCGGCGATGCTCCGGGAGGTGTCGGAACATCCGCTCGTAATGCACGTTCGCACGCTGTTCGACGCCGCGGTGCGCAAAGTGGAGCCGCCGCGGCCACGGCCGACCACGCCTGAGCCGGCTGTGGCCGGGCAGCCGGCCGACGCTGTGGTGGCTGCCGCCGTGGCGGACGAGGATGAACGAGATCATTCCGCCGCACACGATTCCGACAATGGCAACGGCTGCGGAGGCCTCGATGGCTGAGGAACGCGGCCCGGTGACGCGGCTCATCGATTATTTCGCCGACCTGCCCGGCATCGGCCGCAAGACGGCCGAACGGCTGGCCTACCACGTGCTCGGCATGTCGCGGGCTGAGGCGCTCGCCTTCGCGGATGCCATCCGGGCCGTCAAGGAGAACCTGCGGCCCTGCAAGACCTGTTTCAATCTGGCGGAAGGAGACGAGTGCGGGATCTGCCTCGATCCCAAACGCGACCGCGGTCTGCTCTGCATCGTGGAGCAGGTCCGTGATCTTTTGGCGCTGGAGGAGGCCGGCGGCTACCGCGGGCTCTACCATGTGCTGCAGGGCAGGGTGGCGCCGCTGGAGGGAAACGGTCCGGACAAGCTCACCATCGACCGGCTCGTCGAGCGGGTGCGTCAGGGTGGCTTTCGCGAGGTGATCATGGCCACCACGCCCAACGTGGAGGGCGATGGCACGGCGCTGGTGATTGCCGGGCGGCTGGCCGGCCTGCCGGTGGCGATCACCAAGCTGGCGCGTGGCCTCACCATGGGCGCCTCGCTCCAGCAGGCCAACCGGGAAATGCTTGCCGACGCGATCTCAAGCCGACAGAAGCTGTAGCGACTGTCGAAAAGAAATGCGGCGACCGCCAAAAAAAGGTATTCTTAACGGCGATCAGGATCGTCGTTCAGAAGAGCTCGCCACCGGTTTGATTCCGCGTCGGCAGCCACGCGAAGGAAGCTTCTAGCATGCGGATGTCGTTCGGCCAGGAAATGCGGATGGCGCAGAAGCAGATGCTTGCGCCGCGCATGATCCAGTCGATGGAGATCCTGCAGCTGCCCGTGATGGCGCTTGAGGAGCGAATCGAGCAGGAGATCCAGAACAACGAGACGCTCGAGGTGGACGAGCCGGGGCTCGACGAGGCGGCCGGCGGGGCCGCGGCGGCCGATGCGGCGGGCGGCCAGTCGGAGCCGGGGCCGGAGTCGTCGGCCAAGACGGTCGACGAGCGGCCCCTGATCGTCGATCAGGAGCACGCCAACCAGGCCGACTTCGAGCGTTCCTATGACTGGACGAACCTTTATCCCGATTCCGACGACGACCGCAGCCGACCATCGGCGGCGCAGATCGACGAGGCCGGCGACCGCTATCTCGACGCCATGGCCAACATGGCCGAGCGGCCCGAAACCCTGTCCGACCATCTCCACGACCAGCTTTCCAACTACGATCTCACCGAGGCCGAGCGGCAGGCTGCCGACAAGGTGATTTACAACCTCGACGTCAACGGCTACCTCCCCATGCCACTCGAGGAGCTGGTCGATCCCGACGGGCCGCAGGAGCAGCTGCCGCAGTTGCAGAAGGCGCTGGCGGTGGTGCAGGGGATGGATCCGCCAGGTGTCGGTGCCCGCGATCTCAAGGAGTGCCTGCTGCTGCAGATCCGTCCCGACATGCCGAATGCCCGGCAGTTGCGACGGCTCGTCACCGATCACCTCGAGGATCTGGCCGGGAACAAGCTGCCGCTCATCGTCCGCAAGACAGGTTTCACGATCGAGCAGATCGAGGCGTTGCGGGAGCAGTTGCATGGGCTCAAGCCCAAGCCGGGGGCCGTGTTCACCCAGCCCTTCGTGCCCGTCGTCAAACCCGACGTCTATGTCGACCAGCAGCCGGACGGATCGTGGAAGGTGCGGCTGGAGGAGGTCGATCTGCCCAATCTGCGGATCAGCCCCACCTACCGTGAGATGTTGCACTCCCCCGATACCCCTGCCGCCACCCGCGAGTACATCAAGCGGAAGATCAACGCCGCCCAGTGGCTGATCGAATCGATCGAGCAACGCCGCAGCACGCTCCTCAAAACCACGCAGGCGATCGTCGACCACCAGACCCGGTTCCTGTCGGACGGCCCAGAGGCGATCGAGCCCCTCAAGATGCAGCAAATCGCCGATCGCATCGGGATGCACGTCACGACCGTCAGTCGGGCCGTCGATGACAAGTGGCTGCAGACCCCCCGCGGCTTCTATCCGTTGAGAAGGTTTTTTGTTGGGGGCACCGTCAGTGCCGATGGCGACGAGGTTGCCTGGGACACGGTCCGAGTGAAGTTGCAGGAGATCATCGACAACGAGCCGAAGGAGAAGCCCTACAGCGACGATGATCTCATCAAGATCCTCGGCAAGCAGGGAATCACAGTGGCCCGTCGTACGGTGACGAAATACCGCAAGGCCATGGATATTCCCTCCTCCCGGCAGCGGCGCGACTGGAAGCTGGTTCGCGATGCCAAGCCGGACGATTCCCCGTCCGACGACAACTCCGCCACGACGGAGTGAGCCGGCGACAGAATCGCCGTCACAGCCGACTTGCCGGTTTTGGCAGTGCGCTTCTAGGATGCTATCTCCCAGGACTGCAGCGGTCATGCCCGCAGCCTTCCGCAGGACCCCGCCATGCGTTGCCCATTCTGCCGCACCGATAACGACCGTGTGATCGATTCACGCGCCGGCGATGACGGCGCCTCCATTCGCCGCCGGCGCGAATGCGTCGGTTGCCGCCGCCGGTTCACGACCTACGAACGGGTCGAGCGTCAGCTCCTTTCCGTGGTGAAGAAGGGGGGCGACCGTGAGCCCTTTGATCGCGACAAGATCAAGCGGGGCCTCGCCAAGGCATGCTGGAAGCGGCCGGTGACGGAGGACGACATCGAGGGCGTGGTCGTGGCGCTGGAGGCCGAACTCTACGGCAGCTACGAGACGGAGGTGCCCAGCGGAGTGCTCGGGGAGCGGCTGATGGAGCTGCTCAAATCGCTCGACACCGTGGCCTATGTCCGGTTTGCCAGCGTCTATCGCGAGTTCAAGGACGTGCGGGACTTCGTCGATGAACTCGAGCCGATCCTGGCCGAGTCGCCGCTTCAGGAGCGGACGTAGTCGCCGCGGCTGCC
>JBIIGJ010000137.1:0-7908 GCA_044236455.1 Pirellulales bacterium
TAGTCGCCGCGGCTGCCACCGGTCTTCTCTTCGAGGTGGATCGCCTCGATCGACATGTCCCGGTCGATCGACTTGCACATGTCGTAGATCGCCAGCGCCGCGGCGGTGACCGCCGTGAGCGCCTCCATCTCGACGCCGGTGCGGGCGGTCGCTCGCACCACCGCCTCGATGACGACACATTCCGGCTCGGTGAAGGAAATCGCCATCTCGACCGAGTCGAGGGGGAGCGGGTGGCACAGTGGCACGATGTCGCTGGTGCGCTTGGCCGCCATGATGCCGGCGAGGCGGGCCGTGGCGATGGCGTCTCCCTTGTCGAGTTCGTGGGCCCGGATCCGGCGGATCGTCTCAGGCAGCGCCCGCAGCCGGGCCGAGGCCCGGGCCGTGCGGAGCGATACCGGCTTGGCGCCGACGTCGATCATGCGGATGCCGTGGGGAGTGCTCATGGCAGCATGGTAACGCACGAGGGCCGGCGTGTCAGCGACACGCCGGCCCTCGGTTATGGGGTCGGACGTTTCCGGTTGGTGCTAGACCAACTCCTTGCGGGCTCCGATCAGCGTGCGGAGACGCTCCGCCAGCAGGGCGACGTCAAACGGCTTCTTGAAGCTCTCGTTGACGTGGGCCCGGTCCACCGTGATCTGCGAGCCGTCGTCCGGCAGCAGGGCGATCACGATGGTGTCGGCATACTCCGGATTGCGGCGGAGGTTCTGACAGATCTGCTGGGCATCGATCCGGCCGATCGAGTAGTCCACCACGATGCAGTCGGGATGGAAGCTCTCCGCCTGGATGCCGGCCTCGAAGCCGCTGGCCGCCACCTGGATCTTGAACGACTTTTCGACGGGCAGTTGCTTCTTGAGGTTCTCGATCAGAACCTGATCCTGCCCGACGAGCAGCACCTTCGCCATCGCCTCATCTTCGAGGTCGCCCAGCGGCATGCCGTGCTCTTTCAGGAACTTGATCAAGTATTCGCGGGGGATGCGGCGGTCTTGGCTGCCCGGAATGCGGTAGCCTTTCAGCCGACCCGAATCGAACCATTTGCTCACCGTGCGGGGAGCAACTTTACAGATCTTGGCGACCTGGCCTGTCGTGAAAACCTTCATCACTTGGACTCCATGTGGATCATTCGTGTCCGGAACTGTCCTGGCCAGCCCGCACCCTTCTGAGCAGCGGAACCCAGCCCCCCATGACGCGGATTTTTCGTCGTGAAATCGACCGCGTCGTCGACCCCACGAAGGCCGGCCAGGAAGCGCCGGGAGGGGGTGTGAGAGGGAACTGGGCAATCCGTGCGTCCGAAGACGCCGTCGCCCGGCTCCATGACTCGCAGGTGTCCCCCCCTGCTTCAGCCCGCGACCGTGGCCTGGTTTTCACCCGGACACGTTCGCGGCATGACCGTACAAAGGGTTAGATCGAAAGATCACGTCGTGAGACTTGAGCCGTTCTTGGCGAAAGCACCGGTGACACCGGTGGGGTCGCCCGAAAACAGCTCGTTCAGGCCGCTTTTTTTGCGGGCCGGGCCACGGTCGCGGCCGACGATTCAAACCGCACAGAAATCCGCTTCGACACGCCCGACTCCTCCTGGGTGACGCCATAGAGGGTGTCGGCGGCGGCCATCGTCTTTTTCGAATGCGTGACGACGATGAACTGCGTCGACGAGAGAAAGTCGCGCAGCACGCCCGCGAATCGGTCGACGTTGGCTTCGTCGAGCGCGGCATCGACTTCGTCGAGCACGCAGAAGGGGCTGGGCCGCGAGCGGAAGATCGCCAACAGCAGGGCGACGCAGGTCATCGTCTTCTCGCCACCGGAAAGAAGCGAGATGCTGCGCGGCTCCTTGCCGGGTGGCCGCGACACGATCTCGACCGAGGTTTCCAGGAGGTCGACGCCAGGTTCGAGCACGATGTCGGCCTGGCCGCCGCCAAAGAGCCGCTCGAACAACTCACGGAAGTGTCCGCGGACCGTCTCGATCGTCTCCCCCAGCAGCCGTCTGCTCTCGTCGTCGATGCGGGCCACGAGTTGCTCGATCGTCAGCTTCGCATTCGTCACGTCGGCCAACTGCGTTTCCAGGCCGGTGAGCCGCTCCGTCAGCGCCTCGGACTCGGCCAGCGCTTCCATGTTGACGGAGGTCATCGAAGCGAGCTTGCGACGGAGCGTCTCGATCTCCGTGTCGAGTTCGCCGCGGTCCGCAGGGATGGCGGGAACTTCTCCCGTCTCGGTGGCGGGGCGGACGTTTTCCTGTGACGCGGGGGCTTGGGCGACGACGTCTTCGATGGCGATGTCATAGTCGTCTCGGATGCGCTCGATGATCCGCGTCCGCCGGTGCCGCGCCTCGCCTGCCTCGAGTTCATGCGAGTGGATCGTCTCGGCCAGCCGCGCTGCCGTGGTGCGCGCATGTTCCAGTTCCGACGTGACAGACCGCTTGTCGGCCGTCAGCTGATCCTGGCCGGCCGTGAGGTCGCCGAGCACCGTGTTGGATCGCTCCGCCGCCACCATCGCTTCGGCGTGTCGGGCGCAGACGGTCAGGAGCTCAAGATCGATGCCGGCCAGCCGTTGCTCCGCGTCGCCGCGACGTTGGCGGGAATTGTCCAGCTCGCTCCTCCGGGCCTGGAGCTCGGCCAGCCGTGCCTCTACTGCGTCGCGGGACCGGGCCAGCCGTTCGGCGCAGGTTGCCTGCCCGACCCTCAGACGATGGATCTCGTCGAGCACTTCGCCCCGTGAGCGGTCGAGGGTGTCGATGTCGTTGCGGGCGCGGGCGAGCTGGTGCCTGGCATCGGCGAGGTCGCCGTCGGCCCGCTCGGCGGCCGTCTGCGCGGCATCACGCACGGTGGCCAATTCGACCGTCTGCCGTTCGGCATCGCGGAGACTCGATTCCATCACGGCGAGGGCGTCGCCCGCCACGACCTGCTCGCGGGCGGTGCGATCGAGTTCCGCCCGCGACGAGGCAACTCGCTCCGCAGCCTGCTGCCTGCGTCCCTGCGCCTGGCGAATCTCCTGACGGACCGCCGCGAGATCGGTCTGCAGCTGTTCGATCAGGTCGCCTGCCTCGGCTACGGTGCGGGTCAGTTCGTCATGCCGCTGGTCGAGCGCCTTGAGTTCACTCCGTCGCGCGACCAGTCCGGTGGCGGCGCCGGGCTGTCCGATCTCGAGTCCGCCTTCGGCCGACAAGCATTCACCGTCCCGCGTGAGGAACAGGGTGCCCTGTGGCGCCGACCCGATCAGCGGCACGGCATCGGTAAGCCGTTCGACGACCCACACCCTGCCCAACAGTCTGGACACGAGCCCCGGCCCGCCCGCCGGCAGCGGATCGTGGACGGAAGTGTCGGGCAGACCGATGAGACGGTCGAGCCGGCCAACCACTCCGGGCTCGCCTTCAACGTTGAACGGGATGCCGTCGCGCAACGTCTGGACCGACAGGAATCCGATGCGACCGCCCGCCGCCAGCACCGTGCGGGCCTCGTCGGTCGCCGACCAGTCGGCCTGCCAGCGGACGAGTTCGTCGAGCGAGTCGATGACGAGTGCCTGCCCCAGGGGGCCGAGCGCGAGATCGACGAGCGGCGCCCAAGTCACGTCGGCATCGACGAGGTCGGCCAGCGGCCCGAGCAGGCCGGGCACGGCCCGCGAGGGGGCGGTGTCGGCGAGCAGCTTCCGTGCGGCGTCGGAGAATCCCTCCTGCCGGCTGATCATCTCAGTGAGCATCGCGCGACGTTCGCGGCAGGCCTCCAGCTTCGCCTGCCAGCCGGCGAGTGCCTGCCAGCCGGCATCGACCGCCTCGGAACGCTCGCGGTGGGTCACGTCGAGCGTCTCCAGTTCGCATTCCACGGCGGCCATCCGCTGCGTAAGTGATGCGATGGTCCCTTCCCAGGTGGAGGCCGATTCCAGCATCCTCGCCAACTGCAGCCGAGCCGCGTCGATTCTCGTTCGCCAGGAGTCAGCGACGCGGTGAGACTCCTCGACCCGGGCCGCGGTGCGGTCGAGATCAGACTGCAACTTCTGGCGGGTCCGCTCCAGACTGTCGACGGTGGTCGTCCGTTCGGCCACCGCCTGCTTGGCCCGCGCGGCATGCTCGTGCGAACCGGCTGCGGCCTCCTCGCAGGCGACCAGTCGCTCCGCCAGATCGAGCGATTCCGCTTCGATCGCGGCGACGTCGGCTCTGGCTGTTGCGACGGCCTGGACCGCGACGGCCTGGTCGCGGGCGGCCCGCCGCAGATCGTCCTCGAGCCGGGACTGCTCGGCCTCGAGATCCCGACGCCGGGTCCAGAGCGCCGTCAGGGTGGCGTCGGCGGCCACGGCCCGCGCCCTGTCGGTGGCGAGCAACGCCCGGGCCGACTCCAGCCTCGGCTGCAGTTCGACCTCGGCGGCGGCGAGTGCCGCGGCGCGGTCGGCGGCGGCGGACGAACGCGTCTCGGTGACCGAGAGTTCATCGCGGGCGGTGGCGTGCATCCCCTCGACGCGTGCCACCGCGGCATCGACCTCGGCGAGATCCTGCGCCGCGGCGGCCAGCCGCAGCGTTCGGAGCCGGTCGGTCATCTGCTGCCAACGCCGCGCCCGCGCGGCCTGGTGACGCACGGTCTCCAACCGGCTCGACACCTCGCCGACGATGTCGGCGAGGCGTTGACGGTTCTGTTCGCTGCGTTCCAGCCGGCGGAGCGCCTCGGTGCGTCGGGCCCTGAACCGCGTGATGCCGGCGGCCTCCTCGAAGACGGCGCGGCGATCGCGACCGGAGGCCACCAACAGGGCGTCGACACGACCCTGCTCGATGACGCTGTAGGCCTGGGTGGCGGCCCCGGTGCCGGAGAAGAGTTCGCGGATGTCGCGAAGCCGCGAGGCTTCGCCATTGATCAGATACTCGTTCTCGCCGCTGCGGTAGACGCGCCGGGTGATCTGCACCTCTGGTGCATCGACCGGAAGCAGAGCGTCGGCGTTGTCGAAGATGAGCGAGACTTCCGCGGCATTGAGCGGCTTGCGGCCGCCCGATCCGGCGAAGATCACGTCGGTCATGTCGTGTCCGCGCAGGCTGCGGACGGACTGTTCCCCGAGCACCCACTTGATGGCGTCGACGACGTTCGACTTGCCCGATCCATTCGGGCCGACGACCGCCGTGATGCCTGCAGGGAACTCGAACCGCGTTCGGTCGGCGAAGCTCTTGAAGCCGAACAGTTCGAGGGCCGTGAGCCTGGTCATGAAGACTCGTCCGTAGGCGGGGCCGCGTCGGCGGCACCGTCGCCGGCCGGCGCGTCCTCGTCAGATGATGCGGGAGGAATGTCGCGGTTCCTGGCGGAAGCCTCTTCGTGAATGCTCATGCGGCCCTCCTCCTCGGCGATGGCGTCGAAGACGAGACGGCTTTTCAGGGCATGGTGCGAACTGGCCTGCTGGAGGAACTGGACGACGTCGGGGTAGGTGCCCCCCATTTCCACGATCGCGCGGACGATCGTTTCCACCCGGGCGGGAACGTCGTTCTGCTGGTCGGGTTCACCCGCGATGAAGCGGCTCACGAGCGCCGTCGGGCCGTCGACGACGACGACGATCGTCGGGCCCGCCTCGGCCCGCAGTCCGTCGCCGATGGGATGTTCGGTGCCGAAGAGCACGATTTCGGGCCGCCTGCTGCGGGTGACGTGCACCAGCGGCGGCCCCTTCACGTCGAGCACGTGCAGTGAGCAGGCATCGCCGAGCCGGTCGCCCCGTACGAGCGGCGAGGTCGGGTCGATCTTCCACAGTCCGCGGAAGGCGCCGTAGCGGGTCTCGGCGCTGGGGCTGGTGAGCAGCGACCGCAGGGCGTCGATGCCATTGGCGTCGTCGAGCGTGCCGAGCGCGGCGAGCGCCGCCGGCCGGGCGCTCCGCAGGCTGGTGGCCGCCTCGGCCAGATGGACCGCGGCAACCGACTCTCCGAGATAGGCGAGCGCCTCGGCGGCGGCAAAACGAATCTCGGGGTCCTTCGACTCCAGTGCGTCGCGGAGCGTGGGCACGGCCTCCCTGCCGATCGCCTCCAGGCGGACTGCCGCTCCCGTCACCGTGACCGGATCGGAAAGCTGCCGGCGGAGCAATTCGAGCCGTGCATGGCGGCCGCCCGGCGGTTCGAGCACGGCCATGCTCCGCACCACGCGGATGTAGCGGCCGAGATTGTCGGCGTAGACGGGCGGAATCTCCAGTTCGATGTAGCGGTCGGTCTTCGGAGTGGCGACGCCCCGTTTGGCACCACGAATGGAGGTATGGAACCTCCGGTTGATGCAATCGCCGATCCGTTTCGAGAGGCCGATGGAGCGGTGTTCGGGCGCGAGGATCAGTCCGATTGGCCGCGACTGCAACGCCACACCGCCGCCGGGTACCTTCGCGCGAAGCTTCGATACCGGATCGAGCGTGCCGGTCGATACCGGATCCACGAGGAGCGGGCCCTCGGCAATGCCCAGCACGTGGCCGTCGCGGATGCGGCTCCCCAGCACCGCCATCTCGGCCATGCGGGTTTCCATCAGCCAGCCGCCGGCAAGGCTGCTGGTCTCAGAATCGCGGGGCACCTCGACGTGGACGTCGTACCGATCTCCCCGGCGGACGCCCGGCGGCAGATAGCCGTGCACCCAGACCAGCGAAGTGGAGGTCGAAGCCAGCAGCCCGTTGGGCTCGACGACGCCCCGGGCCTGCATGTCGGCCATGAGCGATTGACGCTGCGCATTGGGAGCGGGATCACTGCCGGTGCCGGCGAGGCCGGTGATGAGCGCCGCTCGCTCAATCCGTTGGGCGTTGAGGCCCCACGGGGCCGCGTAGTCGCCGATGAGTTTCGTGTCGTTCTCGAGAGCCGTCAGCGTCTCGATCTCGGGGCTTTGGCTGCGAATGGCCGGGCCGGCGCAGCCAATCATGATCGCACAGAGCGATAGCCACGCGAGCCGCGCCGCCGTGGCAACGCCGTGGGGTCGGCTGTCGGGTTTTTTCCGTTCGTCGTGCATCCACGCCGCCATTCGTTTCACCGCGGGACGCCGACGGGGCGTGCGTGTGCGGCACGCGTGCCCGACGGCGCTCTATCCCAAGCAAGAGTGGCGGGAGGGTAGGTGCCGACCCGGGGGCGGTCAAGGCGGTTGTACCCGCCTTTTGCTGTCCTCTTTTCACGGTCGCGAAAGCTCTTGGCCGTGGCAGGGGGGCCTGCTACGGTTCGCCCCCCGCCGGCCCCGGCACCCGGAGGGAGCCGGCGAGTTGCAGACCGCACGGCGCACCGATCACAGACAACGACGCAGGGAGTTCGCACACGTGAGATCGACACAGGAAGAACGGCTCCGGATTCATGTCCGCTGGATGATCCGCCGCGATATGCGCGAGGTGCTCGGCGTCGAGCAGGAAGCCTTTGAATTTCCCTGGTCCGACGAGGATTTCACCCGGTGCTTGCGGCAGAGAAACTGCATCGGGATGGTGGCGGAGTCGGGCGAGTCGGTGGTCGCCTTCATGATCTATGAACTGCACCGCAGCCGCTTGCACGTGCTGAACTTCGCCGTGGCCAGATCCCATCGACGGCTCGGCATCGGCACGCGGATGATGGAGAAGCTCATCGGGAAGCTGACGCCGGAACGGCGGAATCGGCTCGTGCTCGAGGTGCGGGAGACCAATCTCCCGGCGCAGCTCTTCTTCCGCTCGTTGGGCTTCCGTGCGATCTCGGTGTTGAAGGATTTCTATCAGGATACGACCGAGGATGCGTACCTGATGCACTACGTCTCGACGGCTGCGGTTGCAGCCGAGGCAGTGCCACGTCGGATGGCGGGCTAACGACGCCGCGTGACGGACGGTTCGCAGCCTCTGCTGGACCTGTGCGCCCGGACGGACTCCCCGAACACGCTGCGCTCGCTCGGCGGCTCGGCGGTGGCGTCGGGGATGATGGTTGGCGATTGACGCCGAGGCGCCTGATGCTCACTTCGGTGTTCGGGGAGCCCGTCCTCGTCG